>JAUXIB010000002.1 GCA_030621225.1 candidate division FCPU426 bacterium
CCACGGAGGATTCGACTAAATGGTCACTAAAAAAACTTACCAAGACATCCTACGCGCCGCTAGTCTATCATTGCGCCCCTTTTTTTTCAATTACAATTGACAGTGCCGTCGACGTGGTGTACTATCGTGGAAATATGGATATGGAAAAACTTTTAAAACTTGTCGCAGAGGTAGACTTCCTGCGGGAGGTAGACCCCGATATACTGATGGAACTTATCCCCCTGATGCAGGAGCGCGCTTATAAAAGGGGCGATATGGTCATCGAACAGGGGAAGAACGGCGATGAGTTTTTCCTTATCTCTTCCGGCAAGGTCTCGGTATGGATCCTCAAGGGGGAAAAGAAACTGATGGTCGCCGAACTGATGGACGGAAAATATTTCGGCGAAATGGCCTTACTCACCAACGAACCGCGTAGCGCCACCGTGATGGTAGACATGGATACAGTGATCTACACGCTCAACAAGAAAAACTTCTACAGTATCCTCAGTAAACACCCTGACGTCTACAAGTTCATCGAAAAGAAATTCACCGAGCGTTCTATCCAGAACGTGACTCTGAAGAAAAACTTGTAGCTACGACCGTTGTTGCTTGTCGCTCGTCGCTCGTCGCTAGTGTGTACGCCCGTATGCACCAGCGACTAGAGACCAGAGACCAGCGACTGGTACTCATTCATACCGAAGTGCTTCCACCGGATCCAATTTCGCCGCCTTCATCGCGGGATAGACGCCGAAGATAATTCCCACCACGGCAGCAAACACGGTAGCGACGATCACCGACTCCGGCGAGACAACCGAGGGCCAGTTGTCTATCTGGTCCCATCCCTTGGAGATGGCTACGCCGATCAGCTTGCCTAGGCCGACCCCAAACAGTATGCCCAGAAAGCCGCCCGAGATGCTCAAGGTTACCGCCTCGATCAGGAACTGGCCCAGGATGTCGCGCCGCCTGGCCCCGACCGCCTTACGGATACCTATCTCACGCGTGCGCTCGGTAACCGAGACCAGCATAATGTTCATAATACCGATGCCGCCCACCATCAGCGCGATCGAAGCGATACCGCCCAGCATCAGTTTGACTATTAGCGTGACTTTTTCTATCCCCTTCATGGCTTCGGCCGGGGATGATACCTCGAAGTAATCGGCCGAACCATGCACGAGCACCAGCGCCGCCTTGATCTCCTCAATAGCCAACTCGCTATCCTTAAAATCAGTGGACTGGCAGATAATAGAATCCAATCGCCGATCAACGCGATTGTAGTTGAAAACAGTGGTGTAGGGAACGAACATGCTATAGTCAAAGCCGTCCGTCATATACTTCATGCCGCTACCCATCTCGCTCATCACACCAATGATCGTATAACGCAGTCCATTGTGGCGCAGTTCCTTGCCCACCGCCTCCTGATCAACAAACAGATCCTCGTAAATTTTGTGGCCGATCACACAGACCTTGAGTGATTCGTTTACATCCAGTTGGTTGATGAAACGTCCTTGCACCGTCTGCCACTTGCGTACCTGGGCATACTCAGGGATAGTGCCGGAAATGTTAGCGGTGGTCTCCCTGCCCTGATAAGAGGCGCTGCCGCGCGGCCAAGTGCTTACCTGTGGTATCACAGTCTCAACATGGTCACAGGTATTCCTGATCATTTCCACGTCGTCCATCATCAGGAACTCAGACTCCCGGTTGCGCTGCCAGCGTCCGTCCTTATACATACCCCAGGGACGGCTGAGGGATATCAAACGCGGACCGCCCATCTTATCGAATTCTTCCACCACCATCACCTGTGCTCCCTCGCCGATCGAGACAGCGGCGATCACCGCGCCAACGCCGATGATGATACCCAGCGCCGTCAAGAGCGAGCGCATCTTATTGCTGACCAAACCGCGCAACGCTATCTTTATACTCTCCCAGAGAAATGTCATATTTTTTTTACCTGATTAATATTTACCCCGTTATCTCAATGCCGCTGGCGCCGATTAGACTTCGTTGAGATGATCTTACCGTCAACAAAACGTATCACCCGGTCGGCGTAGGCGGCAATATCCTCCTCGTGCGTAACCAGAATGATGGTTATGCCCTTTTTGTTCAACCCCGTCAGTATTTTCATTATCTCCCCACCACTTTTGCTGTCCAAGTTGCCGGTCGGCTCGTCGGCGAGAATAATCGAGGGATTATTGATCAGCGCCCGGGCAATGGCCACCCGCTGCTGCTGGCCGCCGGAAAGCTCGCTCGGCTTATGCCCCAGCCGCTGGCCCAGGCCCAGCTGCGTTAGCATAGCTACGGCCTTTTGGCGGCGGTCCTTGCCCCGGGCATACACCAGCGGCAACTCCACGTTCTCGATCGCGGAAGCCCGTGACAGCAAGTTGTAGCTCTGGAAGACGAAACCGATCTCGCGGTTGCGCAGATGGGCCAAGCGGTTATCGTTCAATCCGCTCACGTCCTCGCCATGCAAGAGGTATTCCCCGCCACTGGGACGATCGAGAAAGCCGAGCAGATTCATCAGGGTCGACTTACCCGAGCCCGACTGGCCCATGATCGCCAGAATCTCGCCACGCTTGATCTCCAGGCTGACGTTGCAAAGCGCCGGCACCTTAACGCCCTTGCCCAGCTTGTAAACCTTGCTGATGTTTTTTAGTTTTATCAGGGGCTTCTTGTTGTTGCTTTTCTTCTTTACGTTTCGGGCCATTAGACCTTTCTCTCGCCCGCGCCCTCCGGGCGCGGTGGCGCCCGCAGAGGGACGCCACTACTGATTCTTCGCCCCGCGAAGAATCATTTCCATTCTTCCTTCTTCTTCTCTTTCTTCTTGAGGTAGACCGTAACCCCTTCGTCCAGCCCCTTGGTTATCGCCACTTTGATGTTATTGGTGAACCCCGTCTCCACCTCCACCCGTTCCGGCTTCTTCTCGTCGCCGCTCAACACGAACTTAATCCCTTCTTCCTTCTCCCACTCCGGGTCCTTGCTGTAGTCCCGTTTCCCGGGCCCCGTCCTCCAGGCGTCTCTTCGTCTAACCGACTTACGTTTCACTCCCTTGCGCTCTTTTTCCTCCTCCTCTTCACTCTTTCCCTTACCAGCTTCCTCTTTCACCGCCTCGAACTGCACATACTCCACTGGCAGGTACAAGACGTCTTCCGCCCGCTCGATGATGATATCCACGTCAGCGGTCATACCCAATTTCAGCTCCGGCGCCTGCTGCTCGAGTTCTGACTTGACGGTAAAGTTGATCACCGCCTGCTGGCTCTCACCATAGTTGGCGATGGAATACACCCTGGCTTTAAACTTTTTGTCCAGGTAGGCGTCAGCTACCACCTGCACCTCTTGCCCCACCTTTACCTTGGCGATGTCCGCCTCGTTGACGTCACACCGGACGATCAGCCGGTCGCGCAGCACAAACAGCGTCTCGCCACTATTAACGTTCTCACCCTCGTTGACACGACGTGAGGAGACAAAGCCGTCAACCGATGATAACACCGGCACTATCTGGTATTCCTCGGTGGCGAAGACCAGTTCTTCCTCGGCGCGCTTGATCTCGTCCTCGCCGACCTGCTGACGGCGCAGGTACTCCAGGTTCATCTTGGCGGTATTGATCAAGTTCTCCCGGTTGCTGCTGGACAGCCTGGCTAGCACGTGACCCCGCTTGACCCTGTCCCCCTCCTCAACCAGAATCTCCACCACTACGCTGGTCGATTGCAGGTTCTTAACCTTGGCATCGGTGAACGAGCTTAGGTTGCCGCGCACCGATACCTCTTGCACCAGGTCACCTCGCTTGACCGTGGTCTGCTTATAGCTCTCCTCCTCTTTTTTCTTATCGCAGCCTACCAGCGCCAAGCCAAGAAAAGCCGCCAAGATAAACCGGACAGTAACTGGATATCTGTTGATCATCATATCTCCTTAGTATTGTTTCATCAACTCAGGCGTTTCTAATCCCAGTGATCGTGCCAGGCGGGCCTGCGCCCGGCGCACGTTAAAAACTGCGCGCCAATATTTCAATTCCTGATCGGTGGTCCGCTGTCGCGCCCGCAGCAGGCTGCCGGAGGACGTCCTGCCGCTCTTGTAGCTGAGCTGCGTCACCACCATCTGCTTGTGCCGCACCTCGCCCATCTCCCTATCCAGTTTTACCCGTTTCTGCAGGTTCTCCAGAGTGGCCAGGTTAGTGCGCACCTCAATAGTTATGTTATCCCTTAACTCCTCAACGTTCAGCTTGCTGCGCCGGTAACGTAGTTCGGCGGTACGCGTACCGGCAGCGCGCGACCAGCCGCTAAAGAATGAATAGCTGGCCGATACGCCCACCGACCAGTTCGGTTTCTCGAAAGGAAGCTCATCAGCCCAATAGCGGTAACTACCGTCAGCGGTCACGCTAGGCAGCCAACTGCTTAGCTGGCTCAAAAACGAGTAGCGCGTCTTATCCCGGTCGGCCTGGGCCGAGAGCCAGTCAGGCCGGTTCTCAAGCGCCATCGCCAAACACCATTTCTCCTCCGGCCAAATTTCACGGTAGTCCGTTGCCCCGGCTAGCTTAAGCTCCTCGCCGTCCGGCACGTCGATAACCACACGCAGTTGGTCCCGCGCCAGCTCCAGGTCTGATTCCGCCTGGGCCAGGTAAAGCTCCGCCTCCCGCGTCTCGACCCGATTCAACTCCAGGTTGCTCTTGGTCTCCAAACCGGACTTGAAATTCAACTCGGCCAGTCGCTTGGTAGACAGCGCCAGCTCGAAACCATCCTGACGCACCATTAGCTGCTGCTCATATTCCAGAACCTTTAGATAGGCCTCCTCGGCGCCGAAGAGCACATTCTGACGTTCTCGCCGCATGTTATACCTTACCTTGGACAAGTCGCGACGCGATTGTAGGTCCGAGCTGATATTACGACCGCCACGAAAGATCGTCTGACTGGCGCTGACCCCCAGATTATAAGCATCGTCCTCCACGTTGATGTAGCGGTTTTTTTGGGCGATCGGGTCGTAAATATAACGCTCACTCAGACGGCGCGTATACCCCGAGGAAAGACGCATGCTCGGCCAGTAGCTGGCCCGGGTGCTTATCCCCGCCTGCTTAGCTATCTCTACGTCCAACTCCGCTTTCTTTAGCCCCTTGTCATTAGCGAGCGCCCGGCGCATGCATTCGTCCAAGTCCATCTCTAGCGCCATCAGGCCTCCTGCTGAGGTCAGCAATATCGCGCTCAGCAATATTATTTTTACTCGTGTCATCATCATTTACCGTTGTCCCTTCAAAATATCTCTAGTCCGGCCCGGAACGAGACCAGGAATCCCGAGAAATCCATGCGTAGTGGCACGCTAGGCTGAAAGGACGAGTCATATACCTCGGCCCGAACACCAGCGGCATCGCGCAGCTCATCACTAACCGCGTAACGGTAACCAAAATCAGCCTCCAGAAAAATACCCCGGCCAACGATAAGCCTGGCGCCACCGCGCAGCTCGCCAGCCAGGCAATTCCCTTCATATTCCGCCACTGCGGGAAAAGCAGTGAACAGGCTGCCGCTCATACGACGATCCAGCCCGAGCCAGGCCGGCCCGACCAGGCTCTGAAAATAGGTGCGGAAACAGGACAGCACTACCTGCTCGGCACGCAAACCAAATCCCCACCGTCGCAGACGATACGAGTAGTCCAGATTATAATCATGTTCCAGGCTGGATTTCTCCAGCACACCATCGGCCCGTCTACCGCCCCGCTGGTCCTCTAAACCGATGCAGATCCAAAAACCGCGCCAAATGCGGAGCCTTCCCTGCAGCGAGAGCCCGCTTCCCGTAAAAACACCGATGCGCCGCGCCTCATCGGCCTCTAAATATAAATTGATCAACTCGAGCGATTCGCGCAAATGCCCCTGCTGATAGATGGCCCCGCCGCCACCAGCGTCAAAAGCCATACGACCGGTCGCCAGGCCAGGCTGCGCCGGCAGTAACAGTATTAACAACAGTATTATTAGACCGTTCCTCATTTCTTTCCCCACTTCTTCTCAGTGACAGTCACGGTGACTGTCACTATGCCTGTCACCATGCCTGTCACTTAGCGTTTCATTCCAGCACCCCGGCAGAATGTCTCTACCACTAGGGCGTAACGCTTCTTGCGTTCCATCTGCCACATCACCGGACTTTGTGGCCGCAACAAGCCACGAAATAATGCCGCCAGAACATTCGGCTTTACATCCTTGCGCAATCGGCCCTCCTGCTGGCCTTGCTTCATTATTCCGGCGATCGCCGACTGCAGCCGTTCCCCACCTTGCCGCATGTAACCCTTTGATAACTTGCTCAGACCTCCACGTTGTTCCAGTTCCTGCATCATCCGCAGCAGCTTCCAACGCTTACTGAAGAACCCCCCCATCTCCTCGCAAGCCCGAAGCAGTGTCTCTTCGAAAGGCGCGCCCTTGGGCACCCCTAGCTCCAGCGCGCTGCATAGCTCATCGAAGCCCCAACCGGCCGTCTGCAGGAACAAGTCTTCCTTGTCCCTGAAATAGCGGTAGACCGTACCCTTGCCCACCTTGGCCAGCTTGGCTATCTCGTCAATGGTCAGCTCATGGTAACGGCAGCCCGCGAAGAGTTCCTCCGCCGCCTTCATTATTTGCTGTTTCTTGTCGACTCGCACCATATCAATGATTATATTTACAATACTGACTGGTCAGTATTATAACATGTCAGAATATAATGTCAACCTTTTACTCCACAAAGATGTTCACCTTATCACCCCCACCGCTATCTACATCCACGCGCAGGTCGCTAAAGGCCTCCACCAGGTCATCAATATTCTCCGCGTTAGCATTCCTTATATCGAAGTCTATCCCCTTGCCGCGCATCGCGCTGGCCACTTTTTCCTTCGCGCTTTCCGGCAAAAGAGAGCCAAGCTTCATACCGGCCTTCAGCATCCTGATCGGAATGCGAATGTTCACCTTTTCCCCCGACGGCTCATCCACCCTCACGCACAGATGTTTTGGCGGAGCCTTCTTGGCCTGCGGCAGAACATCGCTGGCAGCCTCATTCCCCAGAGCATCTAATAGCTTCCCTGCCTCTTCCGCGGTAATCTTTCCTCCAGCCAGCATCTCCAGGATCTTCTTTCTTTCCTCGCTCATTCCCCGCTCCTTTCATGATACCGATAAAAATAATTTTAAATCACTGCCCATAAACAGGATGGGGCATCATTCTTGCAACTCCTCGATCGCTTGCTGGGCGGATATTTCACCTTGCTCCAGGCGGTCCAAGACCTCGGCGGCCGATGTCCCTTTATTCACCTCAATGAAGTCAAAATTCTCTGAGATACGATTCAAGCGATTCTTCACAGATGGGTAACTTATGCCGAACAGCTTCTCCATTTGCTTGATGGAACCATGACTCTTGATAAAAGCCGCCACGAAGATCTGCTCCTCCATCGGTAGACGAGCAAGCGGCGGAAGCTCAATATCCCCCTCTATCTTCAGCCCGGATTCAACTAGCCTCACACGCTCTACCACCATCTCTTTTCCAGCAGTCAATTCCGTCAGCTTTTGCCAATCCATCTTGCCACCTCCCTTAACTTATTCAACCTCATTCTAATATATATTAATTATATGTCAAGTATTAATTAATTAATTTAATTATTTTCAACTAATATATAAAAAAATACTTCCCGGACCACCTTATTTATAAGTGACAGTCACGGTGACTGTCAGTATGCCTGTCACCATGCCTGTCACTTTCCACCAAAGCTAAAACACATATATGCTTTTATTCTCTCTTTTAGGCTTAACATATCCCTCCGTATCTTCACCTGCCTTACACTTTGTCTTGCGGGTATTCCGCCTTATCTCGCCCACAATCTCAGAATTATCTTCAGACATTACATATTCTCTCCAGCATTCTTTGGACATTCCCAAAAGTTCATATAGATCCCCCAGATCTATATCCGCTTTTACGTTGCTAACATGAGCTTTGGCGCTAGACCAGCCCCAATCCCAGGGACAGTTCACCAGTCTTGCCCTCACCGGATTCCTTTCAATATACTTCGCTGCAGCCACCAGATGACGCTCATTCAAAACACAAGAGTAATATCTTTCCTCCCAGAGCCTTCCTTTTAGCTGTTTCTTCTCATTAATATTGCGCGCGTGCATTGTATTTATAATATGAAAAGTCCTCGCCAATGCATCTGTTTTTTTCGGCACCACCAAAAGATGGATATGATTACTCATCAAACAGTAGGCAAAAATCGTTAAACCGTATTTTTGACCATACTTTGCGATCCAAGAAAGGTATAGCCTCCTGTCACTGTCGTCAACAAATACCTGTTGCCCATGATTCCCTCTTTGGGTAATGTGGTACGGCAAATCTTTCACGACTTCCCTTGCTACTCTTGGCATTACCTACCTCCTTTCTTTTATACTCCTATCCTAGCATCCACCCCTGACAAAAATGGGCCTTTTGGAACAAAAAAATATAAAATAGTGACAGTCACGGTGACTGTCACTATGCCTGTCACCATGCCTGTCACTTAGAGTGTCACTTAGCCTTTGACTACGCCCAGGGGGCGCATGCGGGCAATTACCCGACAAAGGCCGGACCCGGTCAAAACGTTTATAACCTGGTTGATGTCCTTGTAGGCTTCCGGCATTTCTTCGGCCAGGGTGCCGCCCTCTTTGGCGCGAACATGAATTCCCTGTGCCGCCAACTCATCGCTGATCCTTCTGCCGCCGGCGCGGCGTCTGGCTTCACCGCGGCTGATGGCACGGCCGGCGCCGTGCGATGCGGAGCAAAAGGTCTCGCGTGCCGCCAGCTCACTGCCGACCACCAGATAGGAAGCAGTACCCATACTGCCCGGGATCGATACCGGTTGCCCGGTACCCTTCAGGTCCGGCGGCAGATCCGGATGGCCTGCCGGAAAAACACGCGTTGCCCCCTTGCGGTGAACCAGCAGCTCCTGGCATTTACCGTCCAGCTCGTGCTGCTCCAACTTGGCGACGTTGTGAGAATTATCATACACCAGGGACAGTCCCAGTTGATCGTCGTCCGCGCCGAAAAAATCCTCCAACCGCTCCCTTACCCAGTGGGTGATCAGCTGACGGTTCGCCCAACCGTAATTGGCGGCCGCGGCCATTGCGCCAAAGTAGCGTTGCCCTTGCTCGCTGTCAAAGGGCGCGCAGACTAGCTGGCGGTCGGGCACGGTTATACCATGGCGGCCCATCGCCCGGCCGAACTCACGCAGGTAATCCTGGCAAACCTGATGCCCTAGCCCACGGGAACCGGAATGCACCATTACCACCATTTGTCCCGCAAACAGTCCCCACTTGCCGGCAATCTCGTCATCTACTACTTCCACCACCTCCTGGATCTCCAAAAAGTGATTGCCTGCTCCCAGCGTACCCAACTGGGGCGCGCCCCGTTCCAGGGCGCGTGGTGATACTGCCGCAGGGTTAGCCGCCCGGTAACAGCCGTTCTCCTCACAGCGCTCTATGTCCGCTTCCAATCCATAGCCTTGCTGCACCGCCCAGCGCACCCCCTGCTTTAACACCTTTTCCAGCTCGCCCGCCCCCAGACGCAAGCGCCCCTTGACCCCTACCCCGGCGGGAACGGCGCGACTGAGTTCGTACACTAATTCCTTGATCCTTCCCGCCACCTGCCGCGCTTCCAGATCGCTACGCAGCAAACGCACGCCGCAATTAATATCATAACCCACCCCACCGGGGGAGATAACCCCCGCCGCGTTCACATCGACAGCCGCCACGCCGCCGATAGGGAATCCATACCCCCAGTGAATGTCAGGCATGGCCAGCGCGTATTTGACGATACCGGGCAGGCAGGCTACGTTCGCCACCTGCTGCGGCGTCATCTCAGCACGAAGGGTATCGGCTATCTCGTCATCGGCAACGATCAGCCCCGGCACACGCATGCCGTCCATGTAGGATTGTGGTATCTGGTATTTATAATCGGAGATCTTTTCCAGCTTGCCTGGGAAGGATTCTTTGGACATTGTCTCGTTGCTAGTCGTCAGTTTACCCTACGAAGCTTCAGCGAAGTAGGGTCACCCGTCATTGGTATTTAGTATCTCGTATCTAGTATCTAGTTGGCCGTCCCGGCACTCAAGAAAAATTTTTCTCCATCCATTTCACACCGACGTCAACCAAAGATTTAGCATCAAAGAGATATGACTTGGCCATACCAACTTTGCCGGAACGACCCCGGCTGGACTTAATAAACTGACGCGCTATTTTCGGAAAGTACTCCCCGCCATCCGCGCCCTCAACAATACCACTGTCTGTGTTAAACTCCTCTACTTCAAGCCAAACACGCCTGCCCTTGCGTTTTAACGGGACCTTGTAACGAACGATCTTCTTGTCCGGTAAGTCAGCCATGTGCTCGGCGTAATGAAGTAAAGTAATGGTGTCCAGGGACGCACCAAGCAACAAAACCTTTCCTGCTGACTGATATAATTTTTCCAAGGGCGATCCAGGACCGCAACCATAATTCAAGGGATGGCCTTTGGTTAACCACTTGGCTTTAGCTCCTACCGCGGCCATTGACGCTTCCGGATTACTGCTGCGATAAGCACCGGGCCAGGTACGCAAGTATTCCGTCAATATACTCCATTCGCGGAAAGCTCTGGATCTGGCGGGATCAAAAGGAGGGCATTCCAACAAATAAGCTGCTCTCTTCTCTCTTGGCCATTGATCTAATAAGTAAGTATCCCCCTCCCAGCAGACATACATCATCAACGTACCTTTCGGCCCAAGAACATCAAGAATCGCCTGGATGACCACATCAGGCCCGCCAACGATCCAACCGATGGATTTAACCGAAACATGCAGCATGACCATTTGACCAGAGCGAAGTCCAAGTCCCTTAAGGTCCTTGACCAAACGACTGCGAGTTATTATTGCAGGTCTTTGTTTTTTAGCACTCATTGGTTCGTATCGCGCAACTCTGTACGCTATACGCTATACGCTGTACGCACATCAGGCTTTCTCAATATCAACGCGGATCTCGACGCCAGCGACCTTAACGACGCCGGCCTTGGCAGAGGGGGTATCCTGCTTCAGCTCCAGACAAAGCAGCTCGCTCTTCAGGTAGTCATGGTACTTATCGATCGCCTGTAAAAGCTTTTCGTCCTTGGTATCATAGGTAAGGTGTATGCGGTCTTCAATTTCCAGGCCTACCTCCTTGCGCTGCACCTGCAGCTTACGCAGCAGGTCACGCATCAACCCCTCGATCGCCAACTCCTCGCTGATGGCCAAGTCCAGCGCGACCCAGCCACTCTTCTCCTCAGCGATATACCATCCCTCGGGGCTGGCCGATTCGAAGATCAGGTCCCCCTCGTCCAGCTTGAGCTTCTCACCGTCAACTTCCAACTCGAAAGCCGTTTCGCCCTTGCGTTTGGCCGCCACGAAGTTCTCGCCGTTGAGCTTGATGTACTCGATCACCTGCTTCTTCTTTTCGCCGAACTTCTCGCCCAACGCCTTGAAGTCCGGTTTCACCGTCCATTCCAGTTCGTTCGCCATGCCCGGTTCTTTGATCTCTACGACCTTGACGTTCAAATCGTCCATCAATAGCTTACTGAACCTCTTCACGGCGGCCACCCCCCGCTTATCAACGGGGCAAACGATCAGGCGGCTCAAGGGCTGGCGTACTTTTATCTTTGAGCGCTCGCGCGCGGAAAGGGCCAGGCTGGTCAAGCGCACCAGGTATTCCATGTCATCATATAGCTGCTTATCCACCAGCTTCATATCCGGGCTCGGATATTCAGTGTGGTGCACACTCTCCGGAGCTTTGTCATCCCAACCACGCACGATATTCTGATAGATCTCTTCGGATACAAATGGCATTATCGGCGCCAGTGCCTTACTGACCGTTGCCAAACACTCATAAAGTGTTTCCTGGGCGATGTCACAGTCAGCTTCATCCTCTACCTTCCAGAAACGCCGACGACAATGCCGGATGTACCAATTCGAAAGGTCCTCAAAGAACCCCTCCAGTTCAGCGCATACCTTGCGCGTATTATATTCTTCCATCCCCTTGCGCGCCTCTGCCAGCGTCAATTGCAACTTAGAGATAATCCAGCGGTCAAAATCAGTCCGCTTATCAAGCGGCGTAGGCTTCGCCGGCGGCTTGAACTCGTTCAAGCGGGCGTAATTGGCGTAAAAGGCGTAGCAGTTCCAGAGCGTATTAAAGAAACGGCCACGCACCTCCTTGGCCAGGTTATAGCCAAAATTCAAGTTGCTGGTCATCTCGTGCGCGCTAAACAGCCAGCGTAATACGTCAACGCCTACCTTCTCGGCCGCCTCATCGAACCAGACAGCGTTGCCCTTGGACTTGTGCATCTCCTCACCCTTCTCGTCGCGCATCAGGGCGTAGCCGACCAGGTTCTTGGCGGGAGGGATATTCTCCATCATCGTACTCATCGCCAGCAAGGCGTAGAACCAGTTGCGGAATTGTCCCGGGAAACTTTCCAGGATCAAGTCAGCGGGCATCCATTTCTTCCAGTATTCCCTGTCCTCAAAATATTTGACCGTAGAGTAAGTGACAATGCCGGCATCCAGCCAGGGGTTACCTACATCCGGGATGCGTCGCGCTTCGCCACCACACTTATCGCATTTAATGACTACCTCATCTATCCAGGGACGGTGCGGCGTCTTCCCCGCTAACTTATCCCAGCCGCTGATCGCCTTCTTCTCTAGTTCTTCAATACTGCCAATAACCTGAAACCCAGAACGAGGTACGTTAGGGTCAGTACACTTATCACACACCCAGATCGGCAGGGCCAACCCCCAGTAACGTTTCTTGGAAATCATCCAGTCGCGCATATTCTTGAGCCAGTCCAACTCCAGTTCTTTACCGTAGGATGGTATCCAGTTGACCTGCTTAGCGACATCCGCTATCTTCTGGCGCCAGTCCATGGAAATAAACCACTCGTCTACCAGGCGGAAGAGCAATTCGGTGCCACAGCGCCAACAGTGCGGATAACTGTGCGGGTATTTATCAGAGTGATAGAGACGTTTCTTATCCTTCAGGTCTTGCTTGATCTCATCAGCAACATCATGCGCGTTCTTGCCGATATACTTGCCGAAGCCATCAACAAAGTTACCCGCCTCATCTATCGGCACGATCGAGATTAAATCATGTTTCTGACCTAACTCATAATCCTCTTTACCGCAGCCCGGCGCGATATGCACGATGCCGGTACCTTCATCCTCGCTCACTTCGTCCCACGGAATGACTTTATGTCTTGGACTGTACCTCGCTCCACCCGAGGACTTCATTTTGAACCATATATTTGGAGTCGTCAACTCATCAAATGGTCCATCATACGCAACCGCATCATCCATCAACTTCTGACCTTTGAACTCCTCGATAACCTTGAACTCTCCGCCAGGCTTCAGCACCTTCTTCGCCAACTTCTTAGCCAGGATCAGCTTCTCTCCGTTCTGTTCAACCTTAACGTAATCATTTTTCGGATGCACGGCCGCCGCGACATTCGAGGTAAGCGTCCAGGGGGTTGTCGTCCAGACCAATAGCGAAGTCCCCGCTTCCTCCAGCAATGGGAAACGCACAAACATTGAGGGACTCTTGATCTCTTTGTAGCCCTCGGTCATCTCGTGCTGAGAGATCCCCGTACCACAGCGCGGACACCAGGGCATCACATCGTGTCCCTTGTAGATATGCCCCTCTTCGTGGCACTTCTTCAAAAAACTCCAAATGGCATAGTTGTTACTGTCCGCCATCGTGAAATATGAATTGTCCCAGTCCATCCAAGTACCAAGTCGCACCGACTGCTCAGTCTGGATCTTAGAGTATTTATCGACTCGCTGTTTGCACTGCTCAACGAACTTATCGACACCATACTTCTCGATATCCTTCTTGCTCTTAAAACCAAGCTCCTTTTCTACCTCCACCTCTACCCAGAGCCCCTGGCAATCAAAGCCATTCTGATAGCGTAATTCGCGGCGGTTCATCGCCCAGTAACGCTGGAAAGCGTCTTTCAACGAACGTCCCCAGGCATGGTGCACCCCCATCGGGTTATTGGCAGTAATTGGCCCATCGAGGAAAGACCAGGACTGCTTGCCCTGGTTTATCTCGCGTAGTTTATCGAAGGACTTGTTGTCCTTCCAGAACTTGAGAATATCGTTTTCCAGCTTGGGCAGATCAACCCAGCTTTCTACTTTTTTGTACATTGGTTCCTTTGAATTCAAGGCGCCATCGTAACATAGAAGCGGTGTGCGGTCAATCGTCTCGTAGCGCAGACAGAGTACAGCAAAACCCCTCGACAAGAAGATTCAGGCCCACGCCATACAAAACAATGGAGAGATAAAAAGAAGTAAGAAGTATGAAACATGAAGGCGACCTGGCTACTCAAAAGCCGAAAAATCCAAACCGCCGGATTTGCCGTCCTCGTCTTTGGTTGATGGTGACGCATCAGACTGCGGTTCGGCAGGCTCAGGAACAGCGCTGGAAATAGGGGCTTCCGAAACCTCCGGAGGCTCGCCGGGGTCCTCAAAGGCAGCCGCATTAAAACCAATGTCATCCACCTCCGCGGACTGAGCAAAAGCAGCCGGATCAAAAGCCGATGCCCCGTCTCCCTCCTGGGTAGCGACAGCTTCCGGCGTTTCCACCACCGTCTCCACTGTTCCCACCTCGCTGGGCTGCTCAAACGCGGCCGGATCAAAAACAGACTCAGTTTTTCCAGCAGTAGTCTCGCCAACCTCCGGCGTCTCCCCGGTCGGCACGATCGCCTCCGTTGCCTCGGCAATTGCCGCCTCTAAATCACCGCCATCGTTACCAACATCAAGCACGGTATCTACCGACTCCTGCAAACCTTCCTGCCCATCGGACACTACAGGGGTCTCTATGTCAGCCAAAGGAGAGGTTTCCTCTCCAGTCGACTCAGGAGCCACCGATAGAGTATCCAGACCAGGCATACTTTCCGCTGCCGCCGCAGGTGTTGCTTCCACCTCACCCATATCGAGCAACGTCGTTGTCTGAAAGCCCGCGGGCGCCATACCGGTCGCTTCCCCGACCGGCGGGTTGATATCCAATATCTCCACTTGGTCCGGCGACGGCCTTTCTTTTCCGGCATCAGCATCATCGCCAGCAATCCCCCTGGCTATCTCCTCCATCCCGGGAATACTGACAGCCGGAGCCGCCTCCGCCATCGGCTCAGAAGTTAACGGTTCCTGAGGATCAACGCCCACCGCTGTTTTGGACTGCATATCAGCCAGCGGTAAAGTAATCACAAATTCCACCCCGCCTCCAGTAGGCGCCTCAACTACGGCTCCACCACCGTGGGCTTCTATTATCATCCTGGCCATAGGCAGCATCAATCCACTACCGGCAAACACGCTCTCCTGCCCCTGGTAGTCATGAAAAATACTTTGCTCCAGCCCGTCCGCCGGCTGTATCCCAAAGAAACGCGCCCGTAAAACAGCGTTATCTTCTTCTCTGGCACTGCTGAAAATAATATTCCCAGAAGCGGCGGATGCTCTGACCCCAGCCTCGAACATCAGGCGCAGTGCGTGGGCTAGCTTACCCTTATCCACCTCCGCCTCCAGTTTTTCCTCAACAAGATTCTGTTCGTTGTCGATCCCTCTGGCCTCCGCCTGTGCCCCTGCGTCTAAAATAACGCCGCCCATTATTTCGTTCAGATCTTCTTTTTTTCTGACGCCCAGTGTTTCCAGAGAGCAATATTCTTGCACCTCGCTAACCAATTTTTCCAGCCCGGCACTCTTGCCTACCAGCTCACTCAGAATACGACTCCGCTCCTCTGGTGTCGCCTCCTCCGCACCAAGCGAATTATTAAGGAACTCCTTCAATTCGCCCAGCACGCTGTCCATATCGCCCATTATTTCAACTACAGCACTGTCTTTCAACTTCGCAGCCCCTTTTGTTTCACCACCCGAGCGACGTAATTTTTCTAATTCACCCTGTAAACCAACGACTTTTTCCTCAGACTTTTTCTTGTCCTGACGCAAAGTCTCCGAAACCACCCGCAAAGCATCCAGCTCCTTCAGTTTCTCCTCCAATCTCTCCCGGTGTTTTTCCAGTTCCTGCTGCAACTCTACATCCCCCGCGCCAATGCCAACCGCCGCTTCGCTTCCCGCTAGCTCTGCCAGGTCTTTTTCCATTCCCTGGCGCGTTGAGGTTAGTAGCCCCTGAATGTCCCCCAGGAGTTCTCCCAATTCACCCTCCGCTTGCTCCTCTAAATCAGTTCCCCCGACGCGCGCCTCTTTGAGCCTGCGGCCGAGCTCCTGGTAAGGACGCGTCCCCCAGAGAGACACGAACGGCACGATGAATAATATCACCAGCAAAAACAGTAGGGGAATGGCCAGGGCCTGCCTTGTCAGGAATTGACGGTAAAAAGGTAGCCGTTTCACCGACGCTGGCCCCTCCTCCACCGGGACCAGTATCCCCACCCCCCAGTCAGCAACCTTCAAGGGGGAATATGAAATGACACAGGTATTCCCCTGGTAATAAGTCACTCGGTATCCGGCCACCTTCGCCGCCAAATCGGTCATCACGTCACTTAGATAGGGTAGATCATCCTGATTGAAAGGCTTGAAAATCAGCTTTTTATCCTGGTGAGCGATATAGAATTTCTCGCGGTTGACAAGAAACGCCTTGCCGCCATCCTCGGCCTTAACCTTGGTTAGGAAAGACTGCAAATTGATAACGGCACGCAAGGCAAAACGTTTTCCTTTTTTGGTGATGCCGACCAGATACGCCGCTTCCGATCCCCGCGGCGCCTGGTGCACCTCTCCCAACGCTTTACCCCAGCCACCCTCATAGAGACGGCGGAATCCCAACGTATCAGCCAGATTGTCTCTCGCTTTCAGGCGCTTCTTATCCAAGGGATAAAGATTTATCAGCGTACCCTTGCTATTTACCACCTCGAGACGGGTTGTCTCCGGATTGTTTACTACGAACTTCTTGAGCAACGCCTCCTGCTCCTTGATATTCATAGTACCGATGACGTGTTTCTTTTTCCCCAGACGGCGTAATTCCCGTTCTATTTCAGCGAAGCGCTTATTGATGTTAAAAGCCGTCTTGCCGGCAAGCCGCTGGTTAACCTGACCTCTTCCCCGCAATGCCCGGTTACGCTCCTCCAGCTTATTCTCCATCTTTAGCGTCATCTCCTGCTCAAAGCGCAGAACATGACGCAAGTTGATAACCAAAACGATAAAGATGGGCAACGCGGCCAAAAACAACAACGCTAATGTTAATTTCGCGCGCATTCTCATCGGTTAATTATCCTCATAAACCAGTTAATCATCTAGCGCACATCTAGTATAACTCACTATTATTCAATCACAACCAACTATTCACAAGTTCAATTTTCTTCCTTCGCCACCTTGGCCACTGCAACAATCTTATCGTCCGGTTTCAATTTAATCAAACGCACCCCCTGGGTACTCCTGCCCGAAAGCTTAATCTCCTTGGCGGCCTCACGAATGCTCATACCCGACTGGGCCATAATAATCAGCTCATCATTATCGTCGATCGCCAACGCTGCGACCACCTGACCGTTCCGCTCAGTTATCACCGCGTTGGTAATTCCCTTGCCGCCACGACTTTGCACACGGTAGCTGGCAAACTTGGTCCGTTTGCCATAGCCCCGTTCGCAAACCGTGAGCAGCGCCGACCCCCGTTTATCCGTCAAAGCCAGGCTAACCACCTTATCCCCCGCCGCTAATTTGATGCCGCGCACCCCTCTACCGGAACGTCCCATACAGCGCACCTCATCCTGCAGGAAGCGAATGGCCTTGCCCTTGGCAGTCGCTATAACCGCTTCCTCCTTGCCCAAGGTATACCTGACACGTATCAGCTTGTCCTCCTTCTCTAAACTGATAGCGATAATTCCGTTGCGGCGCGGATTACTAAAATCCGAAACCAGACATCGTTTTACGTACCCCCTCTCGGTAGCCATCAACAGGTAACTCTTATCATCAGTGAGATCACGCACCGGGACCACAGCGGTTATTTTTTCCTGCTTGCCGATATTAATCAGGTTAACAATAGCCTTGCCCCTGGTGTAGCGACCTCCCTCGGGCAACTCATATACCTTTACCCAGTAGGCCTTGCCCAGGTCGCTAAAGACAAGCATGTAGCTATGTGTGCTGGCCAGAAAGAGATGCTCAATAAAATCGTCCCGGCCACTCTCGCCGGTGCCGCTCCCTTTGCCACCGCGTTTCTGGCGCCGATAGACCTCCAACGCAGTCCGTTTGATGTAACCCTGGTGCGAAACGGACACTACCTGCACCTCGTCGACGATCAAATCCTGGGTGGACACCTCCTCCTCCTTCTCGACAATGACGGTACGCCGCTCGTCGGCATATTTTTCCTTGATGCGCAGCAAATCCTCTTTTATCAACCCCATCATCTGGCTGCGGCTGGCCAACAGCGAACGCAAACGCTCGATATTCTTGATCAGCTCCAGGTACTCCTGCTCCAGCGCCTTCACCTCCATTGAGGTCAACTGATGCAGACGCATGTCCACAATAGCCTGGGCCTGCACCTGGGTGAGTTTAAAACGTTCGGCAAGCTTTTCCATCGCCTCCGCCCGATTTCTGGAGGCGCGAATCAACTTGACCACAGCATCAAGGTTTTTGACCGCTATCTTATATCCCTCGAGGATATGGGCCCGTTGCTCCGCCTGAGCCAGTTCGTATCTGGTGCGCCGCGTTAACACCTCAAAGCGATGGTCCAAGTAATGCC
The DNA here is from genome assembly GCA_030621225.1 of candidate division FCPU426 bacterium. Classification (GTDB taxonomy): domain Bacteria; phylum Oederibacteriota; class JAUXIB01; order JAUXIB01; family JAUXIB01; genus JAUXIB01. The sequence continues at coordinate 18,664 of JAUXIB010000002.1, forward strand.
CGAGTATCTCCCTGATATCCATCACCCGCGGCCGGTTATTGGTCAGCGCCAGCATGATGATGTTATAACTCGATCGCAGCTGGGTATACCGGAAGAGATTATTAGACACCACCTGGGCATTCTCACCTTTGCGCAGTTCGATAACTACACGCATCCCTTCCTTATCAGATTCATCACGCAGGTCACTAATCCCCTCCAATCGTTTTTCCCGCACCAGACTCGCGATCTGTTCGACCAGACTGCTCTTGTTCACCGCATAGGGCAATTCGCTGATGATCAGTCTTTCCCGCCCCCCCTTCATTTCTTCTATTCCCATCTTCGCTTTCATCACCACACTGCCGCGGCCGGTCTTGTAGTAAGCCTTGATAGCCTCGGGGCTAGAGCAAAAAGCCCCGGTGGGGAAATCCGGCCCTTTTATTACCTGGCAAAGATCAGCCACATCACAGGCCGGATTATCGATCACCATAACCACACCGTCGATAACTTCACCCAGGTTATGCGGCGGAATATTCGTCGCCATACCTACCGCGATACCGGTGGCGCCATTGACCAGCAAATGCGGTATCGCCGCCGGCATTACGACCGGTTCCTGGCGTGACCCATCGTAGTTATCAACGAAGTCCACCGTCTGTTTCTTGATATCGCGCAACATCTCGCTGGCGATCTCGGCGAAACGGGCTTCGGTATATCTTTCCGCGGCCGGCGGGTCGCCATCGACCGAGCCAAAATTGCCCTGGCCATCCACCAAGGGGTGCCGGTTGGCAAAGCCCTGCGCCATACGCACCAAGGTGGGATAGATCACTTGTGAGCCGTGCGGATGGTAGTTACCTGATACGTCACCGGTTATCTTGGCGGACTTACGATAAGGCTGACCGTAGTAAAGATTGAGGTCGTGCATGCCCATCAAGATACGCCGCTGCACCGGTTTGAGCCCGTCACGCACGTCCGGTAACGCGCGCGACTTTATAACGCTCATAGCGTAGAGCATATAAGAATCACGCATCTCGTCTTCTACATTGACCGGTATTATTTTTTCTTTTACGGTATCTTTAATAATATCTTTATCTTTCATGGAACTAGCCGCTCCTCATTTCGTTTCCGGTGAGTTTCACTCTGTCGCTAGTCGCCGGTTACTAGTCTCTTGTCTCCTGTCGCTTGTGCTAAATAGCGGGGCACTAGCGACCAGCAACAAGCAACAAGCGACTAATCAGACATCCAGATTTTCAACCAACAACGCGTTATCTTCTATGAATTTCTTTCGCTTGTCCACGGCACTGCCCATCATCGTGCTAAACATTTTCTCGGCGGCCACCGCATCCTCTAGCTTGACCTGGACCAATGTCCGCACAGCGGGGTCCATGGTGGTCTCCCAAAGCTGGATCGGATTCATCTCACCCAATCCCTTGTAGCGTTGGATATAAACGCCCTGGCGGCTAAGTTCAATGATCTTCTCGGTCAGCTCGAGCGCCGATCCCGCCTCAAAGACCTGTTCCTTGTTCTCCAGCCGAAAAGCCACTGCTTTCTTCTTGTCTTTGCGCTGCCGCAAAGCCGCCGCCTCCTCCGGCAAAAGCATACCGATATCAATAGCCAATCCCCGGAACTCCTTAAGCAGCGTCTCCAACTCACGCAGCTCAGCTACTTCCTTGACGGGAACAACGCTGAAAGTTGCCCCGCCATCCGCCTCTTGCTCCGGCGGCGGAAGCTTACGCGGGGTCTTCTTCTTTTTAGTCTGCTTCCCCACCGCACGCTTCTTCTTGCCGCCATTCATTAATCCCTCATATTCGCTTTCACTATAAAGGAATTCAGCCCCCTCTCCGTTCCTGTAAAGATAGAGCGGTTTCTTTTTCTTGCCGCCAAATATCTCCAGGCAACGCCGCATATCCAATTCACGGTTGGCAATCCTGCGCTCGAGCCGTGATAACCGCATCAACAAGCCGACCATCCCGGGCAGCCGGGCCGCGGCGATCTTGCTAAAGCGACCGTTCTGCCGATGGCTCAACGAGATGCTCTTGATAACGTTCTCCAGTAAGAACGCATTGAGTTCCTCATCATCCATCAGATATTTCTCCATCTGGCCTTTCTTTATCTTGTAAAGCGGCGGCTGGGCCAGGTAGATGTAACCGTCCTCTATCAATTGCTTCATCTGGCGGTAGAAGAAGGTCAGCAGCAGTGTGCGGATATGGGCACCGTCGATATCCGCATCGGTCATGATCACTACCTTGTGATAGCGGAGCTTCTCAATATTGAACTCATCCTCGCCAACACCAGTGCCCATCGCGGTAATGATACAGCTGATCTCCTCGTTGGCCAGCACCTTGTCCAACCTGGCCTTTTCTACATTAATTATCTTGCCCTTCAAGGGCAGGATCGCCTGGTAACGCCTATCGCGCCCCTGCTTGGCCGTACCGCCGGCGGAATCACCCTCTACCAGGAAAATCTCGCTCAACTCCGCGGCCCGTTCCGAACAATCGGCCAACTTGCCGGGCAGGCCGCCTATATCCAACGCCCCTTTGCGCCTGGTCAGGTCGCGTGCCTGGCGCGCGGCGCTCCGCGCCTCCGCGGCCAACACGCTCTTCTTGGTCACCCGTCGCGCCAGACCAGGGTTTTGCTCAAAGTAATTCCACAATCCTTCGTAGACCACAGACTCCACCAGGCCCTTCACCTCACTATTGCCCAATTTCATCTTGGTCTGACCCTCAAACTGTGGATCGTGTAACTTAACGCTAACCACAGCCACCAGTCCCTCGCGTACATCGTCTCCGGTAATCGACATGTTGTTCTTGATAATACGATTGCGCCGCGCGTAATCGTTGACTACCCTGGTCAAAGCTGATTTGAAACCGATCAGGTGTGTCCCACCCTCGCGCGTATTGACATTATTAGCAAAAGTAAAAATATTCTCGGCATAACTATCGTTATACTGCAGTGCCGCTTCCACCTCAACGTCCTGCCGCTCGGCACTGACACAAACCGGAGTCTGATGCATCACTTCCTTCTCTTCATTGAGATGTTTGACAAAAGCGGCCAATCCCCCCTTGTATTGGAATACTTCCTGGCGGTCACTGCGCTCATCGTGCAGGGATATCTTGATCCCCTGGGTAAGGAAAGCAAGCTCGCGCAAACGATTCGCCAGAACATCATAATTAAACTCCAACACCTCAAAGATCTCCCCATCCGGCTTGAAGAAAGTCCGTGTGCCGGTCCGTTTCGCCTTGCCTATTTTGCGCACCGCCCCCGCGGCCTTACCCCGTTTATACTTCTGCTCCCAAATATAACCATCACGGCGCACCTGCACCTCCAACCATTCCGAAAGGGCATTGACCACCGACACGCCGACGCCATGCAGGCCGCCGGATATTCGATAGGCCTTATCGTCAAACTTACCACCGGCATGCAGCATGGTCATCACTACTTCCAGCGCCGACTTATCCTTCTTCACGGGATGCTTCTCAACCGGAATGCCGTGGCCGTTATCGGCCACAGTCACGCTGTTATCGGCGTGGATAATTACCTCTATATTGTCACAACGTCCGGCCATAGCCTCATCGATACTGTTGTCCGTAACTTCATAGACCAGGTGATGCAGCCCCTCCCGCCCGGTGCTGCCGATATACATAGCCGGCCGCTTGCGCACCGCATCCAACCCTTCTAAAATTTGGATCTGCGCCGCGCCATACTCAACTTCTTTGACCTGCGATTTCGGTTTTTTAATATCTGTAGCTTTCTTTGCCATTGTTATTTCACCCTCTGTCATTCCTTGTTATCCCACGAATTGCGTTTGGCGGCGATCTTAAAAATCAAGCGCTCTACCTGCTGCTCTTTCAAACCGCGATTAAGTCCTGCCAGTAATTCCTCTTTCATCATCACGCATTCCATCAGCTGAGGACTACTCTCCACAGCCACCGTCAAGCGCCCTTTGCGAAAGCGCAGCGGCCAGGTGCGGCCGACCAACCGTTTGCCAATACCTTCCCAGGCAATAAAAACCTGGCTCTCCTCCAGTTCGCTTTTGAGACCATATTTCTTCAGCACAGCGGGCAATAGTTCTCCCATCGTACGAAATTCCGGTTTATCTTTTGTGCTACGTCTTCTGATGATGACTTGCTCCTAACAAGATACTGCCTTAAAAACCACTTTCGCAAATTACGCAGATACAGCCTTCGGCTGTCCGCTGATTGCGCAGATTACTGCGCCTATCCGCGGTCCGGACTCCCAAGGGAGTCCTCGTGGTCTCCATTCTTCGAATATCATAAAAGGAGACCACAAATCAGCGAACAGAATCAGCGTAATCCGCGAAATCTTAATAGTTTTTTCGGCACTATCAGTAACCTCACAAACCAGGCGACAACTTTTCGATCCTGCCGTCCTTCACCGAATAATAGCTAGCGCCCTTCAGCCGAATATTCCCACTCAACTCCTCCGTCGCCGTCAAAAATACCTGCGCCCCCCCATCCAGGCAATCCAAAAGATAATCACGCCGACGCTCATCCAACTCAGAGGCAACATCGTCCAGCAAAAGCAGCGGGTACTCACCGCTCACCTCGTGAAAATATTCACACATCGCTATCTTCAGAGCGACCACCGCGGTACGCTGCTGCCCTTGTGAGCCGAAACTTCTTAACTCCTTACCGGCCAAATACACCGCCAAATCATCGGCATGCGGTCCAAGCGATGTATAACCACGCCTGCAATCAGCCGGTAATAATCGCGCTAATTCCCTGACCGCCTGACTCTTCAACTCCTCCAAGCGGCTTCCGTCTTCCGGTCCCAGCTCTCCTAAAAAAGAAGAACGATATCGCACCTCTAAACATTCGCCCGAGATCCTCTTAACCGCATTAGCGGCGTGCCTCGCCAATGAAAGCACCGCCTGCCAGCGAGCGACAGTTAACAAAGATCCAAACTCCGCCAGTTGTTCATCCCAAGCTCGGAATTCATCCGGGGCAACCTGCCCGGAGGTTGATTTTTTCAGAAGTTCATTGCGCTGTTTGACCACTCGCTGATAGCGTGACAACCGGGACAGGTATGCGCCCGTCAACTGAGAAAGTCCGGCATCCAAAAAAGATCGCCGCTCCGACGGCCCCCCCTTGATCAGTGCCAAATCATCCGGCATAAAAAAGACAGCTTTTAAGACGCCAACTAACTGGGAAACACGCCTCTGCAATTTTCGGTTTAAATAGGGTTTCTTGCGGCCATCTTTTCCTATAACGAAACCAACCTCGTTAGTTCCCGCCAAACCCTCCAATTGTGCGCTTATTCCAGCTTCCGCGCGTTCCCACTTAACCATATCCCCCGCGGAATTCGTCCGCGGAGAACGGGCAGTTGCCAGAAAATACAGGGCTTCCAGCAGATTCGTCTTCCCCTGGGCATTTTGGCCCAAAAAGACGTTTAACCGGGTCTCAACGGCTAAACGACAGCTTTTATAATTCCGAAAGTCGTTTAGCCTTAAATATTTTATTTTCAATATATATTGTACCTGATTCCAATGAATACAACTGATTTATAATAGCAGGGGGGTTAACCTTTGTAAAGCATAAAATTCAGCAAAATCGGGGCTATTATGGCGTAAAACGCCGAATATTGATGTTTTAAAGGTCCGCTGACATCAAAATAGCGTCTTCTTTCTCCTGTTGATAGTATCCAGGCCTCATCCCGACCTGTTTGAACCCTAGAGCGCGGTAAAGTCCTTGTGCGGCCAAATTCGAGCGACGAACCTCTAAATGCGCCGCTTTTACACCACGCTGCAAGCCATCCTCTATCAGAAGTTCCGTCAATTTCCGGCCGATACCTCTTCGGCGTACGCCGTTTTTCACCGCAATGTTAGTAATATGCATCTCATCATCAACCAAGCAGTATCCGCCATAGCCAACCACATTTTCTGATTCTAAAGCCACAAAAAAGAAAGCTCTTCCCACCAGCGACAGTTCCTCCTCAAAGAACCTGCGCGGCCAAGGAGATGATGGGAAACACTCGTTTTCTATGATCATCACCTGATCAAGGTGATCCGGAATCATGGGAATGAAATTCATACGCGCTTCATCCCTGAAATAAAACTTGGAGGGGTCGCGCCCGCGGAATAAATCGGTTCCGCCCGGCCAATATCAGCCCATTCTCCGCGCTGGTATCCACCCCACGCCAAACGGGCCAGTGTTTGCACCTTAGGATAACTGGTAGCTGAACATCCCGGCGCTGCTCGCAAAATATGTTCCCGGTCATCCTCACGCGCAAGCCCGATGAGCGTCGCGCCGTCCCCGGCCAGAGCAGCCAGGTCATCGACCCTGCCGGCCCGGTATCCTCGTTTGCGACGGTAACAAGTATAACGGGTTGAATAGTGATAGCAGGCAAAATGGTACTCGCCACCGATATAAGGCAAAAAGGCCGCAAGCTTCTCCGCCCGTTCGCCTTGATCATCCCCGCTATTGGCCAGTATGTCCAGAGTAGGTATTAATAACAGACGCAGTTCAAGCGCCAAGGTCAACGCCTTGGCCGTGGCAAACGCGATACGTAACCCGGTAAACGAACCAGGGCCGCTGGCAACCGCCACTGCCGCCAGATCCGCGGCAACAAGCTTTCGCCGTGCCAACAGTCCCCGGATCGCGCGCGTCAACCAGCGCGAAGTGCCTTCGCCGCGACGAGGACTGGACACCCCCAGCACTCGCCCGCCGGCAGAAAGCGCCAGGCTGGATTTAAGCGTTGAGCATTCCAGCGAAATGATCAGCGGTAAATCCCCGACCGAACTTGAGCGTTCTTTTGTTTTCATCCCTCCACTCCATCTTTAACCACATTGTTTGCCGCGGCAAACAGGACCGGAATTTTTCGCCCCATTCGATCACCGCCACCGCCCCGGCAGTGTAACACTCCTCGAGACCCAGCTCTGTCAATTCAACCGCCGCTGTTAAACGGTAGAAATCAAAATGGTGCAAATGTAACCGACCATGGTAACTGGCCATAATAATAAAACTCGGCGAGCGCACACGCCCCCTTACACCAAGCCCCGCCGCCAGACCCTGCACAAAACAGGTTTTGCCGCTGCCCAAATCACCGCTGAGTACAATGACTTCCCCGCCACTTAGCTGACCGGCCAGCCTGGCCGCCAATTCCTTTGTCTCCTGCGGACTGTGACTTGTTATTGTTCGACGCATTTCTCACCTACTAAAAAAGAACATCATCCGGCTGGCAACCAGATAATGCTCATCAGGCTTTAGCGGGAACAGGCTTCCGGGCAGTCTCCGACTCAAAACAACTCGTCCTGCCCGTCACCCTTCGTTTCCTCGCCAGCCGTTTCTTGCCGCTCTTCTACCGTTTCTACCACCGGCTCCTCTACCGCCGGAGTTTCCATAGCGGGTGTCGCCGCGTCGCTCTCCGCCCGGACGCCGACATCCGCCGGCGCAACGGTGACTTCGGGCGCCCCCACCTGCTGCAGCGGCCAGGGTTTCAATTCACGACCGGGCTTGAAATAGGGTTTGGTATAAGGCGCCAGCGACACGGACTCTCCCGTGGCAAGATTCTGCCCTACCTTGGCCTTGACTCCTTTTACACCAAAAGTACCAAAACCGCGTAGCTCTATCCGCTTGCCCCGTTTGAGCAGGTCAACCAGACCGCTGAACACCTTATTCACCACCACCTCGCTCTCGCGCAGATTAAGCTTAGTGGCCTCGGACACTTTCTTTACCAAGTCGATTTTAATCATCACCACTTCAGTCTAAAGGTAGAGGCAATAATTGTCAAGAAAGAATAAGTCTCGCAGCTAGTAGCTAGTAGCTCGCAGCTCGTCAAGCGTCGTTTCCCGTGTTCTGTATACCATATTCCGTATACCTTCTCAGAATTCAGCATTCAAAATTCATAATTCAGAGCATCCTACATCCCCCGAACAAAGAACAAGCATATACTCTTTGCTCCTTTACTTTCACGTCCCCTCCAGATAGAATTATGGGTATTCATATACTAATAGTATCGGGAAAATTCTTTTCACCACGACGACACAACGTTAACAACTCTTTTTCGGATAACCCTTCGACAAGGTTTACACTGAGCGAAGTCGAAGTGCTTAGGGCAGGCGACTCCCTTTTTAATAACGGCATAAGCGATAAAAATAGTCGCCTTGTCACACCTGCGAAAGCAGGTGTCCAGATCAAATTGGATTCCCGCTCCCCGCTTTCGCGGGGACAAGCTTCGCGGGAATGACAGACAGTAGCGTTGCTTGTCCGTCGTAGCCCTTGACGAAGGCGGATGTCATCGTGGTGAGAAAGGTTTTGGTCGCTATGGTACAGCATTGGTGTTTGAAAGAAAAAAACGTCGTGTCGTCGTGGTGAGAAAGACTTCGGCCATATTTTATTTAATAAGGAACCATAAAAATGAATTCCCTCACCGTCTGCCTGGGCATGCTTGTTTTTCTTATTGCCGGCTACAGGATATACGGCAAACTTATAGAAGATAAGGTAGTTAAACCGGATCCGAAAGCCAAAACCCCGGCCCACGCGCTCAGAGATAATATCGATTACTGCCCCGCCCCCAAGAGCTTCCTCTTCGGCCATCATTTTGCTTCTATCGCCGGCGCCGCGCCGATCATCGGTCCCCTGATAGCCGTTGCTCACTTCGGCTGGCTGGCCGCCGCCAGCTGGATCGCGTTGGGTTCCGTCTTCATCGGCGCCGTTCACGATTACCTGGCCCTGATGATCTCTGTCCGCAACCAGGGAGCTTCTATAGCGGAGATAGCTGAAAAGGTAATGAGCAAACGCGCCAAGCTAACCTTCTCTATCTTCCTTTACCTGGCCCTGGTACTGATCGTAGCCGTCTTCGGCATCGTCGGGGCAAAGACCCTGGTCAAACAGCCGGAGATCGTCATACCGACTTTCGCCGTCATACTCATCGCTATGGGCCTGGGCTGGCTGGTTTACAAGCTGAAGATGCCTACCGTTCCGGCGACGATCGTCGGCCTGTCCCTGCTCTTCCTGTCGATCTACCTGGGTTACTTACACCCGGTGATCCTGCCGGCAATGATCACCGCGCATGTCTCCGCCACTAGTTTTTGGTTTATCGCCTTGATCATATATTCTCTGCTCGCCTCCGTGATGCCGGTTTGGTTTCTGCTGCAGCCGCGCGACTATCTCTCCGTCTTCCTGCTGCTAATCGGTATGCTCCTCGGCTACATTGGTATAGCGGTCGCTCACAAACCAATGCTCGCCCCCGCTTTCATCACCTTCGATTCCCCCGCCCAGGGAACACTCTGGCCGATGCTCTTCATTCTCATCGCCTGCGGCGCCATTTCCGGCTTTCACTCGCTGGTAGCCGGCGGCACTACCTCCAAACAACTGAACAACGAAAGCGAAGGCAAATTGATCGGTTACGGCGGAATGATCATGGAGGCAGGGTTGGCGGCGCTGGCCCTGATCGTAGTCAGCGCGGGATTACCGTGGGAGGTTCCCATGGGAGCCGATGACAGCTTTGTCTTTAAAAAATTGCTGGCGGAAAAGGGCTGGATAATTGCTTTCGGCGCCGGCTACGGCCGCATCGTTGACCACATCCCCGGTATTACATATACGATGGCCCTGCTATTTGCCATCCTCACCCTGAAAACCTTTGTGATCACCAGCCTGGATACAGCAACCCGTCTGGGAAGATTTATCATCGTTGAGTCACTTGGCGCGGCATTTCCCATCTTCAAAAACCGATGGCTGACAGCCCTGATGGTAGTGATACCGGCCTTCATCGTGGGCATCACCAACGGCTACCAGGCAATTTGGCCCATTTTTGGCGCCACCAACCAACTGATCGCCGCGCTGACGCTGATAATCATTTCCGCTTATCTACTTGGCATCAAGCGCCCCGCTGTCTATACCATCGTGCCCGCCGCTTTGATGCTCGTGACCACCATCGCCGCCCTCATCTACAAGACCTATACTTACCTTACAGCGGATGAACCAAAGGTCGCTTTGGGAATAGTCGGAATAGTGCTTATAGTCCTGGCCCTTTTCCTGGTCAGCGAAGCCTGGGGGACACTGCGTAAAACACACAGAAGTAAAAGAAAGAGGGCTTAGAGGGCTTAGAAGGTTTAAAGGTTTAAAGGTTTGCAACCTTGTAACTTTGTAACCTTCTTCCTTCTTTTTTTCCTTTTTAATTTTTACTTTTTACTTCTTTTTGCCGCTGCCAGATAGCCCGCTCTACCGTCTCCAGATTTCTTTCGGTAGTCTCCCCGGGGTCCAGTTGCACAGCGCGCCGCATCTGAATTAACGCCGCCTCCAGCATTTCACGCTTATAATAATGGTAGCCAAGCGTCAGACGCGGCAGGCTAAGTTCGCGACGCACGGCCATCGCCGTACTGCCAGCTCTGACCGCGCTAGATCCCCCCAGCGCGCGCTGCCGATATATCTTGATCACCGGCCCAGAATACCGGCTGGTTACCCCGCCTATCTCCTTAACCAGCTCGCATTCCTTTTCCAAACCACGATAAAACTCATTCTCGCGCGGGTATTTTTTCGGCCGGCTTTGAACCGCTTCATAGATATAACTGGAAATTACAAAATAATCAAAATCGCGGTAAAGCGCCGACTCATAAAAATGTGACGTTTGCGCAGCGTGGTGAGGCCGGAAAGGAACCCGGTAACCATCATAGACCGGCTGCCGCAGGTAACAGTCCACAACCTCGTCCCGGGCGCCACGGTATCGATAGGTAAGCAATGCCGTCGCCAAATCATCATAGGTGCGCAACCGCGGTCCGTAAGCATCGCAAAAAATAATCCTTCCCGCTGCCGCTCTCTTTTCCAGCCAAGCCAGCGCTATCTCCCTGCTGTCTACCGCCAGGAAACGGCGCAAGACCACCGTAGTCCGCAAGACACCCAATAACAACAGCGCCGCCACCAGCATACCGACAAGCACCCGGGCCCACCCCAACTTTCTCACCCGCTTGCCTGTTAATACCAAACCAAGTGCAAGGTAGTAAACCATAAAAGGCAACGCCAGAAGAATAAACTTTTCCTCCACCCTGCTGCCGTTCAACATCAACAGCACCAGCAAACCAGGAAAAGACGCAAGCACTATATTCTCGCGTGGCCGCAAACGCAATGACCAATAAAAACCGTATCCCATCAACAGCACCGCCGCCGGGCTGTAATAACCCAGACCACGCGCCAAAAAATAATAATCAAACTTCTCGATCAGCGCAACCGCGGACAGCAGGCCGAAATGCGATCCCCCGAGCAAGCAACCATCCTCTAGGCAGAAATCCTGCCAGGCGACACGAAAATCCAACAAAAAGTACGGCGAGCTAAGCGCAAAAACAGCCATCGCGGCCAGCACACCGTAACAATATCGGACTAGCTGGCGGCGGACATCGCTCCGGCCCCGAACGGACAGTAACGCAGCCAGGCCAAAACTCACTAACAACAGCAGCGGAGAATATTCCGTCGAAACGCTTAAGCCAATAAAAAGGCCGGCAAGCAGGTAATCCCTTACACCACCGCCACGCAGCACTTTAAGAATAAAAAGCATCGACGTCAGAGAAAATACCGATGCCAGCGGATAAGCGCGTAAATAGTGGCCGTGTTCAACCGCAGTAGGAGCCAACGCCAGCAGCAAAGATGCCAGAACAGCCACACGACCGCCGGCCAGAGCCCCAGCTAACCTATATAGCAACAGAACCACCAGGGAGCCGCAAAACGCCATACTATAACGCGGCAGGAGATAAAACAGCGAGGGCTCGCAGACATACCGCGCAATGAAATCAGCCGCGCCAGAAAACGCTCCGCTTAGCTTCCCTACACCGTAGAGCAAGGCATATTCCGCAAAATAAATATATGAGGCCAACGAAGGCGAGGAGAAATTATGCGGATTGAAGTCCCAGTGTTCACCATCCCATTTGAAAAAGCCAAAGGCCTGGCGCACCAGAGAAGATTCATCAAGCTGATAGGTGTGCGGCAGACCGAAGCCGATACCAATGACGCGCAGGATCAAAGCAAGTAGTACTATAAGCACCCAAGGGCGATCCTTAAGGAACCCCAAGGCCCCGAGTACCGTCGCTAGTCGTTTGTCACTTGTCACTTGTCGTTTCACTAGATACTAGATACCAGATACAAGATACGAAATACTATCCTTTTATCCCCGTCAAAGCAATCCCCTTAATAAACGTCCGCTGAGTGAAGAAAAAGAGGACGATCACCGGAGCGACCACCAGAACGGACGCCGCCATTAGCATATGCCACTGCGTACCGCCGTGCTGACTCTGGTAGAATTGCAGTCCCAAAGAGAGGGTGAAGGTTTCCTGCTTGGTAAGAAAAATCAGCGGCGCAAGGAAATCGTTCCAGTGATAGATAAAGGTAAAGAGTGTGACCACCGCCAGCACCGGTTTACAGAGAGGTAGAATAATACGCCAAAAGATCACCAGCTCGTTGCAGCCGTCAATGCGCGCGGCATCGGAAAGGTCATTGGGAATGCCCAAAAAGAACTGCCTGAGCAGGAAAATGTTAAAAGCACTACCAAAAAACGCCGGCGCCCAAAGCGGCTTGAGACTGCCGATCCACCCCAGTTCACGAAAGACAGCGTAAAGCGGCACCATGATCACCGGGAAGGGGATCATCATCGTAGCCAGGGTAACCACGAAGAAGATGTCCCGTCCAGGCCACTTGATACGCGAGAATCCATAAGCCACCAGCGAACAGGAACTCACCGTGCCGATGATCGCCAGGGAACAAACGATCAGCGTGTTTAGCGTGTAGCGAAGGAACGGGATATAGTTGACGGCATCCCAGAAATTTTTGAACTGCGGCGGCCAGTATAACCATACCGGAGGTATCTTCATTGTCTCCGCTATCGGCTTTAATGACGTGGAGACCATCCAGAGCAACGGAAACAGGAAAAGCATAGCCGCGGAGAGCAACACCAAGTGGATGAGCGCATGACTTGCCTTACCCCAGCCACGCTTACCCAGACGGCCCCAGGACCTCCCCGGCTTTTTGGACACAACACCCATGCTCAGCCTCCCTCGTAATAGATGTATTTGCGCGATATCCTGGTAGCAACCAGTGTAAGGAGCAAAATAATGATAAACAGTATCCAGGCCATAGCGCTGGCATAGCCCATGCGCAGATAACGGAATCCGTTGTCATACAAATACATCGTATAGAACAGTGTAGCGCGCGCCGGCCCTCCACCGGTCATAATATAGGGCTGGGCGAAAATCTGCAGGGTGCCGATGATGCCCATGATCAGGTTAAAATAAATCACAGGCGAGATCATCGGCAATGTTATGTGGCGCGCCTTGTGCCACCAGGAGGCGCCGTCTAATTCCGCCGCTTCGTAAAGCACCTGGGGTACGTCCTGCAAAGAAGCCAGGTAAATGACCACCATGTGTCCTACCCCCCAAAAACTCATAATAATCAGGGCCGGCATGGCCCAGTTTTTCTCCGCCAACCAATTCGGACCTTCTATACCCAGCTTGGAAAGGGCAAAGTTTAAAACACCATACTCGCCGTTAAAGATCCAGAGCCAAAGTATAGCCAGGGCAACTACCGGCAATAACGAGGGCAGAAAAAAGATGGTCCGGTATATAGTCACGCCACGGACTTTAACCGTAAGCAACATCGCCAGCGTCACCGAGATCGCTATCCCTAAAGGCAAGGCAAAAACAGCGTAGTAGAACGTGTTTAGAACCGAACCCCAAAATACCGAATCCGTAAAAAGGTCGAAGTAATTACCCAGCCCGATAAACTTGGGCTCGCTGAGCACGCTATAATAGCAGAAGCTATAATACAAAGAAGCTAACACCGGATAGAGCACAAACATCAACATGCCCATAATCCAGGGGGAGACGAACAGGAGCCCGTAAAACAGTTCTCGTTTCTGCCTCAAGGTCATATGCGTTTCATTCGTTACAAAATAAAGTCTTTTCACCACAGAGTCACGGAGAACACAGAGGAAAGACTTTTAGAGTTTTATCCTTTCTGAATTCATCCAATCCCCATAACACCCTTACATGTCAACTACCCTGCCTACCCACCATAGCCCATTCACCTTTAAGCGCCCCGCTGAAACCAACAATTGCTCCCCTCATTGCGGAGAGAGCTTCTCGTCGTTATCCAGAAAGCGCTCTCTCAAGTCGTTCCTCCGTTAGCTCCATAACTCAATTGTCTTTCAATAATCTCGCCTTGCGGCGCAACTCACGGTCATAGCTCTTCTGCAGGCGCCGCTTGGCAGTCCCCAATATCTCCGCCGCGGTTCCCTCTTGCAGCCATATCCGGTCAAAAGCCACCCGCATCTCATCGTCATACTCGTTCCAGATACCGATAGCTAACGAACGTTTGGCATTCGGGTTCTTAGCCAGCTCGATAAACATCTCTATATAAGGGTTAGGGTGCTGCTCCAGAAACTCCTTGCTTACTTTTCTCAACGGAGTATGCTTGCGCTGGCCCATACAAAGAAGCTCCATCCCCGCCTGCGTATTTACATACTTTATAAATTCAAACGCCTCGCGCGGATGCCGGGAGCCGCTGGGAATAACCAACACGTCCGCCTCGCAGATAGAAGTCCCGTATAAATCGGAGCTGCTGGTAGGGAAAGGGGCCGCACCCCACTCCAGATCCGGCGCATACATATCGATAAAGTTATACATCCATACCCCTTGTAACACCATTGCTACCTGCTCAGACAAAAACGGGTTTTGCGGGGAAGAGAAATTACCAAACCCCGAACGAAAGGTCTGCAACTCCTTGAGCCCATATCCCCTGCTGTACTTTTGCACCCACTCGTAGGCAATTATATTGCGCGAGTCATCAGGGGTTACGGTATCACCACCGTCCCAAAGCTCCCCGCCAAAAAACAGCCCCCAGGCCCAATTCCACCAGCCCGGCCAGATGGGCAAAAAGCCTACCTGCACGATTTTACCGACCTCGTCCCGTACCGTCAGTTTCTTCGCATAATAGTCCAGCTCCTCTATCGTGCGTGGCGGCCGTTCCGGGTCCAACCCTGCTTCACGGAACATGCGCTTGTTCCAATGCAAGCCGATGGAGGCCGGGGTGGTAGGCAACGCATACACCTTTCCTGCCGCCAAGCAAAGCCGCCAGTAAGCGGGAATATAATCTTCTGCCTTGATACCCGCCTGCTTGATAAAATCGTCCAAGGGCATAAGCGCGTTCAATTCGGCGTAGTTATAAACGTTAAAGGAAAATAATCCGGCAATATCAGGCGGATCTCCGCCAGCGGTGGCCACCAACACCTTGCGGTCTATCTGGCTGACCGTGGTCAGCTCAACAAAGATATCGTTCTGAATGGTATTAAAGCGATCCACCACCGCTACCATTGCCTCTCCCTCAAAACCGGTCCACTTCTCCCAGTATTGAACAGTCACCGGACCATCCGCAACGGGGGTGTCGCCGCCGCATCCCGTAAAGAGCAGACCAAAACCCAAGAAAGGCACTATCCACAGATTACGCAGATTGTTTTTTGCTGCTTGTTGCTTTGGCTTCATTAGTAATCCATCTACAGGTCTATCGTAACCCCTGCCTGCCTTACGTAACCCTCCGACTGCCTGTCGGTAGACATGCGTGGAGGAGCCCCCAGACATTGCCTGCTTACACCTTCACACCAGATGCTTGGCAAAGAACCCCGCCAACTTCTCATATACTTCCTGCTTATCGTAATCAAGCGTTAAAACGTGGTCGGAATTATCGAAATGGACCAGTTCCCTGTCCGGCGAGCCGGTCTTCTTATATATCAGCCTGGCGCCGCGTTGCGAAACAGTCCCATCACCACGCGATTGCATCACGAGAATAGGCTGCCTGACGCCCGGCAGCATCCGCCGCAACGCAGCGATACCATCCAGAACGGTCAACAGCGCCCGCATCGAGAGGAAGCGGCAGGCGACATGTTCCGCCAGCGCCTGCTTGTCCCGCAACCTACCCAACTCGGCCTTACGCGTAAAGCGAATCAACCGACCAAGCAACCTGACCCACACCTCCGAGGGCAACAGATGATACCACGAATAGCGGACATATATAAAAGGATTAAGAACCGCCACAGCCGCCAGCCCTGGTTCTTCTGCCGCCAGACGCAATGAAAGTGCCGCACCCATAGAGAGCCCGGCCACACCCACCTTCGTACAACGGCCGCTAAGTTCCGCGTATCCCCGCCTGACCCTGGCAAAGTAATCTTGCCAGCCGCTCTTTTCCATCTGATAGACGCTGCTGCCATGGCCGGGCAAAGCTACTCCCTTAACGGTATATCCTTTCGCGTTCAAGTATTCCCCCAGGCCACGCATCTCGCGGCAAGTCCCGCCGAACCCGTGCACGAGGAGCACTCCAACCTTCCCGCCCTTGAACTCGAAGGGCTCGGCACTCTTGAGCGATCCTGTGACCGCATCGCGCGCCTCAAGCGCTTCATCCCGCTTGATCAAACGATAGATGATCATCCGGTAAGCGATAAAACCCACCGTTACAATCAGCAAGACAGACAATATCATCATCACAAGAAACATAGCTGCTCCAATCCATGTATTTAATTTTATATTCTACCACACGGCTAGCAACTACGCATATGCCTTCCTTGGGATGTTGTTATTTTGCTGGCCATGCTTAGTGTTTGCGGGTTATACAAGCTATCTGCAGAAAACAAGAAGATAATTCCTTACATCGGCAGCATGGACACCTGATTAACTAAGGGTAATTGATTCTTTTAGTGTTTTTTTCTTGACAACTCCTTACCATTCGAGCACAATGCACGGCACAGCAGAAGTAGAGTGGGCGAGGTAAGTATTCTGATACGATTTGCGTGCGGGCATATCATCCACTCTCGCGTTGTTGTTGCTGTCCACGTTATCCGCAAACAATGATTCTTGTCAGTTAAAAACACGGAGGAATTATGAAAAAGCTCTGCTCGGTTGCGCTCATTCTACTTTTTACGGGTTGCGCTGGACACCAAGTGATATTTAATAATCAGGATTTCACCAAGCCGCTCAAGGTAGCCGTTCTGCCCTTTGCCAATGAAACCAACGATATTCCCGCGGGTGAGTTGTTTAGGTTGTTGTTTGAACTAGGCCTGAAAGAAAAGGGCTTTAAGGTAATGGATCAAAACAAAGTGGACAAGAAACTGCAGGAAATAGGAATAACCGATGGTGGACAGTTAACTGCCGTAAAGCAGAAAGACCTGATGAAAGCACTGGGCACCAAGAGCCTGGTCTACGGCACCCTGAAAAAATGCAACTATGTCACCACCGGCCTATTTAAGAAAAAGGAAGCCACCGGGAATGTTCAAGTGTACCACAACGGGGAGAAATTTTTTGAGGATGAACGGACACTCTCGCAGAAAGAATTTCGACTGGATCCAACCAAGGCTATCAAGGAGCAAATGACCGATAAGTTCTTCGAGAAAGCACTGGCAAAGTATAAAGGGCATCCCTTCTATATACACATAGAGTCAGTAGTATATCAACTACAGGACAAGATGCCGGGACACAGGGAAGAGAAATCGGGATGGTAGAATAAAGAGCACGCGTTCGCAAGAAAGGAGGTGTGATAGGTCCAATAAAATAGATGCTATCTGTCAATTATATGTTCCATTAAGCAGTTAACATTTAAGGAGGCGAAAAATGCGAAAAAAGGTAATTCTAAGCGTTTGTTTAGCAGGACTTCTATGTTGCTTCTCTTTCAGCGGAATGGCCAAGGACAAGGCCAAGACAGGTCTGGTTGCCTCGCCCGGCTTCTGGGGGCCGGCTATCGGCCTCAGAAGCTGGCTGACCCCTGTGTTTGGTGTAGAAGGCAGGGTTGGTCTCAACTGGGGATTCAGCGATTACGACATCAAGGGAAAAGTAATGTATGCCTTCAAAACCACCACCATCAGATGGTACGGTGTCGGTGCCCTGGGAC
Organism: candidate division FCPU426 bacterium; assembly: GCA_030621225.1. Classification (GTDB taxonomy): domain Bacteria; phylum Oederibacteriota; class JAUXIB01; order JAUXIB01; family JAUXIB01; genus JAUXIB01. The sequence continues at coordinate 36,507 of JAUXIB010000002.1, forward strand.
GCATGACTATGAGTGGTGATATAAGCGTGTTTGGCATGACCTCCACGTGGGAAGGAAGCACCACCACCATAGCCATCGGCATCGGAGGAGAAAAACTCTACGGAATCCAGAAAAACCATGGTTTGTCCCTCGAGGTCGGCTATCAGATGGGCAAAATAAAATATGATTTTAAGACCACCTACAAGGACTTTTGGGGGAACACTCAAACAACCACTACAAAAGGTGAATACTCGTCCCCAATCTATTTGGCCGCAGGCTACGCCTTTTACTTCTAATAGCTCGCAACCAGACTCAAGAACTTGCAGAGGGCCACGATTAACGTGGTCCTCTGCTGTACAGGGAGGAGCGCGACCCGCGCTCCCGGCTTTCAAAGAGGAGGCATTATGTTGAAAAACGGAAGATTACTTGGTCAGCTTCTCCTCTTGCCCCTCTTGTGGGGGTGTGCTGTCTCTGCCGTCCAGCAGAAACAAGCCACGAACTACAAGGAGACGGAGGAGTTCTATGCCAAGTTCACTGGCCCCAAGAGAAAGGTGGCGGTCATTGATTTTGTAAACAAGACGAAATACGCCACGGGAAGACTGGGCAACTCGGCATCGGACATCATGGTGACCGAATTAGGCAAGACGGACAAATTTATCCTTATCGAGAGGGAACAGCTGGCAAAGATCCTGAAGGAGCAGAAGCTGAGCATGACAGGCGCCATTGACGCCGCTACCGCCATCCAGGCGGGCAAGCTCCTGGGAGTTGACGCGATGGTCACCGGCAGCGTCTCGCAGTTCGGGGTAAAAAGTGTTACCTCAGAGGCAATATTCTCACAGAGCAAAAAACAGGTCGCCGAGGCAGTAGTGGACGTGCGCCTGATAGACGTGGAGACAGGGCAGATTCTCTACACCGACTCGGGCAAGGGCATTGCTTCCACAACCACCGGCACCTTCCTCGGGATAGGCAAGTCCGGCGGTTATGACGAAACCCTAGAGGGCGAGGCCCTGCGTGCGGCCGTCGTTCAATTTGTCCGCAATATCGTCTCCCAGATTAACGAAAAGCCATGGTCATGCCATATCGCCGAAGTGGCCGGAACGAGTATCTATCTTGATGCAGGGAAAGAATCGGGGCTGGACCTCGGTCAAGAATTAACCGTGTTCCGCCTGGGCAAGGTAATCAAAAGCCCCAGCACGGGTATGGTCATCGGACGTATCGAGAATGAAATCGGTAGGGTAAAGGTCAATAAGTACTTTAGCGCAAACGGAGCCATAGCCAAAGTACTCAGTAAGAATAAAACCATCAAGGCTGGTGACCTCTGCCACTTAGTTGAAACGGCGACGGAATAGTGCTCTTATGGCTTTATATTAGCTGCTACGATAAAAAGGGATGGTCTTTTTACAAGACCATCCCTTTTTTATGCCGAGGTTCTCAAATAATATCTCACTCCACAAATACACATTGACTATTCCTCATAAAAAGCATAAGCTTCTACCAACTATAAAAAGGAGAAAAAAATGAAGAAAGTTGTAATTATGACTGTGTTAGCGCTGACTCTGGCGCCACTCACCGCGCTAGCGGGGATGGGCGTCTACGTGCACGGCGGCTACCTGAAACCAAACATCGAGATCCCGGTGCTTAACGCCGGCAGTTACAGCACGGTAGTAGGCGTTCAACCCGGTGGTTTCGAGCTGAAAGAACTGGGTGGCATCGCCTTTGGCGGAGGGATCGAACTGCCGCTGGCACCTATGTTCAGCACCGGGCTTGATGTCTCCTACTATACTGAAACGATCGAAGGAGGCTTCAACGGTTCCGGCACTTATCTATCGCTTCCTTTTACCTACGATGTAAAGAGCTCGACCAAGGTCACATTAATCCCGGTGCTGGCCACACTAACGGTGCGCCCGCCAATGGGCAAAGTAAGCGCCTACGCGCGTCTCGGCGCCGGCCTGGTGAGTTACAAGGAAGAAACCACTGTCTCGGTATCCGCGTCCATCCCCAGTATACCTACCTTCGGCGGCGCCGGAGCTTTGCCCGGAGTAAGCGAGAGCGGTTACGGAGTACTCCTTAGCGGCGGCTTGTCAATGAAGCTCGTACCAACGCTAAGCGTTTTCGCCGAGGGCGGCTACTTGCTCACCGGCGTCAAGTATGCTACGATCCTGGGCGGCGAGAATACCGTAAGTGGCGTCCAGGCCAAGGTAGGGCTCAGGTTCAGCGTACTTTAAACGGGCACACCAATAGACATGGAATATTGTTATTAGCAAAAAGGCCGCGGCATAAGCCGCGGCCTTTTTTTATCGAAAGAAAAATCCCCGGGCTAACCCTGAACCATTTGCACGTTTACCGCGCACCGTGCCGAATGGCACTGGTGCATGGCTCAGATTCATGGCTAACGCTCGTGCGTTTTTGTTCCGATCAGCCTGTGTATTACTGCTTACGGAATAACCCCAAGTCCTCCCGCGGCACCTGTTTGCGATACTCATCCCTCAAGATCTTAAGCAGTTGCTCGCGTTTTGTATAAAGACGGCGCAAAGGACGCTTTTTAGCCAGGGCCAGCGCGCAATGCGTGAGCATCGGTAAAGCCACAGTAGAATCAAGATAGCAAACCACCGCGTCAGGCAGTTTTTCCGGATCGACCTTGCCCCAGGAAACGGCCTCATGCGGCGTGGCCCCTGAAAGGCCGCCCGTATCCGGCCGGGCATCGGTGAATTGGAGAAAATAATCGTGGCCGATATCAGGAATGTGCAGCATCTCCTGGATATATGGTTCGGTCTGCAGAATAAAGTTTTTAGGACTGCCGCCGCCCACCATCACTACCGCCGACTTTCCCCGTTTAGCCTGCTTAGCGCCATAGACGATAGCCGAAGTTTCGTTAACATCAATAAAGGGATCCAAGCAGAGTTTTGAGCCGATCAGTTTCTCCCCCGCCGCTATCATACCGATAGCCGAGTCTCCCGGTGAAGAAGTATAAACCGGCAATTTAACGCGATAGGCAGCCGCCAAAAGCGAAGCTCCCTTAACCCCCATTTCACGCTCCCAGCGGTCCGCGCAGCCACCGAGAATATAATGCAGTTCCGCGGTACCCATCGTCTTCTGGGCCGCGCTGGAACGCAACGCCTGCTTGACCTTGACGTCAGTAGCACAAAGGCAATCCAGATAGCCAAGTAAGATATCATAGATGCGCACCACGCCGTTTTTACGCAGGTCACGGTCATCCACCCGGTGCGAGCCAGCATAAAGCTCTAGATCAAGCGCGAAATGTAGATCATGATAAAGGTTGGCTCCTGTAGAGACGATCCAGTCAACCATTCCCTTCTCGATCAAGGGAACCAGACAGGACTTGCCCAGTCCCGCCGGAGTCAGCGCGCCGGCCAGGCTCATACCCACAGTGACATCCGGCTTGAGCATTTTCTCAACGAACAGACTGCATCCCTCGCGCAAACGCGCCGAATTGTAGGCCAAGAAGGTCTGCTCGATGAGTTCCGCGGCCTTCTCCCTGCCGGTAATCGCCGGGGGCATGATACGCTTGCCTCTAAGATAAAGCTTCTTACGCGAATGCTTCTCGCCCCGCATCCACTTAGGCATCTCCTCAACGCCTTTTTTCACCAGAGCCTTGCGCTTCTTTTTGTTCATATCTTATCTCGCGGAATCACAGAGTATCTTATACATATGATATGGAAACGGCGATTATATAGTATCTTCCCTTAAACATCAACAGGTCATGCGTTTCGTAGCTCGTAGCTCAACACTAGTCGTTAGTATTTAGTCGTTAGTATTTGGTCGCCGACTAAATACCAGATACCAACGACTAACGACCAGCCTGCTTTCCCCTGTCCAAGCAACAACATCCTACATACTCCGAACTACGAACTATTTACCGCTCCATAAGGACGTTCCTTCTCGCCACCCACGATCACTTCGGCCTTGTCCCCCAAGCGTTGCCGTATCTCCTCCAACCGCCGGTGACTGACACGCTCAACCTGCTCTCCCGCCGGGCGGCTCACGGTATTCAGCTGGATTTTATCTGCGCTGATCGTTTCCAATAACGCCGCCAGCTTTTCGATATGCTGATCAGAGTCATTGACCCCGGCCAGCAGGAATACCTCCAGCCATATCTCGCCACGGAAGACCAGCGAGAAATCACGCAGACCGGCTAAGATCCTGTCGTACTCGAGCGCCTCAAGCGGACGATTAATAGCCCGAAAGCTCTCCTCGTCCACCGCGTCCAGAGAAGGCAGCACTACATCAGCGCCCATCAACTCATCCCGCACCTCGGGGCGGCAGAGCAAAGAGCCGTTGGTGATCACCGCCAGGGGAATCCCGCTACCCAATCCCTTGATCCCCTCGATTATCTTACCCAGCCGGCAGTTCAACGTCGGCTCTCCCGATCCCGACAGGGTCAGGTAATCCGCCTCGCCGCCCTTAGCGAGCCAGGACTTAACCTCACTGATTATCTCAGCGGCCGACACATATTCCCGGCGCTCTTGCGTAGTCTTAGCGGACGCGCCCAATTGACAATAAAGGCAGTTATAGGTGCAGGTCTTTAAAGGAACAAGATCTATACCCAAAGAGCGACCGAGTCTACTGGATTGAACAGGGCCAAAGAGATGTTTGTAATCGTTAGCGGACATGGTTACTGGTTACTGGTTGTTGGTTGTTGGTGCGCCTCGCTTGCATTATTATACTACGGACAGGCGTGACATTTCATTTGTTTATTATTGCCTTGCTCGGTGAAAGCGCGAGGCTGCTTCCGCGTACCGCCCCAACTTGAAGTACCAAAATGGCACTTCAAGTTCGCAAACTCCTTTGCAGTTAAGAGAAAAAAGAAAAGGCTCTCACATATTGTGACAGCCTTGCGCGTGTGCCTATAACCTAAACTTGATCAGCTAGAGTCTGTCGCCCTCACACTCCCTCTGGGTCGCAGGTTCGTTTTATATATAAAAAGCCCTACTTCTCGCTTCTACTTTTCCTGGCCAGCCAAGCGACTCATAAAACGCAAAGCTGGCTGGCCATGAGCGAGCGGCAGCGAGTCGAATGGTGGGCCCCGCAGGACTCGAACCTGATCCCGTCGGATCTCTCGCTCCTCCCCATAGGGGGAGTCCCCCCTCTGGTGGTCGGGCGCTAGAAAACGTCTTTGCGCCCTCCCAGTCACCCCCCACATCGTGAGGGAGCGCTTCTCCCTCACACTCCCTCTGGGTCGCAGGTTCGTTTTATATATAAAAAGCCCTACTTCTCGCTTTCGCTTTTTCTGGCCAGCCAAGCGACTCATAAAACGCTGAGCTGGCTGGCCATGAGCGAGCGGTAGCGAGTCGAATGGTGGGCCCCGCAGGACTCGAACCTGCGACCCGCTGATTATGAGTCAGCTGCTCTAACCAAGCTGAGCTAGGGGCCCGAAACTTTCGCTTGGCGAAAGTTTCAGAACAGGTGAATAGGCGAGCAGGTGAACAGGTGATGTTTCCGAGCCTAATCACCTGTGGTCTCCTGCTCTCCTGTCTCCTGCTCCGTTGACTTTACCGCGCTGCAACCAATCACAGAGCCCCCCCGCTTGGCTGCTCACAAGCAGACGGGGGGGCGGTCTAATCTCGATTTTCGATTCTCGTCTGTTCTACTGCTCTCCTGCTCCAAAAAACTTAATCCAAATACTCTTTCAGCCTTCAGCTTCGGGCGAAAAAACACCAAATGTGCCAGCTTTTATGACAGACGTGTAATTATACCAAGTTTTCCATCTCAGTTCCACTTTAGTTAGCAATGTTCAGTACGGGCTTCCGCAACCAACTATACTCCAAAACTTCAGGGTAAAAGATTAAAAGTCCTGGACAGAAATTTCCGAGAATTTTATCTAGGCCTTTCTTGCTTTCTGGGGCATATCTGCTTGTTGCCTTTCGCCAAACTCTTACCCCAAAAACGAAATAGAGCACAAAAAGCTGAGGTCGGCGAGGAACAACGTGCCAGGGGACTGTTGACCAACGGGTGGACATCCAGAGATTGTGTAAGCAGAGCCATCGCCGGGGTAAAAAAAGGCGATGGGCGGTTGAAGGCGTAGCATCCCCTTGTTCGATTGACTTGTCTCAAGGATATTCTAGCGGTGGATTCAAGTAGCCGGAGGGGAGCAAATAAGTGGTATCGCTTCGCGCAGCGGCAGCAGTAATTTGAAGGAACGACGGGAGAGGTTCAAGAACAGCTGTCTGGCGTGAGTAACTACTTTGCCAGCGATAAAAATCAGCTGCCAGCGCAAGGTGGTGATGGTCTTCTTGATCCAGTCGCCTTTAAGCACGAAGCGTTTGACGGCAACGGAGAGGTTGTAAGCGATGACGCCGAGGCGGAAGTAAGCGGCGTTGGCGGCGAGTTCCTGGGTGGGAGTGTATTCTAGTCCGAAGCCGCTTTTCAATTCCTTGTGATAGTTCTCGCTGCTTCCTTTTTGGTTGTGGAAGTGGATCAGCTCTTGCGCGTCGCGCTCGTAATCGTTGGTGGCGATGACGTAGTAGCGGTACTTGTATTCATCAAACAATGATGTTTGCTTGCCCTGACATCTTTGGACGATGAGCGTGAAGGATTCTTCGGTTTTGTTCATGGTATGGACGGTCGTCGCGTATTCTCGGTCGGTCTTGACGCCGTGTCGATCGTGGAGCGGTTGCCAGTCTTCGGCCGGGATGGCCGCTATGATTGCTTTTACGGCGATATCCTGGTCAGCGGTGATAGTGAAAGCGATACCCCGCCGGAAGCATTCGTTGAATATCGCGGCCTGGTAAGCGGCGGAATCGGAGCGGAAGTAGCGTAGCTTTTTGCGCAGCTTTTTGAACAGTTTGTGTGTGTAAATCAACTGCTCCTTGATTCCTGTTTGAGGCGAGACATTCCCTGTCCGGTAATCATCAACGACACATAAATCCAACTCCGGCAGGTAGCCTAAAAGTGCCGAGAAGCCATGAAACCCCTCGTAGTTCATCGGAGCATCCCCCTTTTTGCTCTCGGTCAGCGTCGCGTCAACGTCCAGCGTGAACTCTTCCGTTTCGCTGTGTTTGATTATCTCCGCGTTGAGATATTCCATTATCCGCAGCAGTCGGTTTAGGTTATCTTCCTCTCTCAACCACAGGGCGATAGCGTCGGGGGAAGGCACCCTTCTTATGCCGCACAACTTCAAGAGTCCGTTGTCATCTTTGATCTGCCGAATGTCCTCCATGAACCTGCCCCCGCCCAGGAACATCAACACGATGGACATTACGTAATCACGCGCTTGGATGCCGCGATTCGATCCGGGGCGCGGGAACAGTTGATCGATCTTTGACAACAGACCCATTGCTCGTGCCGCTTCAAAAAACACTACGAGGCCGCTCTTGGGTGTGATGCAGTCGGAGGTAATTTTTAGCTGGAAATCCTGCTGTGGCTGGTGTAGAGTGTCCATGGGTCGTTAATTCCTTTCTCACCCGTTGGGTGAAGTTTAATAATTGCCGTCCAGCTATTATTTTACAGGATTAACGGCCCTTTTTCTATTATTTGCGTTTTTCTATTTCGGATCTAGGGTCTTACCAAATTGTTGAAACAAAGTGTGAATTCTTGTATAATTAACCTTGATAGATGCAACTAGATAACACACTTGTAAAGGGATTATCAAATGGTTTACGCTTCGATTGATTCTCTACAGAAGGCACTCGCGAGTAGTGTCTTTTCTTATGCAAAAGATTCTAAAAAGGCATCTGGTCGCGCGTTGGGTACTCTCATTGAAGTTATCACATACTATCTGTTAAAAACTTGGAAATTAGAAAATCATATTGCCATTGAAAGACCTCTTCCGGAATATCAGAATCCTGATATCACCCACAACGTCGAGTATTCCTTGCATCCATTTGATTCTCTACCTGATTTAGATTTCAAAGAATCAGATCTACCTATTACCGCTCGAAAAGTATTTAAGTCCCTCAAAAAGGTAACGACAGTTGATACTCTGGGTAATCTTAAAACTAGCCAACTCCTGTCGAGGGCCAAGATATTAAGAAATTCTTGTGTATTAGGCGATGTGAGCCAAGGATTTCTCCTCGCGACTCTTGCGTCTTTATCGGGTAAAGATATAAAAGTATCTGTTCGTCGTTTCTACAATGCGCCATTCGCCATTTTTGAATGTAAACGTGTCGGGATTGAGGAAGGTGTTCGCAAAGGTCCTCAAACGATTGAAAAAGCGAAACAAGGAGCTTATGTCGCAAAATCCGTTTCAGCTCTTCAAAAGATTCGTCTTTCAAATGGCAAACTCGAAGGCATATTGCACAAATCAGATGGAACTCTCCTCCACAAACCCTATGGCACATTTGTACAACAAATTATCAATTCAAGTGATCGAGAACTGCTTAATCAATTTATCTTAACAGTTGGCGTTGTTAGCAACCATGGCAATTGGTTCACATCTGCAAATCTAAACAAAGAATTAAAAGTGTTAGCTCAATCTTACGATTGGTTGCTTTTTCTAACAGACAAAGGACTGTCTCAGTTTATTCAGAAATTGATTCTAAAACCAAGCAAGCAATACTTGCCCGTCCGAAAGGCTTTTCTTAATAGCTACAAAGGCAAAAGCGGCTCCAATCAATTCACAAAGGTCAAAATGAACCTTGAAGCAGATTCTCTTTTAAAAGAGTTTTTTAGACGTAATGTTATTTCGATTCACAAATGGTTTAATGTTATAAGCCCGACTGGTAAAAAGTTATCCAAACTTCAGAAAGAGCTTCGAATTCTTACACGAAAGAATTGGAAAGACATTCGGTCATGACTGCTGGCAGAACAGTAAATTCCAAGAGTCACGATTGGGGCACTCCTTTAAAATACGTCCAAGCAGTTAAGGAAGTATTTAATGGTTCAATAGACCTTGATCCTTGCTCTAATAAACACTCCATCGTAAATGCCAACACAGAATACATATTACCCAAACATGATGGGTTAACCGAATCATGGGATTTCAAGACAATCTATATAAATCCCCCATATGGGTCAGATCGTTCTAAAGGTACCACAATCAAAAACTGGCTCAGACGCTGCAATGATGCTCATAAGAAATATGATTCTGAGATACTAGCTCTAGTCCCAGTCGCCACTAATACTACTCACTGGAAGTATTATGTATGGGGACAGGCAACAAGTATATGCTTCTTATACGATACAAGGTTGCGTTTTCTAATCAATGGGAAGGATGTTGGGAAGGGAGCACCAATGTCATGTGCTATGATTTATTGGGGATCGAATTATAATAAGTTCTTTGAAGTCTTTAGACAATTCGGCGCCATCGTTGACATACAAGCACTTCACAAGCTTGATATGGGCAGTGGGAAGATACTGCAAACGGCACTATTTGAAGAATAATCTTAATTATCTTCTTGAATGCAACCCAACAGTCCTCTGGTTCAGGCTCTATTCTGTTTTTCCATGTTCTGGATATACTCGTATTCAAAGTACCAATCGAGCGTTTTGAATGAAACGTGTTTCAGGTTCATGATTGCAGTTTTCAAATCACTTGGGCTATTAACCTTGTCTAGAAGAATTAAGAACTGGGGAACGCTTAGAAACCAGCTTCTGAAGAACGGAATCTTCTCTTGACTCCCAAGCAGTGAATATAGCTTAGAATACTTCTTTGAAAATTGCTCGCATCGCTCATTCAGCTTTTTGTATTTTCCTTCTCTCTCTTTTCCACTTCCAAATTTGCTATTCAGAAATAAAACAAGAAGTTGCCTGATAATTGTCCTATCCTGTAATGCTCCATAGTCTAAAAGCACTAATGATATTTTTTCGATTCTACGGCTATTCAGATGTAGCATTTCTCCCGACTTGAGAGTTAACTTCCCATCTCTAATTAGCGAATATTCGTGCCCAAGCATCTGATACTGTGAGTCCAAAAGGCTTTCCTTAACATCTAACAGTAGCTTCTCTGCGTCTCCACTGCGAGATTTCCTGGTAATGCTCTTCTTCTTGATTTCAATGAGACAGATCAAATCATCAAACTCTATCGCGATATCAATCTCACCGTCTTCTCCATCAGAGTTCGTATACTCGCCACTGAGAACAGGGATGTTGCATTTGATTAGCCGGTTCTTTACGAAATTCTCAATAGGCTCTCCAAGTCTATTATCAAGACATTTAATGGCCGTTCTATAGTAGCAAAGGATAGCTTCTATAAGAGCATGGCAGCAATATGATGAGCAAGGAATCAACAGTTGGTTCTCACCTGTTAAGATGAACGGCTTGAAGAAGGCTTTGACACTTACGTAGTCGGCGGGAGATACAAAGCTAACGTTCGGTGGTGATTCATGGCAGAGAAGCCTAATAGCTGCATTAAACTTGGTGGGTGAAAGCTTACTCGCTCTTCCCTCCAATTCTTTTAAGTCAACTATCTTCGGCATTTCTGACGATAAATACTCAGCCAATATACCGATAAGATATTGCCAGTCTGAATACGTTAGATCAAAGCTATCGTCTTCATAGTCCTTTATCCACGAGAAGAGTTCCTCTACGAACAATGGCAGGTCGTCTAGTCTAACTTGGTATATCCGATAATTACTTTCAAGCAAACTCAATTCTGATAGCATCCGCACAGTGCCAATCCCGCTTTTCCATTCGGTCTCCCATGGAGTATATGGTTCAACATTCATACTAGATAGTAGTGCTGTCGAAAGGAGAATTAGGTCACTCCAAAGCTCTTGATGAGTACCTTCCTTCGCAGATCCTCTATCGGGAAAGCGAAGCGCAAGGTTAAACAGATATCCCCAAGGAACCGTTGGCTCCCGACGACTTCCCAAGGAGTCAGTCAGTATTGGGAATTGGTACCTCTTAAGATTAGCGCTATATCTTCCGTTATCGCGCAAACACGAAAACATCTTTTCCAAGAACCTAACTCCGCCATATGCCTTCATCAAAACCGCAAGTTTGCAGCCTATCTTTTCGCATTCTGGTTTTTCTACCCACACATCACCATCTTCTATTCTATACTTTAGATTGAACCTGTCTTTGAGTATTAGGATTGATTTGCTTACTGCTGCCAACCGTGAATCCATAACTATTGCTGGCTTACTGTTTATCTCAGTATTAGATAACCTTAGCTTATCTTTTAACAGTTCAAACGTGTTGACCAGAGGCTTTTGGCTAACGGTTTTGATCTTATCGTCCGCTGTAAATAGAGAGAATAACTGTTCGCACACCTTTACATACAACCACTCATCTTCCCTATTGATAATGCATCTAAGTTGAAACGACTTTCTAGCTCTTACTATCAGTGCTCTTGCCGATTCTCCTTCATCATCGCAGAAAGTCCGAACTATCTCTTCGTGTATCTTCTCAATAAGTTTCGGCTGCTGGTAGTTGCCGTTTTCGCAAGAATACCTTTTTCTAAGCTCTTTCAGTTGATTGTTGTCAAGGGGAGGAGTATCCCAGCCAATTTCGTTTATGGCATTCTTGAATGCATTCAATTTTTCATTGGTAATAATTATATCTTTGCTCATGATAAGCCTAGTTACTGTTTGGTATATGATACAAAGGTCTAATAACAAATAAAGGTTATCTTCCTCCGCCCTTTGAGTCAACCCTGCAAAAGCAGAACCCTAGGGCAATTGTCCAGGATTCCATGCTTGTGACAAAAATGTGCCAACTAATTGGCACCAAACTGGTAAATCCGGCAAATCGTGTCAAGATCGGTAGGCGCAGACACAAGGAGGTCTACTGTTCTGATACTTTGATGCCAAAAAAAACAGGGGCGGCTCGCGAGCCGCCCCTACGAATACCCTTCATCACCCCCTCCACCCCTATAACTAAATCCTTCCTTCTTCCTTCCCCTCCCTGTACAGGTGAGGGGAGAGATTAAAAGGAAATAATTTTATTTAATCCAAATATCCCCTCAGCTTGCGGCTGCGCGAGGGGTGCCTCAGTTTCCGCAGCGCCTTGGCCTCTATCTGGCGCACGCGTTCCCGGGTCACGTTGAAGATATTACCCACTTCCTCCAATGTGTGCGGATAGCCGTTCTTCAGGCCAAAACGCAAGGTCAATACCTCCGCCTCGCGCGCCTTGAGTGAGCTAAGCACTCTGACCAATTGCTCGCGCAGCAGGATATAAAAGGCGGCGTTCACCGGCGACTGCACCTCTTTGTCCTCGATAAAATCACCCAAATGGCTGTCGCGTTCCTCGCCGATCGGCGTCTCCAAAGAGATAGGCTCCTGGGCGATCTTGAGGATGCCGCGCACCTTTTCCACCGGCATTTCCATACGCTCGGCAATCTCCTCCGGCAAGGGCTCCCGTCCCAGCTCCTGGACTATCTGACGCGAGAACTTGATGGACTTATTAATTGTCTCGATCATATGCACCGGGATACGAATGGTACGCGCCTGGTCGGCAATGGCCCGCGTGATCGCCTGCCTGATCCACCAGGTGGCATAAGTAGAAAACTTGTACCCCCGCCGGTACTCAAACTTCTCCACGGCACGCATCAAGCCAATATTACCCTCTTGGATAAGATCCAGAAACTGCAGGCCCCGGTTGGTGTATTTTTTGGCTATAGAGATCACCAACCTAAGATTCGCCTCTACCAGCTCCATGCGCGCACGATAAGTCTCGTTCTCCGCGGACTGCACGCGTTTATAGAGGCGTTTCAATCCATCGGCACTCATGCCGCTCTTACTGCATAACCCACGGATGGTCTTCCCTGATTCGCGCAGGCGCCGCTCCTGCTCCAGGATCTCTACTCCCCGCATGCCCGTCTTCTTTTCCACCGCGCGGGCGGTACGACCGCCCTGCTTGATACGCGCGGCCATTTTTCTCACCTCAGCAGTAATACAACCCAAACGGCGCTCGACATCCCGGCAACAGGCCTCCTGATCACGCACCCCGCGTGCCAGCCGCCTGAATTCCTCCACGAACCCATCCGCGGTCTTTTCATCCATGCCGATTTTCTCAGCTTGAACCATGACGCGCGCGCGCAGGTCGAGTTGCCGTTTGACAACCTTGACCTTAGTCGCCTCGCGCAACTTCTTCTTCAGCATGCTGGTGTTCTTGTCCAGGCCCTTGTGCAACTTATTGATCCTGGTCATCGCTTTCTGCAGCCGCTTAGTCATCTCCGCACTCATCGCGATCGCTTCTTCCCCGCCGTCCTTGAAAACACCAGAGCCCTTACTGCGTTGAGCGATCAGCAACTTCGAATGGTCTTCAAGAATACCTATAACCGAATGGGAAACAAAGATCAACTCCAGCCTTTTCTTCCGTCCCTTCTCTATACGCTTAGCTATCGCCACTTCCTCTTCACGAGTGAGCAAATCCACCTTGCCCATCTCATGCAGATACATCTTCACCGAATCTTCCATGCGCGCTTCTACCGCGGGACTCTGGCGAGATGTCTTTATTACGCGTTCCTTTTTCAGCCTGACACTGGGTTCCTCGGCCCTGCCGCCGTCCACAATGCTGATATCCATCTCTCCCAGCTTGATCAGGATGTCGTCGATCTCCTCCGCCGAGACAAGGTCATCCGGCAAGAGATCGTTCACCTCTTCATAGCTAAGATACCCCTTGGCCTTGCCCATGGTGATAATCCTGTCTACCGCACTCTTGCGAGTATCCTTCTCTTCCACCGTATCCTCCATGTTTTTATCACAGTGATCCTAAATCGGCTCCTTCTCCATCGACAGCTTCAAACAACGCATCTCCTCGGCAAGCTCCACCTGCCGTCTCTCGCCATCAACCCCTTGACCCTGCAGCTCCTTCATCTGCTGCCTAATAGCACTTGTTCTCTCCTTCAGGCCTTCCGACCTGAATACACGCAAGTAATCGCTAACAGGCACGGGGTCTTCCCGTTCCGCCTTTGCCTCCGCATTCATATAATAGGAAAGAAAATAGCTGCGTTCCTCTTCCCCGGTCAAAATATCGAGAACAGCGGCCGGAGCTATCGCCCGTCCCGTATCCTCCTTGCTTATCTTCGCCACCTGCGCACCGCATACCTCCGGGGGCACACTATATTTCTCCAATCCTGCCGCTATTTGCGCGCGCAGACTGGGGTCTATCAACATATGCGCCAACAGTTCCAAGCGGGTTCTGTCCAGCCGATCCAGCTTGCGCCGTTCTACAGGCTGGTCCTTTGCCCCGGACCCGGACCGCCGCGCCGGCGTCCTACTTCCCGCCACCCCTGTACGCAGCATGCTTTCCGATACCCCCGCCTTCTCCGCCAAATAATGGCGATGGACATCCCGCGAGACCGGGTCCGGTATTTTCTCCACCAGAGGCATCAACCGGCGCGCCAATTCCAGACGCTCATCCAGACTAAGCGGCCGCTTGCCGATCTCCTTTACGGAGAGATAATAATCGACCAGGTTTTGCCCCGTCGCCAGTAACTTCTGCAAGCTCTCGGCCCCGGCTTCACGCACGTAATCATCCGGGTCCTTACCCTGCGGCAGGCTTACCACCTTCGCCTCCAGCCCCGACTCTGCCGCCGTTTCAAAGGCGCGCATCGTGGCCTCTACGCCGGCCCGATCAGTATCAAAGACAAAGATCACCTGCCGGGTATAACGGTGCACTAATTTCGCCTGCTCGACCGTAAAAGCGGTTCCCAGTACAGCGGCAATATTAGGCACCCCCGCCTGCGCCACCATTAACAGATCAAAATAACCCTCTACGATGACCAGCTTATCCCGGTGACGAACCCCTTCGCGCGCAGCGTCCAGCCCGTATAACACCCGGCTCTTATGATAAAGCGGCGTCTCCGGTGAATTAAGATATTTCGGCTCAACTTCATCGTCCAAAGTTCGCCCGCCAAAAGCAACCACCTTACCATAGTGGTTACCGATGGGCATCATCAACCTGTTGCGAAAACGATCGTAATACCCCGACCCTTGTTTGCTCTTTAATACCAGACCGGCCTTCTCGGCGGCGGGTTCGGCCACACCCTGCCGCTTGAGCCTGGCTAATAACAGGTTTCCTTTGGCCGGGGCCAGCCCCAAACGAAAGCGCTTGATGATCTCGCCGCTGATGCCGCGATTGGTCAGATAAGCCCTGGCCGCCTGGCCCGAAGCACCCATCAACTGATCCTGGTAAAACTCTACAGCCAGCTCATTAAGGCTTAACAGGAGCTCACGCTCACGCGCCCGTGCGTCGTCCTCATCCCCGCCTACCTTTAATTCAATCCCCGCCCGCTTTGCCATACGCTGCAAGGCTTCGGGAAAAGTTATTCCTTCCAACTGCATTAAAAAGCTAAAGACGTTGCCGCCCTTCTGGCAGCCATAGCAAAAGTACACCTGCTTATCCGGATTAACGGAAAAAGACGGCTTCTTTTCCTGATGAAAAGGGCAAAGGGCAGAGTAGTTTTTCCCCGCCTTCTTTAAAGACAGGTGCTCGCCGATAATATCGGCTATATCCACCCCTTCCCTGATCCTGTCGATGGTTTCCTGGCTTACTCTCGGCATTAACGACTCTTTACCACAAAACGCGAATAAAAAATTCTGAATGCTGAAAGCTGAATTGAAGTTATATTCAGCACTCATAACTCATAATTCAGAATTCAAGCGGTATATTTTCGCAGATGCTCAGCCCGCCAGCAATTCCTTGACGATCTGGCCGACCAGCTTACCATCTGCCTGGCCGCGCAGCTTAGGCATCAACTCCGCCATTACCTTACCCATTTCCCTGGCTGAAGTGGCGCCGACCGCACTTACTGCCTCTTGGGCCAGCTTCCTCACCTCTTCCTCGGGAAGCGCCGCCGGAAGATATGACTGTATTATCGCCAACTCGTTCTCTTCCTGCTTGGCCGAATCCTCCCGCCCACCCTGGCGGTACATCTCTATGGATTCACGCCGCTGCTTCACCAAACGAGAGAGTACTCCCACCACTTCTTCTTCCTTTAGTTTCTCCCCCCGCTTCTCCTTCTCAGCGTTCAGCAACGCGGCCAGGACCAGGCGTAAAGCGTCTGCCCTGGCCCGATCCCTACTCTTAATAGCTGCCGTGAGATCCTCTCGGACTTTTTCTAATGACATCTCTAAAACCTGCCTCTTTTGTTGATTTTCTTACGGGCCGCGATAGATTTCTTCTTTTTCTTGATACTCGGCTTATCGTAATGCTCTCTTCTCTTCAACTCGGCGATGATCCCGTCTTCCTGCACCTTCTTCTTAAAACGACGCAGTAGACCCTCTACGGCCTCGCCGTCACGCGCTCTGACTTCTGCCAATTTAATATCACCTCGATTCTAGTAGCTAACAACAGCTATTAATCTTTCCAACCTGTAGAATGATTGGTGCTGCATTCTAACACCTATTTTTTACTTGTCAAGGGGCAGAGGCAAAAATACTGTTTTTGCCCCGTACAGCGTACAGAGTACAGCGTATAGCGTTCGATCAGGAAAACAATCCCAGCCGATGTCGTTACACCCCAGAGAGTAATAACCAGGATTACGCTTGGCGTAATCCTAGCCCGGCGGCCAAGTCAGCGGTCTGCCACCCAGTAAATGCAGGTGTAGATGCGGCACTGTCTGGCCGCCTTCCTCGCCACAGTTAATTACCAGGCGGTAGCCCCGCTCAGCCAGGCCTTTTTCCTCCGCCAATAACACCGCCATAGCAAAAACTTCCTCCAAAACCCCTTTCCCCACCGCCTCAGACATGTCCTGTATGTGCTCGGCAGGGATTATCAACAGGTGCACAGGCGCCTGTGGGTTGATATCCTCAATCGCCAGGCAATTCCCCTCCTTTTTCACCAGCTTTGCTTCCATTTCGCCGGAAGCGATCTTGCAAAAAATACAGTCGTTCATGGATATCTCCTTATCGTTGCTGGTTGCTCGTTGCTCGTTGCTCGATACCTGCTTCAAATCAGCACTAGCGACCAGCAACTAGCAACTAGCAACTGCGTTCCGCTACTAACATGTCCTCCACCAACCCCGTCACTCGCACCTGATAAAGCCCACCCACTTCTAACTTGCTTCCCTGCACCTCCACCTCGGCGTAATTATCCGCCCTGCCCCGGTAACGCCCCGGGACCAAGCGTTTCTCGATCAGCACGTCCAACTCCCGCCCAACCATTGCCCGCAACCGCTCACGCCGCACTTTACCGGTCACCTCCAGCAGTCGGCGCATGCGCTCCTTCTTCACGCTATGCGGCACCTGGCCGGGGAAATCCGCCGCCGCCGTACCGGGCCGTGGCGAATAACGAAAGGCATGCACTTTTAGGAACCCGCATTTTTTCACCAGCGAAATCGTCAATTGGAAATCCTTTTCGCTCTCCCCAGGAAACCCGACCATCACGTCACTGCTGACCTCCAGTCCTGCTCGCGCGGCGCGTAATTCCCGTAAAAGCTGAAAATATTCTCGACGACCGTAGTCACGGCGCATAGCCTTTAGCACACCTGAACTGCCGCTTTGCACGGGCAGGTGCAAATGAGGACAAAGCCTATGCTCAATGCCAACAAGTCTGATTAATTCCCGGCTGATATCCCCTGGTTCTATGGAACTAAGACGTAACCTCAGCTCCGGACAAGCAACCAAGATATCCTTTACCAGGCCAGCCAGACCGCCGGATATTTTACGCCCCTTGCCGTAAGCGCCCAGGCGTATGCCGCTGAGCACTAACTCACGGTGTCCACTCGCGGCCAGCCGACGCGCTTCGGCGACTACCTGCCGCACCGTCCGGCTGCGTTCCCGGCCCCTTTGCAAAGGCACCACACAATAGGCGCATTTGTGATCACATCCGGTTTGCACTAACATTAGCGCCCGTTGCCGGCCAGTAAAGGCACCGATGCCTCCTAGCGAGGAAACATCCGCACGACCGAGCCGGCGCATGATCAACGTGGGCAGCCGATGTTTATCCTTAGCCCGCACCACCAGATCCGCGCCCAGTTCCTCCACATGCGGCGGCAGGCATCCCACCAGCACTAACAATTTCACGCCCTGCCGCCGCTCACGACGCAGCGCCTGCCGCGCGCGGCGATCCGCCTCGGCGGTAACGGTACAGGCGTTTATCACACAAACATCGGCTTGCCGGCCGTCTGCCGCCAAGCGCCAACCAGCCCGCGTAAAACTTTCAAGCAACAACTGACTGTCGTACTGGTTTACTTTGCAACCGAAGGTTTTGATGCGTAGCGTTCCCGCGCCAGGGACCCGGGATCCGGGGCTTCCGCCTTCGTCACAGCTACGGCGGCCAGGCGGGACTCGACGCTTCCGATCAGGCGAGCTCATGCACCCCTCTACTCACCGCGAAGGTATGCACCTTTAGATTCATATTCATCCGCCGGTGGTAAGCCTCTTTCAGGCAGGCGACGAAATCTCCGGCCTGCTCCTTGTTTACCAGATTAAGCGTCGCACCGCCTTGTCCGGGGCCAAACATCCGCGCGCCGAGAAAACCAGGGGCCGTCTTCGCCGATTCCACCAAAAAATCCAACTCGGGGTGGCTGATACGAAAATCCTTAGATAAACTAGCGTGCGATTCACTAAGCAGTTTACCGAAAGCAACGAAATCATCCTTGAGCGACAGTTTGCGCGCCCGGTCGATACGGTCAAACTCAGAAGCCACGTGGCGGCAGGCGCGGCTAAGCGGCACAGGAACTTTCAGCCGATGCTTATCCACGATCTCGGGCGTCAAATCACGCAGCGTCTTTATCCCCGGAGAAAACCGGGCGAACTTCTCCAACCCCTTCTCCGCCTGCTCCAGCCGCTGTGCTGACGGGGGCTCCTGCCTGGCCTCGCGCACACTGCTCTGCGCGATAACCAGGGACACTTGCGACGAAAACTCCAGGCTCTGCCGGCTAGCGTCGGCGTGATCATAAAGCAGCAGGCTATCCGCCTCGGCCAAGCCAATAGTCAAGCTGTCCAATAATCCGACGGGCTGTTTTAAAAACTTGGTTTCCGCGGTATGGCAAAGGCGGTAGATCGCCTCTCCATCACGCCCCGCGCGCCCCAAAAGATAGCAAAAATAGGCGGTGGCCACACAAAGCGCGGTGGAAGAGGCCAATCCCGCCCCTTCCGGCAGGTCCGCGTCCACCACCATATTAAGCCCCGGCAGTTTGGCGCCGCTACGCTCCAGATAATATAACACACCCTTGGGGAAATTAGCCCAACCGTGCTCCGCGTCAAAAACCATGCTGTTCAAAGAAAAAGTGATGCGCTCATCATACTGCTGGGCGTAGAGATTCACCTCGCGGTCAGGGCGCCTCTGCGCAACAACGTAGATATATCCCCCCACCGCCGCGCTAAGGGACAAACCCGGCACCGCGCTGATCTGCTCCCCCAATAACGTCACCCTTCCCGGAGCGGCAATGACGTTAATCTTTTCTCCGCTGTCAATAAACTGCGCGCGGTATAATTGCTTTAGCTCATCAACTGTTTTCATATCAACCACCTCGTGCCACTTTATCTTAGTCAAAAACCACCCATTTCGGCGTTTGACCTTAGACCTTAGACGTGCGATGTTTGACTTTCCATCAGCCAAACAACAACGACACCCGCAACGACCAGGACAAGGTATGGTAACCGAAAGTGCCACGATCGTACCAGACACCGTAGCAGTTGGCCGCCGCGCTAATGAGCAGTTCCTGCCGGAAGAGCAATGAGAGATCGGTCACGATGTAATGTGTGCTCGTAGCAGAGACCCATTGCCGTTCCTGTGTGCGCTCCGCTGCCTGCTCGCGGTAATAATAAGTGCTACTTAAAAACACGTCCTGGTGTCCGTCACGGAATAAATTCGCGCGCAGGCCAAAGCTACCGATAGTCACGTCGCCGGGGTCTATTTCCTGGGGACCACTCCGCAGGTAAAGGTAGGCGTCCCGGCGCAAGGGCAAACGCTGCTCCCGGTTGATTCCCAGCGCAAAGGAAAGAGCCCACCACCGCAGACCGCCGCTGGCGCCGAACAACAGGTCCCGGCTGCCCGTGCCGGTAGCCATTAGCGGTTCTTCTAGCTCATAGGGATCTTCACCGGTGGGCAGTTTCACCCCCAGGCTGAGTCGGCTGAAATATCGCGCAAAGGAACGTTCCGCAAAAAGCTGAAAGCGCACATCGCCCAGCCTTAGCCCCTCCTCCGCCAGCCGCGTACTCTCCACCCTCTCGCCATACACGTCAAGACCCGAATCAGGAAGCTCTTTGATGGTAAAAAACGGAACATAACCGGACAGGTACAAACCACCGGGCAGGGAAACGCCGAAGTCAAGCTCCACCTCCAGCGCCTGGAAATTAGAGAATTTAATATATTGACATATATCTTTCCAATCGGCCTCGAAGAACAGGTAAGCCCAGGGATTGGTATGACGCAGAGAATAGATATAGAAAGCACTGCCTATTTCCTTCCTTTTCAAGCCCAGCGAAAAACGCGTGTCCTCGCGTAAAGACGGAAAAATATCGGGGGCCACTTCGGCTAAGAGACAGCTCTGATAGCACAGAAAAAACAGAAGCAATATAGCTATGATTCTATATTTCATAAGACTGTCCGAAACATCTGCGTAACTAAAACAGCCAACTAACCCGCGGACCAATACGGCCGTTTCTAGCTTCCATCAAGAACTTGAACCCGTACTGGCGGTTAAAGTTTTTGGCCTTGCTATGGGCATCCTGGGCCGAGTAAAAATAGAGCAGCAAACTCACCGTAGCCGCCGCCATACCCTTATGCTCATCTTTATATTCCCTTACCGCCTGGCCGGATTGACCCGCCACGGTCTCCAACTGGAGGTTTTCCAACGCCAGACAGGTAGACACAACAAAAAGCGGAATTATCCCTGCCGCCCAATAGTAATTTTCTGTGTAAACATGACCCAGTCCGGGGGCAAACAGCGAAAAGATCATTGCGGCATTTGGATCCTTGGGATATACCTCGTATGCAGAACGGTAGATCTCGTATCCCGACTTCTCTACCTCCGGTACATAGATGCCGCTTTCCAACATAGTCGGAGGCTCAAGCTCTTCGGCGGAGGACCCACCCACCTGCTGCGCCAGCGCTCCGCAGGGCAAAAAAATCGCACAGATTATAAAAAACGTTTTCATTTTCTCTTCGCACCAGTAAATTGCGAATAACTGCAACCTATCCACGGTCCGGACTCCCAAGGGAGTCCCCGTGGTCTCCGTTCTTCGAATATCAGTGAAAGGAGACCACACATCAGCGCTAACAATCCGCGTAATCAGCGCCAACAATCCGCGTAATCAGCGATCCATCAATGCGCCGGTCTATCTTCCGCATAACCGTCAACCGTCCGCGGTTTTCCGGCACGGTTGCCATTACCGGCAAACAGCTTTTTACTAAAAACCAGACGCAACACCTTCTCCATATGGTTCACCGGCAAAAACTTCATCCCCTGCTTGGTTTTTTTCGGCACTTCCGACAATTCATCCATATTATCTTCCGGCAAAAGCACGGTATTAATCCCGGCCTGCTTGGCGGCTAGCACCTTCTCTTTTAGTCCGCCAATTTTCAGCACCCGCCCCCGTAGTGTCAACTCCCCCGTCATCGCCAGATCGGGTACGAGCAGGCGGCCGCACGCCGCCGAGACCAGCGCCACGCCGATGGCGACGCCAGCGGACGGACCATCCTTTGGCACCGCGCCCTCCGGAATATGCACGTGGATGTCACGCCGCTCAAAGAAGTTGCGCGGCAAACCGAGCTGCGGCCCACACGCCCGAACGTAACTCAGCGCGGCTTGCGCTGACTCTCGCAGCACTTCCCCCAATTTACCGGTAAGGATCAGCTTACCCTTACCGGGCATGATATTCACCTCGATGGTCAATAATTCCCCGCCGAACTCCGTCCAGGCCAGACCGGTGGCCACACCAGGTTCACGGATCTTTTGATAGCTGTCCTTGAATTTTGGCACACCAAGATACTTGCGCAAAGACTTGGGCCCGATGGCAAGAACGCGATCCCCCCCCCTGGTCTGGCTTTTGGCACGCAAAGCGAACTGTTTGGCAACCTTGCGGCAGACCGTCGCTAATTCCCGCTCCAGATTACGCACACCTGCTTCACGCGTATAGCCGGTAACGATGGTGCGGATGGCGGCCGAACTGACAGCAAGCTGTCCTTTGGACAACCCATGCTCGGAAATCATCTTCGGCAGTAAAAATTTCTCGGCTATCTCCAGCTTCTCTTCGGAGGTATATCCGGGCAAGCGTATTACCTCCATCCGGTCATGCAAAGCGGCAGGAACCGTGTGCAAAACATTAGCAGTGGTGATAAACAGCACCTTGGACAGATCGAAATCCAAGTCCATATAGTGGTCGTTGAAAGCTGAGTTCTGCTCCGGATCAAGCGCTTCTAAAAGCGCCGCCGCCGGATCGCCGCGAAAATCCGACCCCAACTTATCCACCTCATCCAATAGCATCACCGGATTAGCACTACCAGCCTTCTTCAATAGCTGAATGATCTTTCCCGGCAAAGCCCCAATGTAAGTACGGCGGTGACCGCGTATCTCGGCTTCGTCACGCACGCCGCCCAGCGAAGCACGCGCAAATTTACGATCCATCGCCCGGGCGATAGATTTAGCCAACGATGTTTTTCCTACACCCGGCGGACCAACGAAACAAAGGATAGGACCACGCATCTTCTTGGTCAGTTTGCAAACCGCTAGATGCTCCACGATACGTTCCTTGGCCTTTTCCATATCATGGTGATCTTCATTGAGTATGCGCTCCGCCCGCTTTAGGTCCAGACGATCCTTGGTTAGATTTTTCCAGGGCAGATCCAAAATCCAGTCCAAATAGGTGCGGATAACAGCGGCCTCGGCAGACATCGGCATCATCTTAGCCATTCGCCCTAATTCCCGACCGGCCTGTTTTGCCACCGCCGCGGGCAGGGCCGCCTTGTCTATAGCCTGTTTGAGTTCATCCACCTCCCCGCTCAGATCCGCTTCGCCACCGATCTCCTTTTGAATGGCTTTCATCTGTTCCTGCAGGTAGTAGTCCTTTTGCGATTTACTCATGGATTCACGCACCCGTCCCTGGATCTTGCGCTCCAAGACGAGCAGGTCATTTTCCTTAAGTATCAGCTTGATCAGTTCCTCGATACGGCGCCGACAAGCCGAGATCTCCAGCAGTTTTTGCTTGTCGCGCACCTTAATGGTAAGATGGGCGGCGATAATGCTGGTAAGCTTTTCAGAATCTTCCACGTTATTCACAGAAAACACAGCATCAGGAGAGAGACGATGATTTAGGTTGACGTGCTTTTCAAAAACATCCAGCAGACTGCGCACCAGGGCCTCGCCACTCTTACCCAGCTCGACATGAAACGGCTCTTCTCTTCCTTTTCCCCGCAAATAACCGTCTCCGGCTTCCAAGACGGAGATCGCCACCCGTGTCTTCCCCTCCACCAGTACCTTCAACGACCCGTCGGGCGCCTTGGCCACCTGCAGCACCTTGACCAACGTGCCCAGCTTGTAAACGTCACCAAACCCCGGGTCCTCGTTGCCGGGCTTGCGCTGCGTCAACAGTAACAAGTGCCCATCCCCCCCGGTCGCACCGGCGGCCTCTACCGCCTTCATCGAGCGATCGCGCCCTACTAACAACGGCACTACCAGATGTGGAAAAACAACCATATCCCGCAACGGCACCACCGGCCAACCCGCTTGACTAACCACCTTGCCAACTTTCCTGACCCGCTTAGCGGTACGCTTGACCATCGTAGATTTCTTCGCTGTTTTTTTCATATAATAAAACTTTCACCTTTATGCGCTTTCCTTCTTCCTCTCCATAGTAAATATAGGGGCTGCCTTCTTGAGGATGACGTCCTCGGTGATCAAACATTCCTTTACTCGACGCATGTCGGGCAAATCATACATGATACCGAGCATAATATCCTCAACGATCGCCCGCAATCCCCGCGCGCCCGTTTTGCGATGGATCGCCTCCCGGGCAATGGATTTCACCGCATCCTGAGCAAAAGTAAGATTGACACCCTCCAATTGGAAATACTTCTTATACTGCTTGGCCAAAGCGTTGCGTGGCTCAGTAAAAATAGTCGCCAACGAATCCTCATCAAGCTCGTCCAACACTCCAGTCACCGGCATCCGGCCTACAAACTCCGGGATCATGCCATACTTGATCATATCTTCCGGGTGTACTTGCTTCATTACCTCGTAATCCGTTCCCTTGAGCCGGGCATCCGCACGAGCGGTGAAACCAATGGTGTTATCCCCCAGACGCCGCTTGACGATCTCGTCCAGCCCGATAAACGCACCGCCACAAATAAAAAGAATATTCCGCGTATCTATCTGCAGGTACTCCTGATGGGGGTGTTTGCGCCCCCCCTGCGGGGGAACGTTAGCCAGCGTGCCTTCTATGATCTTCAACAAAGCCTGTTGCACCCCCTCGCCGGAAACATCACGTGTGATAGATATATTCTCGGATTTACGCGCGATCTTATCTATCTCGTCTATGTAAATGATGCCCCGTTCCGCTTCCTCGCGATCAAACTTCGCGTCTTGTAACAAGCGCAGCAAAATATTTTCCACATCCTCGCCAACATAACCGGCCTCGGTAAGACAGGTGGCGTCCACCAAAGCAAAAGGCACCTTGAGCAGGCGCGCCAGGGTCTGGGCCAATAAGGTCTTGCCTACTCCCGTCGGACCGATCAACAGCACGTTGCTTTTTTCCAGTTCCACATCGTCTTTGGTCGCCTTGTTATTGAGACGCTTGTAATGATTATGTACGGCCACCGCGAGAACTTTTTTCACATCATCCTGACCAATGACATAGCTGTCCAGGAAAGCCTTGATCTCACTCGGTTTGTGCATCAACCGTTTCTTTTTCTTCCCCTCGTCAGCGATCTCATCCGATAATATATCGTTGCAAAGGGTAATGCACTCATTACAAATGTAGACCGTGGGGCCGGCCACCAGCTTGCGCACCTCGTCCTGGTGTTTGCCGCAGAACGAACAGCGTAATTGCTTGCCTACTTTTGATCGTACCATTTTTCTGCCTCCGTCATCTTTGTATCGAAGTAACGGGGTATCGGAATATCGGAGTCATACTACCCCGACACGCCGATACACCGGCACACCGATACAGGGGTTATCTCTCTTTTATCACCTGATCGATCATGCCATACGTCTTGGCCTGATCCGCTGTCATGAAGTTATCGCGGTCCGAGTCTTTCTCAATATCCGCCACGCTCTTGCCGGTATGATCGGCCAATATCTTGTCAAGTTGGGTCTTGATACGCATTATCTCCTTGGCGTGGATCGCTATATCCGCCGCCTGCCCCTCGGTACCGCCCAGCGGCTGGTGGATCATAATACGCGAGTGCGGCAGGGCAAAACGCTTGCCCTTGGCGCCCGCGGCCAGCAACAACGCCCCCATGCTGGCCGCCTGCCCCATGCAAAAGGTAGCCACCTGGGGCTTGACGAACTGCATCGTGTCATAGATAGCCAGTCCCGCGGTCACCGCCCCACCAGGAGAATTGATATAAATACTAATATCCTTCTCGGCATCTTCCTGCTCCAGAAAGAGCATCTGAGCGATGATCAAATTGGCAATGGCATCATCCACCCCCGCCCCTACAAAGATTATCCTGTCCTTCAACAAGCGGGAATAAATATCATATGACCGCTCTCCGCGACTGGTTTGCTCAACTACCATTGGCACTAAGTAAGACATCTTCTACCTCGCTTTCTCGCCGATCACTCTTTAATGTTTGCCGCTTTAACAACTAGCTCTATCGTCTTTTCCTCCACCAACTGCGCGCGCATGCCCTCGCGGCTGCCGCGCGTTTCTATATATTTGCGAAGTTCCTCCGGCTTCACTCCCTGCGTGGCGGCCATATTATCTATGTGCTTCTCCAAGTCATCATCGCTGACTTGAACGCCCTCGGCTTCGGATATCTTTTCCAGCACCAGCGAACTCTTGATCATCTTCTCCGCGCCGCGTTTACACTCCTCGCGCAGCCGCTTCTCGTCAAAGGGCGCCCCGCCCTGGCCGGCGGCCGTCTGCCACTGGCGCGCGTTCATCTGAAAAAGACGCTCCTCCTCCCTTTTGATCATACTCTCGGGCGCCTCTACCTTGTGCTTCTCTATCAGCGCGTCAAAGACCTGGTCGGCCAGCTTGCGCCGCCGTTCTTTTTCTTTGAATTCCCTTATCCTTTTTTCCATCTCCTCTTTCAAAGCGGCCAGGTTGTCATAATTACCCAGCTTCTTGGCGAAGGCGTCATTCAATTCAGGCAACTGCCGCTTGCGCAGTTCCTTGACGTCCACATGAAAAGCAGCTTTCTTCTTGGCCAGTTCCTTGTCCTGGACGTCATCGGGCATCGTTATCTCGAAGTCCTTGCTGGCGCCTTTTTCCATACCTTTGATATTCTTCTCAAACTCCGGAAACAGCCGCCCCTGACCAAGCACCAGATCGTAACCGCGCCCGTGCCCGCCCTTGAAAACCTTACCGTCTATCATGCCCTTAAAATCTATCTTCAGGTAATCGCCTTCCTCGGCCTTCGCCCCTTCCCCGGCCGGCTCATAACCGGCCTGACGCTCTTGCAAACCTTTCAGTTCCTTCTCGATCTCGTCGGACTTTACCTCCACCTTTTCGCCCTTTAATTTCAAGCCCTTGTAGCTCTTAAGTTCTACCTCCGGTTTCACCTCTATCTCCGCGCGAAAAGTCAGCGCTTTGCCTTCCTCAAGCTTTATCGGATCCACCTTTTCCGAGCCGGAAATCGCCGGTAATTCATGCTCCTTGACCGCCTGCTCGAAAAACTCCGGCACTATCGCCTTGAGCGCCTCATCATCTACTTCCCCGCCAAACTGCTTCAATATCACGTTTTTAGGCACCTTTCCCTTGCGGAATCCCTTGATGCGAGCCTGTTTGCTTATTTTAATCAGGGCCTGCTGACGGGCTTCTTCTATCCTTTCCGCGGGGATGGTAACTTTTAGCTCCACTTTCGCCAGTGAAAGCTGTTTTTTCTCGGAAACCTTCTCTACGGCCTTTTCCGGGACATTTCCCGCCGTCTCTTCTTTTGGGGTCTTTTCGGTGTTCTGTTCAGAATCCAATGTATTTCTCCTTATTAACGATATTTCTTATAATTAATGATATTTTTTCCTAATAATATAAATTAGCACGGCATTCTAGCACTATTGGGGGATTAAATCAAGCACCATCGCCTTGTAGAATGGAAATAGGAAGAGACATCGTGACCCCACTGCAGGACCAAGGAAGCGCCAAAAACGACTCTTCACCACCAAGTCACCAAGTCATCCGCCTTCGACAAGGGCTACGGCGAGACAAGCCATGAACGGCTTTGTCCACAGATTTCACAGATTACACAGATTATTCTTTTGATGACGACGAGGAGGATTCTTCGCTAACAGGGGAGCACTCTTGGTTCTAACGGATGAAGTCAAGGTTAGACGCAAAAATTACACCGATGATAACAAAGGAATATGAGGGTTCCGTTTCCTCTATGAAAATATATAAAAACGGAAGTCATCCCGGCACTAAAAGAGTTTAATAATGCGGGGCGTAATTGGACTTTTCAGTAAGCGGGTTTGCATGTTTTGTGAGAGAGTTTTTTGGTAATTTTGAATTACTAAGAAAAAAATCTGTGGTACGAACACCAAAAGTGTTCTCGCGAGTTTCTACCTTGCTAAATATAACAGAAACTTGCAAATCTGTGGATAGGTCGTTAGAGAGGCCCAATTTAGAAGCTCCAAA
>JAUXIB010000242.1 GCA_030621225.1 candidate division FCPU426 bacterium
GGGGAGCATTTATTGGTCTTGGCGGGAGGCGTGAATACTGTTTTTTACCACAACGATACGACGTTTAGATGAATTTTAAAAGGATAAGACTCCAAAAAGTTTCTTCTCTGTGTTCTCCGTAACTCTGTGGTAAAAATACGGTGTTTGCTTGCAACCGCCCCCACTGATTCGGACTTGGAATTCAAAGAGCGTTGAAGAGTTTATCCTGCAAGAGCCGCAAGGAGGCCGAATTTGCGCGCGCAAGAACTTCCCCTGATGGCCCGCAAGGCTATTGAAGACAAACAAGCCGAACATATACGTCTGCTTGATCTTCGTCGTTTGACTCCTTTCTTTAATTGGTTTCTTCTCTGCACCGCCGGAAACTCGCCACATATCAAGGCGGTAGATGAGGCGGTGAGCGATGCTTTGGCGGCTGTGGGCAGGAAGATCGAGCGTCGTGAAGGAACCCCGGAGAGCGGCTGGGTGGTGCTCGATTTTGGGGATATCATCGTCCACATTTTTTCTCCGGAGATGAGAGAATTTTACAATTTGGATATGCGCTGGGATAAAGCTCCGGAGGTGGTAGGCAGTGAGCTGAATTCGTAGCTCGTAGCTAGTGGTTTGTAGCTCGTTGGCCGAATGGTTACAAGCACTAGCGACCAGAGACTAGCGACTAGCGGCAGAAAAGGCCGAGCATCAAGCCACAAAATTATGTTTGGAAGAATGGTTAAGAAGATAACGAGGGTAGTCATATGTACGTTGTTTTTTTTGACGATAGCCGATGGTATTCAGGCGAAGTCACAGGAACCGAAGCCCGGTGCGCTGGATTATCAGCAGGCCCTACAGTTTGTGAAAGCCGGTGACGCCAGGCAGGCGTTGCCCCTCCTGTGGAAAGCCGCTTCAGATTATCACGAAGCGTCCCTTTGGATCACTATGGGGTATTGCTATTTTTTATTAGAGGATATGAAAAAATCTTTGGCTGCCTATGGAATGGCTTTGCACTATGATCCGGGCAACGAAGAGGTAATAAAATGGTTTTCTGATAACGGAGCTGAGGTATTTGACGGGGTTATCTCGGTGAATTGGCGGCGTTCGCGTGAGTTGGTAAAGGGCTATAATGTTTATCTCCAGCTTTACGAAGGGGGAGGTTTTTTTCGGGTCAACGATAAGCCTTTGAAAAAACCGCCTTTTGTCATTGAAGGGCTGCTGCCGGAAACGGGATATAAAGTCAAGTTGTCGGCTATTTCCGATGAAATTAAGCCGGTGGAGGGAGAAATTTCGCAGGCGCAATCGGTATTTTCCTTTCATGGCAAGCTGCGCCAGAAACACAAGACGCGTTATAAGATACGTAAAGGAGGGAAGTTAGAGCTGGAGTGGCCGAAATCTCAGGATCCCTGGTTGGTGGGATATAATGTCTATTTGCAGATACCGGGTGGCAGACGGCTTGAGCTGGTAAATCACTCTGGAGAGATTAAACACAATAAGTATTCGGTCAAGGGCCTGGCTTACGGGATGACTTATTTGGTCCGTATCGCGGCGGTGCTTGGTTCGCCGCCGGTGGAGAAGGTAATAGAAGAGCTAAATGTAAATATTCCGCTACCGTGAAAGGCGGTAACTTGGTTCGCGGAGTGGCGCGGAAGCTACCTATCCAAGCTTTTGGCGGGCTCCGCAAAGGTTCAATGAGTGGGGGGTAGGAGAGCCCGAGCTACAAGCTACGAGCTACGAGCTACGAGACCCGGAGGGTCAAAAATATGTCTAAAACAAGAGTAAGATTCGCGCCTAGTCCGACCGGCGGTCTGCATCTGGGCGGGGCGCGTACGGCCCTGTTTAATTATCTATTCGCCAAGCAACAGGCAGGCACCTTTATCCTGCGCTTGGAAGATACCGATCGGGAGCGTTCCCAAGAGGAATATGCCGCCGCGATAGTGGCGGATATGCGCTGGCTGGGGTTGGACTGGGACGAAGGGCCGGAGCAGGGCGGGGACTATGGCCCTTACCGGCAGAGCGAAAGGTTAGATCGTTATAAAGCAGCGGCCGAAAAACTGGTAGCTTCCGGAGTTGCCTATAAATGTATATGTGAGGCCAAGGAAAAAGGGGCGCCGGCAGAGGTGTGTTCCTGTCGAGATAATCGGGAAAAGATACAGGAAGACGCGAAGGTCGCGGTGCGATTCTATACCGGCGAAGAGCCCGTTACAATAGAAGATCAAATAAAGGGCCGGGTTACCGTTCCCGCTGAGAACATCAGCGATTTTATTATTGTCAAATCCGACGGTTGGCCGACCTATCAACTGGCTGTGGTGGTAGACGATATGGAAATGGAGATCAGCCACGTGATCCGTGGTGAGGACCATCTCTCCAATACTCCCAAGCAGTTACTATTATATAAGGCCCTGGGGGCGACTCCGCCGATCTTCGCGCACCTGCCGCTTTTGACCGGCGCAGATGGCGGTCCGCTATCAAAACGTGAGGGGGACCTATCGCTGGGGGGATTTCGGCACAAGGGATACACGCGGGAATCTCTGGTCAATTTTCTCGCTCTTTTAGGCTGGGCTTATGACGACAAACAACAACTTTTTGATATTAAGGAATTATGCGATAAATTCAGTCTGAAAAAAGTCAGCGGACATCCGGCGGTATTGGATCGTGAGAAACTGGATTATTTTAATCATCATTATATTACCAAGGGGGAGGAAGCGGCCTATCTTTCCCAAGCGGCGGTATTTCTTGGCTCGCGAGCGCGTGATGCGGGCCGGGACGAGGCGTGGGAAAAGGGGCTGCTGATGGCGGTGCGGCGTAACCTCAACTCTCTGGCGGAAATACCTGAAAAGAGCGGTTATTTTTTTGCAGCGCCGGATTATGACGCGGAACTGATGGCGGAGCACAAGGATGCCGCGCAGTTGCTCGCCGAGCTCGTGGAAAAGTTAAGCGGCATGGAAAAATTCGCGGGCGAACCGCTGGAAGGGGTGCTGCGCGAATTTGTGGAGCAACAAGAGATTAAGTTCAAGGTGCTGGCGCTGCCCTTGCGCGCGGCGCTTACCGGACAGAAAGTGAGCGCTGGTATTTTTGAGGTGATGGAGCTTTTGGGCCGGGAGGAATGCGTTAAGCGAGTTAGAAGCTTTATAAAAGCGGCGCAGGGGGAATAGTGGACGGGGGACAGTGGTCGGTGAGCAGCATACGGATACTGACCCCTGACCCCTGCCTGTCCTACGTAGCCTTTGGGCGAAGTAGG
>JAUXIB010000121.1 GCA_030621225.1 candidate division FCPU426 bacterium
ATGGTAATATATATTACCATATGGTCATTCAACTGTCAAGGGATCTTCGCTTAACTGCGGAATCATTACTCGAAATAGGACGCCGAGGATCCCGCGGATTCAAATACGCGGACAAAGGAAAGCTTAACCCTCTCACAAGCGGATAGTTTTTCGACCAAGGCCCGATAGATATGCCGGGCAACGTTCTCAGAGGTGGGGTTGAGGTCGTGAAAGGCCGGGAGATCATTGAGCATCTTATGGTCCAGCTCGCCGGTTATCTCCTTGAGCATTTTTCGCAACTCACGGAAATCTATCAAAAGCCCATCCGCGCCGATCTTACCGCCGGACACCTCCACCACGACCTGCCAGTTATGGCCGTGTAGATTCTCACAGTCACCGGCGTAACCTTTGAGCTTGTGCGCCGCGGAAAAACTGTCTTCTATGCGGATTGAATACATATTCAGAATTATCTCTTGCTCTTTTTCCCCTTCATCAACTTATATTCAATCGAATCAACCAATGCCTCCCAGGAAGCCTCGATGATGTTCTCGGAAGCACCAACCGTACCCCATCTCTCCTGTCCGTCGTCAGACTCAATAAGCACCCGCACCCGCGCCGCGGTGCCATCAGTAGAATCCAGAATACGCACCTTGAAATCAGTCAATCTAACTTCGCCAAGCTGGGGATAAAACTTCTCCAGGGCCTTACGCAAAGCGTTATCAAGCGCGTCAACCGGACCGTCACCCTCAGCGGCCGTGTGCTCCATCTTCCCTTTGACCTGAAGCTTGATCGTAGCCTCAGAATAAAGCTCTCCCTGACCGCGGTTCTCGACGATAACCCGAAAACCTTCCAAGTCAAAAAACGGCTTGTATTTTCCCATCGCCTTAGCCAGCAACACCTTAAAGCTGCCCTCCGCGCCCTCAAACTGGTACCCGTCCTTTTCCAACTGGTTAACGGTCTGGATCACCTTGCGGGCCAGCGGATCCTTGCGTTTGATCTTCATCCCCAACTCACGCGCTTTTACCTCAACATTGGTAGTGCCGGCCTGATCGGTAACAAGAATACGTCTCCGGTTGCCAACCTGCTCCGGCTTGATATGCTCATAAGTAGTCGGATCTTTAGCTACGGCGTGGGTATGCACTCCGGCCTTATGCGTAAAAGCGCTACGCCCGACAAAGGGACGCCTGTCATCCGGCTGCTGATTAGTCAATTCGTCCACATAACGCGATAACTGCGTCAACTGCGCCAATTTACTGTCATTCAACACGTCCAGCCCAAGCTTAAACCGGAGCACGGGGATAATCGAACATAGATTGGCGTTACCGCATCTCTCGCCGAAGCCATTGATCGTCCCCTGGACATGGACCGCGCCGTGCCTTACCGCCATCACCGAATTAGCGACAGCTAACTCAGAATCGTTATGCGTATGAATGCCGAAATTCCCTTTCAGGACACCACGCACCTGATCGCATGCCGTAGCAATATCATACGGCACAAAACCACCGTTGGTATCACAGAGGACAACACAATCAGCTCCGGCCCGCTCCGCTACCTCAATTGTCTTCAACGCGTATTCCGGGTTATTCTTCCAACCATCAAAAAAATGCTCCGCGTCATAGACCACTTCCCTTTTGAGGTCCTTCAGGTAGGCGACAGTATCATTGATCAGACAGAGGTTTTCCTCAGGGGTTGCGTTCAAGGCTTCCTTTACATGAAAATCCCAACTCTTGCCGAACACCGTGACAACAGGAGTCCTGGCCTGCACTACCTCAGCCAGAATACTGTCCTCGCTGACCTTAACCCGCTTCCGCTTGGTCATGGTAAAAGCGGCCAGCTTGGCTTTCTTAAGCCGGGTCTTTTTCATTGTCGCGAAATACTCCCGGTCCTTGGGGTTGGAACCGGGCCAGCCGCCTTCAATGTAATCAATGCCGAAATCATCCAGCGCACGAGTGATCTTGAGTTTATCGGCAACACTAAAGGTGATCCCCTCCGCCTGTCCACCGTCACGCAGGGTGGTGTCGTATAAAGCCACACGGCTACTCGACTTCGTCTTTTGCTTCTTGTTCCTAGTCATATTTTTCTCCTTGAACACCTCTCTCTATAGTAGTATCGTCACGTGTCTCGAGTCCCGGGTCTCGTGTCGCTTCATTGACTCGCGACGCTCGCATTGCCGTCTAACGCCGCACGTCTAACGTCCAACGTCGTTTGACCTTTGACGTTCAACGATTATTATCATTCAGCATTCATAATTCAGAACTCATAATTCATAATTACTTATCTGGCGTTACGTGTCCTATTTCTTCTTACGCTTCGCCAGCCCAAACGCCTTATGCACCACCTTTACCGCTTCATCGACCTGGGCCAATCCTACCACACACGAGACCTTGATCTCCGAAGTGCTGATCATCTGAATGTTGATCCCCGCCTTAGCCAAAGCGTCAAACATCTTCGCGGCGACGCCAGCATGGCTTCGCATACCGATGCCCACCGCGGATACCTTGGCTACCTTATCGTCATATCTTAACCCCTTGGCCCTGACCTTATTTTTGACCGGTTCCATCACCGCCAGCGCCTTATCAAGGTCGCTTTTCATCACGGTAAAGGACAAGTCGGTGGTGCCCTGCTCACTGACGTTCTGGATGATCATATCCACATTAATGCCGGCGTCAGCCAAGGGTTTAAATATCCCCGCCGCTATCCCCGGCTTATCGGGAACCTTTGCCAGGGTTAGCTTGGCCTCGTTCTTTTTATGCGCGATACCCGTCACCACTACCTTCTCCATATCTTTCATTGTCGGCCCAACCATCGTTCCCTCCTCTTCTGAGAATGTTGACCTAACGTGTATCTTCACCCCGTGGTTACTGGCAAACTCTACTGAACGGTTAAGCAGTACGCCCGCCCCGAGACTTGCTAATTCCAACATCTCCTCGTAGCTTATTCTATCTATCTTCCGCGCGTCACTCACCAGGCGCGGATCAGCGGTATACACCCCGGTTACATCAGTATATATCTCACAAACATCCGCCTTGAGCGCCGCGGCCAGAGCTACCGCCGTCGTATCCGAACCGCCACGCCCCAGCGTAGTAATATCGGCCGCGGCGTCTGTCCCCTGGAAACCGGCAGCGATGACTACCTTACCTTCTTTTAAGGCTTTCTTTATCTTCGAGCCGTCTATACTAACGATCCGTGCCTTGGTATGGGAAGCGTCGGTACGGATACCCATCTGCTGGCCGGTAAATGAAATCGCCTTATGTCCCATACCCTTGATCGCCATGGTCAACAGCGCGATCGACTGCTGCTCCCCCGTGGAAAGAAGCATATCCATTTCTCGCTCATCAGGTATGGGGCTTATCAACTGGGCCATCTCCACCAGATTGTCCGTCGTCTTACCAGGCGCGGAGACCACCACCACCATATCGTTCCCGGCAAGCTTACCCCTGATCACCCGCTTAGCGACATGTTTCATCTTGCCGGCGTCCGCCACAGAACTACCGCCGTATTTTTGTACCACTAAAGCCATTTTTCACCTCCCTCTCCTTACCTGTATCTCGTATCTAGTATCTGGTATCTAGTCAAGCAACGACTAAATACCAATGACCAAATACTAAATACCAATCAGCTTGCTCATCAGCAGATGTCCCGCCCCCACGTCTTCTCCCTTCGCCGCGCACTCCTTCTCACTGAAAACCCGCACCCCATCCGCTGTTATCCCCGTTCCCCACAAAACATAGGGTACAGCTCCGGCCCGGTGGTCGCCAATGGCCACCGGCGTCAGATGATCACAGGTCAAGAGTATCCTCTTCTTATTGTATCGTTCCAACCCCGCCAAGATCGGTCCAACAACCCGGCTGTCGAATGCCTCGATCGCCTCGATCTTCCCCTGCCGGTCAGAAGCATGTCCCATCTCATCAGGAGCTTCGACATGCAAGTATACCAAGTCCTTCTCCTCTAAAATATCCAGCGCCGCACTGACTTTAGCTGAATAATCAGTATCCGTGAACCCGGTAGCGCCCGGTATATCCTCAACGCTCATACCGATCAGTTTGGCCAGCCCCTTTGGCAAGTCGACGGCCGTCACCATGCCCCCGTTCAAGCCATACTCATCAACAAAGGGCGGTAGACTCAGTTTCTTTCCAGCACCCCAGAGCCAAATATCAGTTGCCGCCGCGTCCCCTCTGGCTGTGTTGATTTCAAGATCCTGCAGAACCAGCGAAGCCTTGGCCATCAGCTCCCGTAACCTGGCTTGCTGCCCACCACGCGGCAAATGATCAGCCACGGGCTCGCCGACGATGCTATGCGGCGGCGAGTAGGTCATACCTTCAAGCGGCAAAGAAGTAATCGCTAGGTGCCTGTAACCCTTGCCGGTACAAATACGAAATTCCGAGAATTCATCCACCAGAGCAGCGCTTAGAGCCTCAACTATTGGCCGCGCCTGCTCGGTAGTGATATGGCCGGCGCTGTGATCAACCATACGCCCATCCGACCCCACACGAACCAAGTTCATTCTCAAAGCGGACTCTTCATCCGCCAAATCTATTCCCAAGCTGGCCGCCTCGATGGGCCCCCGACCCGAATCCCGCAGGTGCACAACTGGATCATAGCCCAGAACTGACAGATTTCCCACCTCGCTGCCCGCTTCCATACCTTCAGGGATCGGCTGCTGCGTGCCACACCTTCCTTCCCGGGCCAAGCGATCCATATTCGGCGTCTCGGCCTGCTCCAGCGGCGTCAAGCCGCCAAGCTCTTCTACCGGTTCATCGGCAGCACCATCGGGAAGCAAGATTACATATTTCATAAAGTTGCTCGTTGCTTGTTGCTCGTTGCTCGCCATAAGCGGAATTAATACTAGCGACTAGCGACCAACTCGCTGACCACCATCCACCGACCACCGTCCCCCATTTTTCAATTTGGTCGCCGACTAAATACCAAATACCAGATACCAACGACCAAGCACCAACGACTATTCTAATTTCATTTTCGAAAGTACCGCCCCCAGCTCCGCTTCTATCGCGTCCGGCGGCTTTACCTCCTCAATCGCTCGACCGGGGTCTTTCAAACCGTGGCCGGTAAGTATCAGCACCACGTCCCGTGCCGCGTCCTCGCCCTTGAAATAACCGTCCTGCTGCAGCTTGATCAAGCCGGCCAGTGAAGCCGCCGAGGCCGGCTCCACGAATACGCCTTCCAAAGAAGCCAAATGATGATAGGCCTCCAGTATCCGCGCGTCAGAAACCATATCTATCAATCCGCCTGATTCATCCCGTGCCGCTTCCGCGGTCTTCCAGGAGGCGGGGTTGCCGATCTTGATCGCGGTCGCCAGCGTCTGTGGATCCTTCACCACCTCACCCCGCACTATCGGCGCCGAACCTTCGGCCTGAAAACCAAGCATCTTAGGCAACGACTCGGACCTTCCCTTTTCTTTGTATTCCTTATATCCCCGCCAGTAAGCGGTAATATTACCGGCATTACCTACCGGCATGCACTGGTAACAGGGCGCGTGTCCCAATGAATCTACCACCTCAAACGCACCCGACTTCTGGCCTTCTATGCGATAGGGATTTAAAGAATTCACCAACACCACCGGGTGTTTTTCCACTATTTCCAGCACCAACTTAAGCGCGACATCAAAATCACCTTTTATCTGGATGACTTCCGCGCCATGCACCAAAGCCTGGGCCAACTTACCTAAAGCGATATTGCCTTCCGGCACCAGCACAAAACATTTCAGCCCAGCGCGGCACGAATAAGCCGCCGCCGAAGCCGAGGTATTCCCGGTAGAGGCACAGATCACCGCCGAGGCCCCCGCCTCAACAGCCTTGGAAATAGCCATGGTCATGCCCCGGTCCTTGAAGGACCCCGTTGGGTTCGCCCCTTCATATTTCAGGAAAAGCCGCGGCGTGAGCTTGAGCTCTCGCCGCAAATTCTCCGCCGGTATTAAGGGAGTATTACCCTCTTGCAAGCTGATCAGCGGAGTCTTGTCCGTTACCGGCAGGAATTCACGGTAATATTCAATGACACCTGGCCAGTCTTTTTTTCTGCTCATAATCAGATAGTCTTTCGTCTTTCGTCTTTCGTCGCTCGTCCTTCGCCTGCCTACGAAGCGGCAACCGCAACAGAGTAAGTTCGTTCAAACGACGAACGACTAGCGACTATTTTTTTACCAGTCCGTCTTTCTTAAACATTTTGCCGATCCCCCGCAACGCCTGCTTGATCCTCAGTTCGTTCTCCACCAGAGCAATACGCACATAACCCTCTCCCAGCTCGCCAAACCCCAAGCCCGGCGAGACCGTCACCTTGGCCTGATCAAGTAATTTGAGAGCGAACTTTACCGACCCCAGCTTCTGATAAGCATCAGGAATGCGCCACCAAAGATACATCGTACCTTTAGGTAGCTGCACGGGACAACCCAGCCGCCGCAGACCCTCCACCAAGACGTCTCGCCTCTTTTGATAGATAAGCGCCACCGGAGGAACCAGCTTCTCTGAATTATCAAGCGCGGTCACTGCCGCCACCTGCAGAGGAGCAAAAATACCATAATCCAGGTAGCTTTTGATACGCGTCAGCGCCCCGATCAACGCCTGATTTCCCGCGGCAAAACCGACCCGCCAACCAGCCATATTAAATGACTTAGAAAGCGAAACGAACTCCATCCCCACACTCTTGGCGCCAGGCGTCGCTAAAAAACTTGGCGCCTGATAACCGTCAAAAACAATATCGGCATAGGCCAGATCGTGAACCACAATGATATCGTTACGCTTGGCAAACTTGACCACATCCTTGAAAAAATCCTGCTCCACCACCGCCGTCGTTGGGTTATGCGGATAACTTAAATAAAGCACGCGCGGCCGCGGCCAGCTTTTTTTATAGATAGCCTCCAGATCACTGACCAGGATTTCACCCCCAGTCATCGGTATGTTCATAACATTGCAACCGGCCAGCACCACACTATAGATATGAGGCGGATAAGAAGGATTTGGCACCAGCGCAGTATCACCCTCGTTAAGCAGCGCCAACGCCAGATGGGAAATCCCTTCCTTGCTACCGATCACCGAGAGCGCTTCTTTTTCCGGGTCCAACTTGACGCCGTAACGCCTGGCATACCAGCGACAAACAGCCTTACGCAATCCATCGATGCCGCGCGACAAGCTGTAACGGTGCAATTTAGGATCCAGCGCCACCTGGCGCATCTTTTCCAAAATAAGGGGGGGCGTAGGCTGGTCAGGATTACCCATACCCAGGTCTATGATATCCTCACCGCTCCGCCGCGCCTTGGTCGTAGCCGCCACCACCTGAGCAAAAACGTAGCCCGGTAACTTTTGCAAACGATTTGACTGTTCAAATTTCACTCTACCCATGATAATTGCAGAGTATATCACATTTTAAGCTATATGATTAGGCAAAATTAAGATGCTCTGAATTATGAAAACGGTGGTTAGTGGATGGGGGTCAGTAAGCAGGATAAGTAATTCAAAATTCAGAATACAAAATTAAAAATTCGCAGCTAGCCCTTCGACACACAAAATACGGGAAACGGCGCTTGTCGAGCTACGAGCCCTTCGGTGGAACTCAGGGCAGGATAAGAAATTCAAAATTCGGAATTAAAAATTAAAAATTAGCAGCTAGCCCTTCGACACACAAAATACAGGGAACAGTGCTTGTCGAACTACGAACTACTAGCTACGAGCTACGGGTTTCGCGGCAGACTAGCGCAGCACAACTATCCTCACCGTCCTGGTATCCTTCACACCGCTTTCGTCCAGCGCTTCCACCAGCGCGATATAAACA
>JAUXIB010000223.1 GCA_030621225.1 candidate division FCPU426 bacterium
TCGTAAAGCCTCAGTTACGGGGGCACGCACGCGCAAAAGACCTGTAGGGGTTAAATTCATTGAACCCTAGGGCGCGATTAATCGCGCCCCTACATGCCAACGGAATTGCAATGCCCCCATAACTGAGGGGATACATTATCTCGCAGCTAGTCGTTAGTATTTGGTCGTTGGTATTTGGTATTTGGTTGGTCCTTCGGACACTCCAATATTAAACAGAATTTGGTTGCCGATTAACCCTTCGACAGGATTCAGGACTAGATACTAAATACCAGATACTAAATACCGTCTTTTTCGATCTCGCTCTGCAGCAACTCCGGCAACTGTTCCAGACTGCTTATCACCGGCCCTACCACCTTGCTCTTCTTGCCGCGATCCAA
The DNA here is from genome assembly GCA_030621225.1 of candidate division FCPU426 bacterium. Taxonomy (GTDB): domain Bacteria; phylum Oederibacteriota; class JAUXIB01; order JAUXIB01; family JAUXIB01; genus JAUXIB01. Next base: position 378 of record JAUXIB010000223.1, read on the forward strand.
TAATACGGCCGTGATCTCCGCCCGTAGCGCTCCCTGATAGTCCGTGTCCAAATGATCGCCGACATGCACCAATTCTTCCTTTTTACACCCCGCTAATTCAACGGCTTTTTCAAATATTTGTACCGCTGGTTTTTTATACCCCACTTCAGCGGAAACCACCTGAAAATCAAGCAGCTCGCCTATCCTATGTGCCTGCAGAATAGCGGAGATTTTACTGTTCCAGTTAGTAGTTACACCAAGCCTGTACCCGTCATCCTTTAATTTTTTGAGTACCTCGATCACTTCCGAAAACGGCTCCCAGCTCGACTCCTTTTTAAATTCATCCCAAAGTTGGCGGCAAACCTGCCGCAGCTCCGTTTTGACCCCGCAACGCCCAGCGATCACCTCATCCACACGCCGCCACCATTCTTCTTCTTTCCCATCATCGGTAGTCAAATCCAGATCTTCCTTAAATATCTTGCGCTCATACTCTTCCAGACTGCGATAGAAGATCTGTCGCACTTCTGACAACTCCATTTCACAACCATGCTGACGAAAGATATTATAATATATCTCCTCCGCGTCCGGTTTGGGCTTTAAGAGCGTGTTGCCTACGTCAAAGGATATTGCTTTCACCTTCGTCATAACTCAGTACCTCTTGGCTACCGGTTGTTCATCGTTCGTTCAAATCCGTTCTCGCGGATTACGCAGATACAGCCTTCGGCTGTCCGCTGATTACGCAGATAACTGCAACCTATTCTCGTAATCTGCGGAAGCTCTTCTTCCCCTCAAAGAGGGAAACATTGCGGTTCCCTCCCCCCCTGGAGGGGGAGGGCTAGGGTGAGGGGGGTTATCATCATCCCCCCTCCCTCTAAAATATCCGATTCAACCTGCTCCCTCCCTCCAGGGGAGGGAGATTGCCCGATCACTTGCGTCAACCCTTCGGAGAATCTTCTCGATTTCAACGATTCACGCTACTCCCCCCGGCGCAACACCTTGCCCGGTAATATATCCGGCAGTTTCTCCCCCTCGTTTACCACCAGCTTGCCGTTGACAAAAACGTGGCTGATCCCCTCTGCGTAATTATGGTTCTGCTCATAGGTAGCGCAATCATTAACGCCTTCGGGATCCAACAACACTAGGTCAGCAAAATACCCCCGGCGTAGTTCTCCTCGCTCTTTCAAGCCGATCTTTTTTGCCGGCCGTGAGGTCATCTTCGCTATCGCTTCCGAAAATCCAAGTATCCTCTTCTGTCTCACGTATCGAGCCAAAACCCGAGGAAATGTACCATAATTACGTGGATGTACTACACCGCGGCCCCAAACTTTAACGCCTCCATCCGTGCCAATAAAGGTCGCGGGATGCCGCATTATCTCCTGCACGTCATCTTCGGACATACAAAAATAAATAGCCGAGATGTCCGGATAAAGCTTCACTAGCCGGAGCACGGTAGCCACCTCATCTATTTTCAACTCCCGCGCTACTTCCGATATTCTTTTTCCCTCATACTCCTCCGCTTGAGGACAGGATGTCAAGAGCACGTTTTTTCCGCCTCCTAAATCCAACAGTGCTTTCTTCACAGCTTCCTTTATCGTCCCCGCCAAGCCACCATCCCGCAGCCGCCCAACCAGCTCATCTCCCTCCCGCGCCCATATTGGCACGAGTTTATCAGCAAGCCCGGTATAAGAAGCCAGATAAGGATATTGATCGCAGCTCACATCCAATCCTTCGCCACGAGCTCTCTCTATCATCTCCAGAAGTTTCGTGCTCTTGCCCCATATCGATGGCTGAGAACATTTCAGATGGGATATCTGTACCGGTACGCCCGCTTGCCGTCCTATGTCTATTGCTTCGGCCACTGCCTCTATCACACCCTCGTCCTCGTTTCGGATATGACTAGCGTATATCCCCCCCTTCTCCGCAAGCACCCGGGACAGGGCAACGAGTTCCTCGGTATCAGCAAAACACCCGGGCAAATAAGCCAACCCGCTGGATAGCCCGAAAGCGCCTTCCTCCAGGGCACGGCGTAGCGCATTACTCATTTCCTTCATGTCCTCAAGTGTCGGTCTTACGTCCCTTTTCTCCATATATTCTTCGCGGATACTGCCGTGACCTACAAGCACACCATAATTGACCCCAACCCCACCGGCAGCCACCTTACCCAGATGCTCCTCGATCAAAAGAGGAGAAGAGCCGCAGTTCCCCCCCAGTACCGTGGTCACTCCCTGACGGAGCAGATTACCGGCCTGCCGCGCATCCCAATATTCCACCTGTTCGAGAACCCCATCGGAATGATCATGGATATCAACAAAACCCGGAGTCAAAAAGCTCCCCGTCGCGTCTATCACCTTCTCCGCTGTGGCCCCGTTGTCCTCGCCGATGCATTCTATCCGCTCGCCCTTGATCCCCAGATAACCACAACGAGCCGGTCCGCCGGTTCCGTCTACTATCTGTGCGTTTTTTATCAGGTAGTCTAGTTTGGACATTGCTTTTACGGAGCTCGGGGCTCGTAGCTCGTTCAGCCAAGCACGAACCTCAAAGTGCGACACCCCAGCCCCAAATCAAATTAAAGTTCCAATATCTTAACTTCCATACTCTCCAGATCAAGCAACCCCACCGTCCCTTGGCCGGTTAACCAACCACAGCACTCTCCCGGGTTGACCACCAGGCGCCCCGCTTCCTCCTTCACCTCTGTGCGATGCGTATGCCCATGAACGATCAGATCCCACTTCCCGCCGGAATCCAACTGCGTCAGATCGTGCACGACAACTATCTTACGCCCGGCCAACTCCAGTTCCAGTTGCTCAGACTTAATACGCCCCGCCGAAACTTCCATCAGCCCCGGTTTCTCGCCGTCGTTATTGCCAAAGACTCCCTGCCAGTCACAGCTTAACCCCGCCAGGATCTTAACCGTAAAAGGAGCGACATAATCTCCCGCGTGCAGAACCATTTCTACCTGCTGCCGCTCCAACAGTTCTACTGCTTTTGCCAGCTGCGTTAAATTATCGTGGCTGTCTGATATCAGGCCGATTAACATAGTCGTTACGCGTCCAACGTCTGAAGGTCAAAGGGCTAACGTCGCCTTACACTGACGTTTGACCTGCGCTTTACTTTCCCGTTCGCCAAGCACAAGAGGGAGAACCCCCCCCCCGGCTAAAGCGCCCGCAGAATAGCTTTTTCAAAAAACTAAATCAAGAACAATTAGAAAAAGAAAAGTCAAAAAAAAGTAATGCCTCAGTTACGAGGTGTGGTTTTTATTATTTTTTCCTTGACAGTATGTATGTTATATAGTATACATAGTAGTATGAACAAGAAAACAGAGAAGGATGGCGGAAGGAAAAAAGA
>JAUXIB010000025.1 GCA_030621225.1 candidate division FCPU426 bacterium
TATGTCTAACCCCAACTTCAAACTGCTAAAACCAAGAATGCTTCCCCACTAACGAAGAATTCCCCTTGCCGTTATCCAAAGGATAATCTGTGTAATCTGTGAAATCTGTGGATAAAGTCGTTCCTCTGTGGCTAATTAGCCGTTCCTCCGGGGCTTCCACAGTAGAAGGAATTATCTGTTGTAGCTAAGCGAGGTAGAAATGACGTTCTTGCGGTACCGGTATTTATAATCCAATCCATAACGCTCAATCCACTGGTATTTGGCTGATATACTGAAGAGTTCACTTAAATACTTCCTCAAGCTAAAACTGAAAACATTCTGATCGTTCTCTTCCCCATAGACGTCCTCCAATAAGATTGGCAATACCGGAACAAATTCACGGTAACTCCGTTCATATCTCTGGTAGTCAACGGTTACCACCATCAACACCTCCCCGCCATCCTTACGCTCCGAGATCAGAGCTATACCATAACTTCCATCATCATAATCAAAACCAAAATTATTCGAACTATTGCGACCTAAAATGCCGTAGAAATTTATCACCACAGAGCTAAATATATATGTTTCCAGATCAAGACGCGCTTCGGCATATTTTTCCCGACGAATATCATCTCCAGATCGATAGCCGCCATCCTCGTCGAATAATACTATGAAATGCTTGAAATTCCGACGATTCATCAGTCCGGTCAGCCTGATCCGGCCGTAGCACTGCAATTGTCTCATCAGTCCCAACGAGAAGGTGTTAACAAAGTTTGATTTACCCATGTAATCATCGTGCTCACTGAGATAATCAAGGAACCTGTGCCGATATCCCCCTGAAACTCTCCAAGATCGGCTAAGTAACCATTCACTTCTGAGCGAAAGGTTTTCCGCGTTATATTTATAGTATGCAGAAGGCCCACGACGAAATTGCCACTCTTCTGAAACATAAAACCGCAAATGACCGCCTAGCAGACTCTTGCCGCCACTGATCATCATAGCGTTGAGGGAGTTATCCAGATTTTTGTCCCGATCGTAGTCTTCTATTTCAAGACCATAGCCAAACATCAATTTCACAGACTGCTGAATAACTATCTCCTGTTTTAAATTCAGACCACCTGAAGTAATGTTGTCGCATTCTTTTGACTCGGTCTCCGGGCATCGGTGAATATTATCATCAAAGGATCTACCGCTGCTAACTTCACAATCAAGCCGGCGCAAGTCAAAATAGGAAGTCCCGCCGGCCGGCAGCAACGTGTATTGCCATAAGATCAACACACTCAGAAACCAGATCCTAATCGCTTTTTGCTGATCTCCTCCCGGTCTAATCATTATTTATCTCCCATATGTTTTAGAAGCTTATGCGCCCTGGCTCTCTCCTTTTTCATCTTGCTTATGCGTTTTCCCAGTTTTTTTATCTCCGCTTCGATACGTTCTATTCCCCGGCCTTGTCGCAAAAGCTCACTGGCCTCGCGGTGATCATCTAATCTCATCTCATCATCCAACAGAGGATCCCCTCGCCTACGTGACATCCGGTGCATAAAACGTTTCATCCGCAACCAATGGGATCTTTCCGTGCGCAAGTCATCCGATTTTTCTTCCAGCAGCATCAACTCGCGGTCAATGTCCTTTACCTGCCGCCGCAATATCTCACGCGCCAACCTGATATCCTTGCCGACCGCGTCTACGTCCACCGCGGGCTGACGTTTCCCCGTCCGAGAATCTTCCTCAAGCCGCAGCTCAAAATACGTTTGCCTGGCTCGCTGCCGCTCGATTATCCACCCGGCCATACGGGGTAAAGCGCGCCGCTTCATCGCATCATCCGCTGAACCGGAATCAACCAAACGTAATGTTTCATCTATTAGTCTGTTATACATCAGCATTAAAGCCGCAGCGTACTTCAACATCTCTCGGCGCAAGCCGTCTGCCTGCCCTCTTAATCCTTCGAGTGTCCGGATGCCATCACGCGAATGTTTGAGTAAACTCTCTAATCTTCGTTCTTTCAGAAACCCCTTTTCCTTCGCCAGCTCCTGCTTGAGCTTTTTGATCTCCACCAACTCCTGCTCCACCTTTTTTTTCAGGCGTTTCCAATTGTCACCAAGCGCGGTGTACTCCTCCTGCGCACTCGCAAGCTCTTGCCGCAAACCACGCACCGCTTCTTCGTCGCTGGCAAGACGGTCCTCCATCCTCCCGGCCGACAAGGCGAGACCCGCCAGCGACATAAACACCAAGAGATATACTGTCAGGCTTTTTAATTTCATTTTTCACTTACCAGTGAGGCTCCCCGCGATACGTCCCCCAGCCAGGCGGGGCAAGCCCCGCCCCTACATGCCAATCTCCATCTGCAACCCGCACAGGCGTAGGGGCAAGGCTTGCCTTGCCCGATTAGAAGGAGCCCACAAATCCGCGTAATCAGCGACACCAATCCGCGTAATCAGCGATACCAATCCGCGTAATCAGCGATACCAATCCGCGACACTAAAGACCATATTTTTTTATCTTATACAGCAAAGCCGTACGGTTAATACCCAGCAGCTTAGCGGCCTGAGCACGCACCCCCCGCGCACTGGCCAAAGCATCAGCGATCAACTCCCGTTCATATTTTTCTATCTTTTGGGAAAAGGTTCCCGCGACAGAATCATCACGACCGTCTCCCGCCGCAGCCATTTCCCGCGGCAAGGCACTCGGCAAAACATTCTCGCCCTCGCTTAAGATGATCGCTCTTTGGATGACGTTCTCTAGTTCACGCACATTACCGGGCCAGTGATAACCGCTGAACAGCTCCATCGCTCGGGGAGTAATCTTCTTATTCTCGCCCGCGGGAAGATACTTCTCCAACATATGCCGCGCAAGCAAAGGAATATCCCGGGGACGCTGTCTCAAGGGCGGCACCAGCAAAGGCATAACATTCAAACGGAAGAAAAGATCTTCACGAAACGACCCCTCCTTTACCGCAGCCCGCAAGTCCTTGTTTGTAGCGGCAATGACGCGCACATCAACCTTTATCGGCGCCACCCCGCCAACCCGTTCAAACTCTTTTTCCTGCAATACACGCAACAATTTCGTTTGCACCCCCGGGCTGACGTCGCCGATCTCGTCAAGAAATATTGTTCCCCCATCGGCCAACTCAAACCTGCCGATCCGCCTGGCTACCGCGCCGGTAAAAGCGCCCTGCTCATGGCCGAACAACTCGCTCTCCAACAAGGTCTCGACAAAGGAAGCGCAACTGACGCGCACCATTGGTCCGGCGCTGCGTTTGCTCGCCAAGTGCAAGGCGCTTGCCACCAGCTCCTTGCCGGTACCACTCTCGCCGTAGATAATAACGCTGGTATCAGTAACCGCCACTTTACGCACCAATGTTTTGAGCTCACGCATCGGCTTGCTCTTGCCGACCCAGACCTCCGCCCCTTCCAACCGATCTAGCTCCTCGCGGTAATATACGTTTTCGCGCGCCAAACGGAACCGCTCCCCGGCCCGTTTGATGATAACATCCAGTTGGTCGATGGTAAAAGGCTTGGTCAGATAATCATACGCGCCGGCTTTCATCGCCTCTACCGCGTTATCCACCGTGCCATAAGCAGTCATCACGATAACCAGACATTCGGCCTCCAGGCGTTTCAGCTCCGCCAGAACCTCCAGGCCGGACATGCCAGGCATGCGCATATCCACCAGAACCATGTGGTACACCGCTTGTTTGAAGCGGCTTAGTGCCTGCTTGCCGTCCGCGGCCATGCCCACCTCGTACCCCAGCGCACCAAGCGATTCCACCAACATTTTGCGCATACCATCGTTATCATCCACCACCAGGATCTTCATCATTTTATTTCTCCTCTCTACTCCTCGGCGCTAAGTTCTATATAAAAAGTCGTCCCCGCTCTCGGCTTGCTCTCAACCCTGATGTTTCCACCATGCTCTTCGATAATCTTGTGCACAATCGCCAACCCCAATCCTGTGCCTTTGTCCTTGGTAGTAAAGAAAGGATGGAATATCTTGGCCAAAACATCCGCGGATATCCCCGGCCCGTTGTCTTTTATTTCCAAGATCACTTTTCCTCGCACCGCTTTGCCGCGCGCCACGGCAGCACGTTTGCGGCATCTCACTTCTACCTTGCCTCCGCCGGCATGAGCCGCCTGCAACGAATTTAGCACCACGTTAAGAACGGCCCGACGGAATTTCTCAACATCCAAATTAACCAGAGGAAGGTCCGGCGCAATACGCGTTTTCACCGTCACTTTCCCTTGCTTGGCTTCCGCCTCGGCCAAAGCAAGCACTTCCTCGATCAACGGCTCAAGCATACAAGGAGTCAGGGCGAGCTTGCTAGGCCGGGCAAAATCAAGAAAATCACTGACCACACGGTTCAACACTCCTATTTCACGGCGGACCTCCCCCAGATACCGAACACTCTCTTTGCTCCCTACGCCTTTGCGCTGCAACAGCTCAACGAACCCCTGGATAGCGCCCAGGGGATTCCTGATCTCATGCGCCACCCCGGCTGACATCTCGCCCAGCGCGGCCAATCGCTCCTTGAGCACCACCTCTGTTTGTAGCCGCTTGAGCTCGGTATTATCCACCAACAACACCTCCGCGCCGACCACGCGTCCACTCTTGTTCTTAAGAGATACAGAACCAGCCAACAAGTGCATCTCCCGCTCTGGTAGATACACCTCGCTATTCCTCAATACCTTTCCCTGCAGCGCCCGTTCCATCAATGTCACTAGCCGCAGCTGATCTTTAAGCGCCAGACGATAGTTACGGCCGATCATCCGCCGCGCCGCGCGCCCCAATATATCCGCCGCCGCCTGGTTAACGGTAGTGATCTGCCCCTCGCTGTCCACCGCGATAAGCCCACTGGTCAGTGATTCCAGCATATAATCGTTATGAGCCTTGAGTTGCCTGGTCATATCGTTAAAGGCCCTGGCCAAAAACCCGATCTCATTGCGTGGCTCTTCGGGTATGGCAACGGAAAAACGGCCTTCTCCTATTTTTTCCGCGCCCCGTGCCAACCGCTCGATCGGCCGCAAGATATAACGTGCGAGCACTAAGCCTATAACCAACGCCGCGGCGATGAAAAGTACTGCGGCCATCATCATTCCCCTGCCGAAATCAGCAACCGCCTGCAAAAACGCCGCGCTCGCCTCCACCCCCACTAAATACGCTACTTCGCTCTCTCCCCGAAACAGCGGTACGTATGCTGATTTATAGTATTCCTGGTCGCTGCCCTGATATAAAGTAGAGATACCAATACGCCCCTGCCAGGCCCGCTCTTGCTCCGCCTCATCAAGCGAAAGCATCAAGTTCCGTTCACCAACCTGGAAATCACCACGCGCGTCAACGATCACACGACTCTCACGGTCTAAAACATAGATATTCCGTACGTCAGCAATATTGCGCAGCCGTACCAGCTGGCGCCGTTGACCCTCGTAATCCACCCCATATTCGCGCAATAGATCCATACGTTCGGGATCCAACTGCGCCGCGGTAAGCTTGGCCACGGAGACAAGCCGCTGTCCCAACTCAGCGTCCAGTTGACCCTTTGAACGGTTGTAAGCGTAAAATCCGTAAAAAGAAGTGATCAGCACCGATAGCAACAGGACCCAGCCAATGAACTCGTCCCGTAACTTACGATTGAAGACTGTGGCGTTTCTCGCGGCCATTCTCAGCGTTCCTCTTTCCGTAATTCGTCTACCATACAGCATTCGGCCCCACGTGGTCAGTGGTCAGTGGTCAGCGGTCAGTATCCGTATACCGTCCACCATCCACCGGCCACTATTCCCTGTTTTTAAATATACCACGAATAACAACAGATGTCAAATTATTGACACCCATGCCAATTTGCCACCCCACCGAGGAAACGGGACAGAGATCATGACCCCCTTTTCTAAAAAAACGAAAGTCTTTCTAACACCAAGCCACAGAGGACACAGAGGACACAGAGAACATCTCTTTTTTGGATAACGCCAACAACAACAACTAGAACCTTTTTCACCACTAAGACACTAAGGACACAAAGGAACATCTTTTTGGGATAACGCCAACAACGACCAACACCTTTCTCACCACGACGACATCCGTCTTCGTCAAGGGCTACGACGGACAAGTCCGCCTTCGTTCCACTTCAGCGAGACAGGCAACGTTTTTTAAAAACACCAAGCCACAGAGGTCACAGAGGACACAGAGAACATCTCTTTTTTTGGATAACGCCAACAACGTACCGTAGCAGTCCGCCCTATGGGCACTCCAAATATTAAATAAAATAACCCATTCCCGTCACTTGACAACCCCATAGAAAGATGGTAGGGTTAAGTTGTGAGAACGGTACAAGCTTTAAAATTAGCTGTCTTGGTAGTTTTTTTAGCCTTGGGGTGCCATAAATATCCTACGGACCCCGGCAATCCTACGAGCAGGAATTATTCCTCCACGGGCTATCCCGGACGAGTGGATCTTTACATCCCTGAAAACTTTTCAGGATATGTCGGCAAAAAGGCTTTCGCGCAACTAATAGAACATGAAACGCAAGAAACATTTGCGGTAGCCGTAGACACTATCACTGACGAATTAGTCGTGAACAATAGGACGGGCGACTACTTTTACCGAGCTCGCCTGGCTTTTTCCCCGCAAGCCATCCCCTATGGCGTCTATGAGCTCAAAGTTCTGATAGACCGTGATAACAGCGGGCTGTCCCCTAAAACCACGGGCGATATCTACTATGAGCCCGCGCAACCGATCACGGTCACCAAAGAGCTGAACGAGGATGTTTTTCTCGAGCAAACCACCATGCTGGAAACCGGCGGTTATCCGTTTATAACGCTTGACGGCCTGGCGAATGAAACATATTGGGACCATAGCCTCTACTACTGGACATTACAGGAAGGCGATCTTTCGGAAGCAACGGACGGACACTGGGATCCCGCCACCGCCCCCGCCCCTCTGGATAATAAATACGCTGATTTGAATGAGGTGCGCGCCTGCTGGGATGCTAATTATATCTACCTATACATCAACGGCGAGGATACCTCCGACTATATGCGCACGCTGGTCATGATTGATTGGGATTCCAAGATAACCGTATTGCATGCTGGTGACGAGGGCGATAAAAGCATATTTACCGGCGTACATGATTGGACCACCCTTCCTAATGAGCCGATGGCAGACAAGCACAAGCTTAAATTCACCACATGGCAAACCACGTCCTCCGACATGCATGTCCCTTCCTTAGGCGTGGACTATTTTATCCAGATGCCGCTCGCTCCGCTCGCCGCCGGACCCGTGGGACAAGATGCGTATTACCTGCAATACACAGCATCCATTCCCCCGCCCGGCAACGGCAGCCCGGAGATGAAAGAGATAGGAGCCCCTCAAGAGCCCTTGGTAGCGTACGATGCCGGCAGCGGCGGAATGGAGATTAAAATTGACCGCTCCACTTTCGTTGGCTCCTTCGATTCCCAGCCCGGCCTCAATCTCCGGCTGGCTGTAGTCACCGCTGCCTATTACAAGAATATCCCGTTGGCGGGAGATAAGAGTTTCGCAGTGTACGACGTTATACCGAATGGCAGCTACACCGGCACCATCAACGATTCCGGCGACTGCTTCCCCATCTTAGAAGACCATAGCGGCGTCTCTGATTTGGCGAACTATATTTCCTTCGCAGATGGATATCTTTATCTGGAATTGGACGCCAACGATGACGGCATCCCGGATAGACTATGGTGACAACATCACCTACTGTAAGTGCTTACCTATCATTTGCTTGAGATCGTCCTCATTACGCAAGCCAACCACCTGTTCCACCACCTGACCGGCCTTGAAAACGATCATCGTGGGAATGCTCATAACGCCGAAACGAACCGCCAGCTCTTGCTCCGCGCCGACGTCCAGCTTATAAACCGCTAATTTGCCGGACAATTCCGCCACGACTTTCTCCAGAATCGGCGTCAATTGCTTGCAGGGGCCGCACCATTCAGCCCAAAAATCAACCAAAACTACGCCAGCAACCTGCTCCACCTTCGTTTCCCACTCCGCTGATGTTATCACTTGTAGTTCTGACATTGTGTTTCTCCTTATTACCCTACAAAAAATATCTCAGAGAAAGTGAGAGGCGGGGACCGATGAAATCTATCGTAAGCGGCCGGTAACCGCCTTCTCCAGAGAGTTCCTCCAACGGCACAACCACCGGCTGAATGCCGACAATGTCCTTGAATATAAGCAGCACGCCATCGCCGGTCTCATCCAGCAACGACTCGCCGTCTCTGATATAGCTCATCGTATACTCCCCTCGGTAATCATCCAACCAAACCCAGTGGAAGCTGGCTCCCGCACAAAAATAAAGCTTGCCCGCGATACGCCGGTTAAGCTCGGCAAACATGAATTGTTCGAAACCCCAGTCGGAACTCATCGTGCCCGCTACCTTCTGCTCTACGCTATAGTGTTTTTTCGTTGAGCCATCCATATACCAAGCGTCCCATTCCGGATGCTCTTCATTGCTCCCTTCGCGCACGATCCATTCGAAAGAAAGTGTCCCCCGGCTGAGCCCCAAACCATAACCAATGTACGCCTCCCACACCTCGCCTCCTACCCCAAAATACTGGCTAAAGCTAAATGACACCGCGCCGCCAGACCACTCCTGGAAATACTGCGCCTGGGCATAATAGTCCCCAACATCATAGTTCCCAGGCTCGTAGTCCCCGGGATCATGAAAGCGAAGATGCACATCAGCGCCAAAATTCTCCATGCGAACGTAACCGATACGAAACCTCTCCTTGATTATGTAATCATAAAAGAGCCGTTTCTTCAAAACGAAACAGAGCCCGAAATCGGTCAGCATATTTGGGCGATTGAACTCCACCTTGTCACGTTCGGCAATAACGCGGTACTGTTGCCAGAGGTTATCCGGATTATCCGAAAGGAATATCCAACCAAGCCGATGAAAAGACTGTGTAAGATCTTTATTGCGCATCAGCCCCACCCCAAAGTCTATACCGAACTCATATCCATAGTCCTCGGTGTAAGAAAACACAGGCGCAGCGCTGATCACCAAGAAACCGGCCAGAACTATTAGCCGAGCTGCCTTGATCAGCTCTCCCTTTATCACCTGTCGCTTGCCGCCCGTCGCTAGCGCCTTCATCACTCTCCTTTAATGACTCTCTCTATGCCTGGTCACTTTCAGTTCATTCAAAATCTCGTCCCGCGTTTTCCAACCGCCGTTGTAAGCACGCAACGCAGCTACCTCCACATCGTGTACCAGCATCGCCTCATAGGCCTCATAGCCCGGCGGATTAAGCACCCCACCGGAGTTCTCTCGAATCACGACCTTTCCTAAATCAAACGTAAAACGGTGCTTTAAAAGCTGCAAACAAGCCCGCACGCAGTCCCAAACGGCGGCCGCCTCTTCCCCCCTGGTCACGGGTATATCGATCAACAGAGAATCACGATAGCTCTGGCTATTCTTCACCCAGTAGGAGGTGAACCTTACTCGGTGCTTGTCGCGGCCACTGGTCCGCAAGTGCATACTGACCATACTAATAGCCTGCGCCTTGGTCATGCGCGCCTCAGCCAGGGCTTGGCTTTCTTTCACCTTTAGCTGAGCGGTTATATCCAAAGGAGCCATCTCTGATATCCGTCGATAAATCACCTCCGCCCGGCTGAAACGTCCGGCTTTTAAATGCTTGTCTGCCTTCTGCCATAACGCGACATATTCGTCCCCACTCGCCCGGCTTCTCTCTATGCCCTTCTCCGCCTTGGCCCTTAAGTCGCTCTCAGAATAATCCTCGCAGAAATTCATGTAGGCCTCACGCGCTTCTCCATATTTGTACAATTTCTTCTCTAAGATCTCGGCTATCTTATACGCCGCTTCTTCGACCCGCTCATACTCGAAAAAGAACTTGTGATCCCAGGCTACCACTCTACGGTACTCGTTAAGCGCTTTGAGGTTTTCCCCGTTCTCTTCAAAGTATTTCCCATTAAAGAGAACAGAATCAACGGCGTTCTGAAAAATAAAATTAGAACACCCCTTGACAAAGATCAGCAGTAGCAGCAAGGTTATGAACAATTTGGCTAACATCCCTACTGCTTCCCGACTCATACCTTTTTGTTCTTCCATAATTGCCTCTGTATTTGAGACCCGCTTGAAAAAACGCTCCCATAAAATCGCGGAGCGGATGCCAACTTACCGTTTACGCCTTCCCCTCGTACTCCAATCGATCCGCAACAATAACGCAAAGCCAATGAAACTTATCAACAACGACGAGCCACCATGACTTAAGAAAGGTAAAGTCAATCCCGTCACCGGGAGAATCCCCAAGGTCATGCCGATATTTATCACCACCTGAAAAGTAAATATCGCCACCAAGCCAAAAGCAAAAAGTGCTTCGGTCTCCTTGCGTGCTCTGAGCGCTATGCGCACTCCCTTAGTAATTATATACATATATAGGCATAAAATCAAGGCACAGCCAATAAAACCCCACTCTTCTCCCACCACAGCAAAAATAAAATCAGTGTGGTGCTCCGGAATGAAACTTAACTGCGTCTGGCTCCCCGCCAGCCACCCTTTGCCCAAAAATCCTCCAGAACCAACGGCTATTTTCGACTGGATGATATTATATCCCGCCCCCAGGGGGTCATACTCCGGATCAAAGAAAACGCGCAATCTATCCCGCTGGTAATCCTTTAAGCCGAACCATAACGGCGACACGAGTAACAAGAAAAACATTACCAAGCGTGACATGCGCCGCCACTTCGTCCCTGCTACATACAACATAACCAGAGTCGCCGGCAGAAACAACAGGGACGTACCTAAATCCGGCTGCAAGTAGACCAACGGTGTCAGCAGACAGGCGAGCAACAACGGCTTGTAAAAAGGCGGCGCCAAGGTCGTCTCGTCTCGCCCTTCGCTGATACATTTAGCTACTGCTAAAACCAGCGCCAATTTGGCCAGCTCAGACGGTTGGAAATACATAACCCCAAAGAAGCTGAACCAGCGTCTTGAACCGGACACAGCGGCGCCAAAAATTAATACCAGAATTTGCAAAGAAATCGAAAAAGCATATATTTTATAGGCTAATTCGCTGAAAATACTGAAATCTACCGTCAACAACAGGAAAAAGAATACCAGGCTGATCGCCAACCAGACCAACTGACGCTGATATAATCCTCCCATGCCGGCGATACTATGTCCCGCCGAATAAATATTAGCCACCCCACAGATACAAAGGAAAAGGATGGCCGCCAACAGCCCGTAATCCAGGCCGCGATAAACTCTTGTAGCGCTGTGTACATTCATAAGTCCGCATCTCGTAGCTCGTAGCTGGTAGCTCGCCGTCTACTGACTACTGTCTACTTTTAACGTGCCGTTCCCCGCATTCTGTATCCGGTATCCTGTACTCTGTATTCCACTTGTTATTTATAAGAATCCTCGGGCTAACGCCCGCGGTATTCTTGTCCCGAACGGTCGCCGGCAGGCGACCACACCGCTTCCTCCACGAGCTTATGCTCGTGGTATTCGCGCGCAGCGGAATAAACCGAGCTACGAACTTCGAGCTACGAGCTACAGAGCAGGCCACTGAACATCGCCTATCCCAGCTCCATCTCCTTGCGCATCATTTCCCTGATCTGCTCAAGTTCCCGGTCGTGACGCAAACCAAAAAATTCCTCCAGCAGGTACTTGGCAACAGGAGCAGCGACAGCGCCTCCTTCTCCACCGTTTTCAAACCAAACCATCACCACTAGGCGCGGTTCCTCCGCGGGCGCGTGACAAACAAAACCGGCGTGCGGTTCTCCATGCGGGTTCTCTGAAGTAGAAGTCTTTCCCGCCACACTCAGCGTTCTCAAACGGGCCCTGCCGCCGGTACCACGCCTGGTATTGACCACACCGCGAAGCGCGCGCCTCACTATCCGCATCGTGCGCTTGGTCACAAGCAACGTTGAATTCACTTGCGGTTTATACGCGCGCACTAGCTCACCCCGCTCATCACGCACCTCCTTCAGCACATGCGGCCGGTAAATCGTGCCACCTTCGTTCAAAGCAGCCATCATACAAGCCAACTGTAAAGGAGTAGCCAGCAGAAACCCCTGGCCGATAGACATCTGGATGGTATTACCGTAATACCAGGCCCGGCCATAGCGTTTTCTTTTCCAAGGAGCGCTGGGCACTAAGCCGGCCTTCTCTCCGGGAATATCCACCCCGCTCTTCTCTCCCAAGCCAAACATCAAAGAGTAACGGTTGAGCGCGTCCACTTTGGTCCTTAGCCCGGCCCGGTAGAAGTAAATGTCACAGGACTCTATGATCGCCTTGTTCATATCAACCCATCCGTGACCGTGCTCTTTCCAACAACGATAAGGCCAGTCACGAAAATTCACCACCCCCTGGCAAAGATAAGACTGATAGGGGTTCTTGACGCCTGTCTCCAGCGCGGCCACCGCCGTTACGATCTTGTAAATAGATCCCGGCGGGTATTCCCCCTGCAAGCTCCTGTTCTGCAAGGGATACGCCTCATCCGCCACCAACTCAGCCCAGCGATCCGAACTGATGCCAACGGCAAACTCGTTAGGATCATAGTCCGGTTTGCTGGCCATTGCCAGTATCTCGCCGTTACGCGGATCCAAGGCCACGACACAGCCGCGAAATCCCGCCAGCAGCGCTTCGCTGGCCTGCTGTAGTTTATAATCAATGGTCAGATAAAGGTCTTCCCCCAAGCGTGGTTTTTTTTCAGCGATGACACGCAAGTGCCGCCCATATGAATCCACCTCTACCTGAATACCACCGCTATGACCGCGCAGATAATCATCGTATTGCCGCTCTACTCCCGCTTTTCCCACTCTTTCAAAAGGCCGGGGCTTCCTACCCTGATACGAAGCGTCCAGTTCCTGCTTGCTGACCGGCCCGGTATACCCCAGCACGTGAGCAAGCAACCTGCCATGCACATAATGTCGCCGAGGCTGCATCCTGATGATCAGGCCACGCAATTCCGATTTCCGTTCTGACAGCTTGGCGATCACATCCTCGCCCAGGTCGCTGAGCAAAGGAACCGGCTCGTAATATCTGCCGCCCACCTTTGCTAACTTCCGGCGCGCCAACTCAGGAACCACTCCGGCGATATCTTTCATGCGTTGCAAAAGCAAATCTAATTCCTGCACTTCTCCCGGCACAACACACAATTCGTAACTCGGTATATTTCTCACCAGTAGTTCACCGTGCCGGTCATATATGAAACCGCGCGCTGCCGCTTGCGGCAGCAAGCGCACGTGGTTGCGTCCGGACAACCGCTGGAATTCACTGTATCTTAGGATCTGCAGGTAAATCAGACGGACAGACAAAATAGAAAAAAGCAGACCAACCAGCAAGAGCGCACGCTGGCCGCGTTTCTCGTATTGTGATTGGTAGGCAACTTTGTAGTCGATCAGTCTAGGCAAGCTCCCCTCCCACTCTAACCAACTTCACCGCTAAAAAGAAGAGCACCGTTGCCAGCAACAGATCCATTATCGTCCCCTGCAGTAACACCCGCCAGACAAAAACACCCGGAGTCAAATACAACTCACCCGCCAGGAAAAGACAAAAGAAGTATAGTAACTGATTCACCATCAGGCCGGTAGCCAAACACAGAAAGCGGTTCAAGCTGCCGCTGCCAAAAACCCCGCGAACCCGATAAACAAAATAGGCCGCCGCCAGCAAGGAAAAACCGCTCAGTCCCAAGCCGGCGAGAGAAAAAGCGTCCATCACCAAAGTGGAAAACAGACCGGCTAACCAAGCAGCCCGCCAGAAGCCGCTCAAGGCCAGCCAAATTACGAGCAGGCTAACCAAGTTGGCCGGAATTCCCACCGGGCGAAACTCATTGAGCACTAGCAACTGTATAAATAAAGCCAGGATAACGACCAGCGATAATAAAAGCTCATCCCGCAGACCAAAATACATCCGTCTGGCCGGAACGAGAATATCGCGGAGCTTGGCCCGGCGCTGCTCACTCACCACTGCGCCCCCTTTTCAGCTCTGCCAGCAAGAAAATATGCCCCAGCGAACTGAAGTCTATCCTCGGCCGCAAATAAACGCGCAAATTTAAACGGTCGTCCGTAGGTGCGATCTCTGTCACAATTCCCAGGGAATATCCCCGCGGGTAAACGCCGCCCAGCCCGCTCGAAAGCACTTCGTCTCCCACTTTAATGTCAGCATCAACAGACAGGTAATCAAAGGACAACATATCCTCGCCGGCGCCACTGACCACGCCCCTCACCTCCGAACGCGCGTCTACGGCACTGATGCTGCTGGCAGTATCGGTAACCAACATCATCAGAGCGTGGTCGCGGTTTACCTGCACTACTCTGCCAACTATACTACCCTCGCCAAGACACACTGTATCCTTCCGCAGACCGTTCACGGCCCCAACGTCTATCAATAACGCCTGCCGCCAGATATTGGTGTCATGCCCCAGGACGTAAGCCAGGCTGAGACGCTCTTCGCTTCGCTGCTTGTAACCAAGAAATCGCCTGAGCTCAGTGTTCTCCTTGATTATCCTGCGACGATCGGCCAACTTGGCTTTCAGGCGCGCCAGTTCCTGCTCCAGATATTCATTGCGACGATAGACATCATCTACGTCACGATGTTTCTGCAAAAAATCATTCCACCCCGTGCCGCTGTCACGCGTCAGTTGGAGCAAAGGGGCCAGGGGCAAACTAATGTAATACTTAAGATGTTCTACCAGCGGATTACTACGAAGATTTAGTAAAAGCAAGAAAACACCAACAACCAAGAGCAGTAACACCGGCGCCAGTTTATCAAAACGCAAGATCGGACCTTTGGCCATTAGCTTTACCTTCTTAAATTACGTGATAACCGCAAGGGGTAGAGTATCCCCTTGGTTACGGGGATGGGAGCGCAAGGTAATGGGGTACTGTGAATTATTCCACAAATTACACAGACAACACCGTCGCTAATTACGCAGATTGCAACAAAAATCCGCGTAATCTGCGATGCCTTCATCTGCGTAATCCGCGCTAAACATATTACTAGTATATTTCCTTCTCCGGGATAGCAACCTGTTTCAGGAAATCGATGGACTCATCTAGAACCTTGCCTGCGCCCAAAACGACCGCCGTCACCGGGTCATCCGCCAAATTAACAGGCACACCCGTCTCTTCGCGCAAACGTTCATCCAAATTATGCAACAGGGAAGAACCCCCAGCCAACACGATGCCCCGATCCACGATATCCGCCGACAACTCCGGCGGAGTCCTTTCCAGAGCGGTCTTGACCGTCTCAATTATCACCCCCAGCGGCTCTTCCAATGCTTCGCGTATCTCCTCGGAACGCACGGTTAACGTGCGTGGCATGCCGGTGACCATATCCCTCCCCTTTACCTCCATCTTTACTTCTTCCTCCATCGGGAAGGCGGAGCCGATCTCTTTTTTCACCCGCTCGGCGCTGCGCACACCGATCAATACATTATACATCCGTTTCAAGTAGGAAATTATCGCTTCATCTAACTCATCACCGGCCACCCGTTCAGACATACCGTAGACAATGCCACCCAAAGAGATGACCGCCACCTCGGTAGTACCGCCGCCAATATCCACGATCATGCTGCCGCTCGGCTCGGAAATAGGCATTCCCGCGCCAATAGCGGCCGCCATCGGCTCCTCAATCAAATATACCGCCCGCGCGCCTGCCTGCTCAGCAGAATCACGCACAGCCCGTTTTTCCACCTCCGTGACACCGGAGGGTACACTGATAATGATGCGCGGCTTGATCATAGAATCGCGCTTATGCACACGCTGAATAAAATAACGCAACATACGCTCGGTTATCTCAAAATCAGCGATCACACCATCACGCATCGGCCTGATGGCGGTGATATAGCCGGGCGTCTTACCCAGCATCTCCTTAGCCTCTTCCCCTACCGCTATCACGGTATCCGTCCCCTTGCGAATAGCGACAATAGAGGGCTCAGAGAGCATTATGCCCTTGCCCTTGACATAAACAAGGGTAGTGGCCGTCCCTAGATCTATGGCCACATCATTGGAAAATTTTCCGAGTAAATAATCTATTATCATCTTTTTCTTCTCTCTGTGCCTATTTTATGGCGTATTCAACGAATAGCTGGCTATTCTAGCACATACGCGGCGGATTGTCTAGATATAAAAAGACAGTTCCTAGTTCGATGGATGTAGGATGTGGTAAACATACTACATACCAGGAACAATGAACCAAAAGACCGTTCCTGGAGGCACTCTAGGCATGTTCCGTAACTTCTTTGGGGAGTAGCTTGCGGATGGCAGCACGCACGCGGCGCGCAACCTTTACCGCCCTGCGTGCCTCGGACAAACTTATTTCCCGGTAATCTCCCGGATACCTTGTCGCTGTAGAATAGGCTGTCAGCCTCACTTGCTCTTCCCGGGTCAAAGTAGGTTCCTTCATTTTCGACGGTATCAGCGCCATTAATTCGACAATACTGTGTGTTCTGGGAAAATCTATACTCTTATAGACAAGGAAGGACTTCAGATACTTCTCCACACATTGCTGAGCATGCCAACATACTGTGTCCGTGGGACACTTTCGCTTCAAACCCAAGGTATGCTGCGCATTAAGCAAATCATTTTCCGCCTTGAGAACCCATTGACGGACGACGTGGTTGACATCACTTGCCGCTGGCATATAGCACCTTTCCTTCTCGCATGGCAGGTCTCACGATCGTTCCTATTACATCCCTGTATTTTTCCACTTCTTCCGGTGTAGCGACTATTATGTCTTTCGGCGCGCGTATATCGTGCAACGCCACTCCAATCTCCACCTGCTTCTCGAACTTTGAGCCTTTGAACGGCATCACTACCAGTAGATCAACGTCACTGTCCGGTCCGGCGCCGCCGCGGGCATGGGAGCCGAAAAGGATAATACGCTCCGGATGAAAACGCTTCACTATTCTTCTCACCATCCGGTCAATCTTTTTCTGTACCGCTGTTCCCCTATTCATTGTATTCATAGCCATGTTTCTTTTGATGACATAGTACCACATAGTTTAGAGTAACGGAAGGTCTGATGGCGCCTTCGCCTCGCCCTGAGCAAGCAAGGGATGAATTTTACCCCCTTTTTCGCCGCCATGTAAGACGAGGTCAGGTCCCTGTACCACTCATCTTTGCGCTACAATAAACACCACCAAGCGTTGTCTGTCATTTTCAAGTCTATCAAGCATGCTATCTCTTTAAATCCAATTTCTGCCTTTTCCTTCCAGTGTTCCCACCACCGGGAGGCAAAGGCACATTGATTACATCCGCCAAACCTTCATCGTCAATGGAAATAACACGATATAGCCCGCCAGATGCCCACCAGGTCTTTTTTACAGTATCAAAGAAGTGTGTGGTCGTGTGTTCATAAATCTTCCAAATGTCGACCGCCAGGTATCTGCCGTTAGAGGATATTGCAGCAACATCCCTTGGAGAACTGAATTCTGATTCTACTTCTGGTTCTGCCTCCTCGGGGAAAGCAATGATCTGTTCACCTGTCTTGCCATATACATAAAGAATCGTGCTTTCCCCTTCCATAATCGAAACAAGCACCGCGCACACGCCATTATCCGCTATAGCCAACTCAGGGGTTGACCCACCTGGGATATCGGTGTCATAGCTCTTCTCATATAACATCACTCCCTTATTGTTATATATGGATAATCGAATGCCTCCGGTATTCTCACTGTAATTTCTCGATACAAGTGCAGCCGCCTTCCCATTTGCAGAAACCACAGCCGATAGTTTTTTAATGGGAGACCACCCAACAAAGGGCTCGCTTAGCTTTATCTTTTTGATTTCTTTTCCTTCTTCATCTAAAAATTTAAGCTCAGGCTCCTGTAAATTTTTGATTCTTATCTTTTTGGCCAACCCTTCATTCAGTTCCCTTCCCAGTCTCTTCCGCGATACTTCATTTATATTTTTAACCTTCAACTCCGCAAACACCTTCTTCTCAACTTCATCGAAGAGCCTACTCGATTCTTTGTATTCAACAACATATTTTTTGTTGCTATTTCCGTTTTCATCGAAAAGAGTCACCTCTTTTTCTAGCAGTACTATGCGCGCTCCTTTATTCTGGCCAAGATTCTCCTGTTCATTCTCCTGGTTCTCCGACTTGGCCATAGCATCCAGGCCCACCGCCCCCCAGATCAGCACGATCATCATTGCTGCGATAATTAGTTCCTTCATATTTTCACCTCTCTATGCAAAGATGGGGTCGCCTTTTTACCAAGTGTTCCGCCGTCTCTTCCTTGCTCCAGCTTATCGTCTGCGCCACTGCACTGTAATGTATATTGCCATACTCTTTTGCTATCGTCAACAGCGAAATATCTGGGCACGGCCCATTTTTGTCAGGGGGGCGTGATATGCTAAAAGCAGTGGAAATAGTTGCTTATACAGTGGTCAGGGGTCGGGGGCTGGTGGTCTACTCCGTAGCTCGTAGCTCGAAGTTCGTAGCTCGGTTTATGAACAGCAAGCGGAATACAGAACATAGAATACTGGAGACCGGATACCCTACTCTGCCCCTGCGCTTGTCTGCTGACAAGCAGACGCAGGGACTACGTAGGGCAAGCAGGAAACCGGATACAGGGGGCTGAACAAGGAACCAAAAGACAGTTCCTAGTTCGATGGATGTGGGATGTGGGAAACGGCGCACAACATACTACATACCAGGAACAGTGAACAAAAAAAACAGTTCCTAGTTCGATGGATGTGGGATGTAGTGGAACAACCGATAAATCACTTAAAACCACAAGGAGAAAAACATGCAAAAAAAACATGAGTCCACAGGCATTCAAACTTTTAAGGATTTAAGAATCTGGCAAAAAGGATTACAAATTGTGCAAAAAACTTACAAATCCACAAGCAACTATCCCAAGTATGAGCTTTACGGATTAGCCAGCCAAATGAGGCGAAGCGCTGTTTCCATACCTTCAAATATAGCGGAAGGATTTAGAAGATTCTATCCGAAAGAGAATATACAATTCCTGCGTATATCGCTCGGGTCATGCGCAGAGCTTGAAACACAAGTGATCATCTCCGTTGATTTAGAATTCCTTGACAGTAAAACCGGAACGGAATTTTCCGCGGATTTAGAGCATTTATCTCGAATGATAACCGTCTCTATAAAAAAACTCAAGCAATACGCAAACAGCACACAACATACTACATCCTAGGAACAATGAACAAAAAAGACAGTTCCTAGTTCGATGGATGTGGGATGTGGTAAACATACTACATACCAGGAACAATAAACTAAAAAACTGACTCGCCCTGAGTAAGCAAGGGATGAATTTTACCCCCTCCACCGCTTTGCGGTTCCCCTCCCCCTTCAAAGGGGGAGAGCGAAGGTAGTGATTCTATTTCACAACAACTATCTTTCCCCGCCTCAGCGTTTCCTTGTCCTTCTTGATAACGTAAGCGTAGGAACCCATAGAAACTATCGTCCCGTTCTTATTCCTGCCGTCCCAGGAAGCCATGCCGTTGTTCTCTCGGAGCTCTCTCACCAACTCACCCGACACAGTGTATATCATCACCTTTGCGCCGTCGGGCAGACCTTTGAATTTCAAGGTTCCGCCGAAGGCTTTACCTGGATTGAAAGGATTCGGATAAACGACTATCTCTTGCGCTTCCGGTTTTGGAGTAAAGGTGAATGTAGGAGTCGTGGTGCGCGTAGAGCTAAGAGTAGGAGTAGTGGTCCGCGTGACGGATAGAACGGTATGAGTGCTGGTAGCAGTCGGAGTAATGGTTGGGGTGATGGTCGGAGTTCCCGTAGGAGTGCTGGTCAGTGATATGGTAGAGGTCAACGAATTCGTTGACGAAACGGTGTGAGTCGCGCTTACGGTGGGGGTCAAGTCGGGCGGCGAATACCAGATGTCGTCTACCGCAGTTCCGCCTACCGCTCCAACAATCACCCACATCTTATCATTGAAAATTACGCTCGTGTGGTCGGATCTCGCGCTGAATGCCGCCGCTCCCGTCGCTTCTGTCCAACTCACTCCATCCGTTGAATACCAGACATCGTTTGCAAAGACCCCAGCCCCCTCATACCCGCCAATCACCCACATCCTATTATCATAAACTACAACTGTGGGCTCGGTTCTCCCGCTGAACGCCGCCGCTCCGGTTGCCTCCATCCAACTCACGCCGTCTATTGAATACCAAACATCGTTATAGCGCGACGCCCCACCCCCAGCAATCACCCACATCTTATTATCATAATCTATGTTTACATGACCAGCTCGCCCGCTGAACGCCGCTGCCGCAGTCGCTTCCGTCCAGCTTACACCATCCGTTGAATACCAAACGTCATTCGTAAAAGATGAACCATCATATCCCCCAATCATCCACATTTTATTATCGTAAACTAAGCTCGTCTGCTCATTTCTTCCACTGAAGGCCGCGGGTGCCGTAGCCTGTGTCCAACTCACACCATCCGTTGAATACCAGACATCATTAAACCTACTGGAGCCGTCCCATCCCCCTATGATCCACATCTTGTTATCATAAACAACACTTGTGGGTTCGCGCCTTTCGCAGAACCCCGCCGCTGCCGTCACTCCCGTCCAACTTACACCGTCAGTAGAATACCAGACATCATTCAAATCAGTTATGCCATCATTCCCTCCAATCGCCCATATTTTATTATCATAGACAACGCTTGCATGACAAACTCTCGTGCCGAATGCTGCTGCTCCCGTCGCCTCTACCCAATCGCTTCCTACCTGGGCGGATACAGACGCACTCCTCCCGATTAGCAGAAAAAAACAAAGGATTAT
>JAUXIB010000237.1 GCA_030621225.1 candidate division FCPU426 bacterium
GCCTTCGCGGGAATGACAGTCGAATATCCTGTGCCCCGCGACAGCTATGGACGCATCTCCACGCCCTTGTCGATCAGGAACTCCTTCACTACTTTGATCGGATATGAATCGTAGTGAAATATTGACGCCGCCAGTGCCGCGTCGGCCTTGCCGTCCGTCAATACTTTGTACAAATGTTCCGGCTTGCCGGCGCCGCCCGAGGCGATTACCGGGATGTTGACCGCCTCGGAGACGGCCCGGTTCAGTTCTATATCATAGCCGTTCTGGGTGCCGTCGGCGTCCATGCTGGTCAGCATGATCTCGCCTGAGCCCAGTTTCTCCACTTGCTTTGCCCAGGCCACGGCCTCGTGCTCGGTCGGCTTCGTGCCAGCGTCTATCACTACCTCCCAGCCTGTGCCGTCCTGCTTTTTCCTGGCGTCTATCGCTACTACTGTACATTGACTGCCGAATTTCTCGGCTGAGCGGGTGATTAGCCCGGGGTCGCGCACGGCACAGGAGTTGATCGATATCTTATCCGCGCCGGCCTTGAGGATCTTGCTGATGTCATCGATCGTGCGGATGCCGCCGCCAACGGTGAGCGGAATGAACACTTCCTGGGCTGTCCTGTTGATCACATCGATGATGGTATCGCGTTTCTCCAGCGTGGCCGTGATGTCCAGGAAAACCAATTCGTCGGCGCCGCCGGCGCTATATTGGCTGGCGGTCTCCACCGGGTCACCGGCGTCACGCAGGTTTTGGAAGTGGATGCCTTTTACTACTCTTCCATCTTTGACATCGAGGCATGGTATTATTCTCTTAGCAAGCATTATGTCTCCTCCGGATGTATCGATGTATCGGGGTGACGGGGTGTTGGAGTGAAGTCGGACACCGATACTCCTTTACGCCGATACTCCGATACCGTTAAGCTTTACATACTCCGACACACAATCATTTGGCTATCTCAACAAAGTTTCTGAGCAATGCCAAGCCGGTCTCGCCGCTTTTCTCCGGGTGAAACTGAGTCGCGTATATTTTGTCTTTGGCTACTGCCGAGGCGAACTCGCCAACATAATTAGTCTTACCTAATACTACTTGATCATCGTCGGGGACAACATAGTAAGAATGGGCGAAGTACATATGGGGGGCATCGGCAATTCCTGTTAACAAGGGGTCCTGGCGGGCCCAGTTTACTTGGTTCCAGCCCATATGCGGCACCTTGTCCCCCGGCGGTAGGCGTTTTATCGTTCCCTTAATAATATCCAGGCCTGGGCGGTCACGTCCTTCCTCGCTCTTAGAGAACAGCACTTGTAACCCCAAGCAGAAGCCGAGAAACGGAACGCCTGCCGCCGCGCGTTTTTTGATTTCTGGGCTCATACCTAGTTCGTCCAGGTTGTCCATGGCTTGGTCAAAAGCGCCAACGCCGGGCAGGACTATGCCGGTGGCCTTCGCCAGATCCGCTGGTTGGCAAGTAAGCTCGGCTGCCGCGCCGATCTTGCGAAAAGCGTTAAAGACGCTCCAGAGGTTGCCCATGTTGTAATCAATAATTGCGATCATTGTTTAGTATCTTCCGCCTATGCACTTCGTGCTACGGCGTGACAGGCGTATCTAGTTGGCCATTCTTCGTCTGCTTCCTACTTCCTGCTTCTTACTTGCCGTCCCCCGTATATCGTCTACCTTTTCAGAACTCAGAATTCATAATTCAGAATTCATTATTATATCACGAAGTACTTTCCTGTCTTCCTTGATCACCTTGATGAATGAATGCCAGTCTTCGAGCATGGCCAGGTATCGTTTAAACCTTATCTTTTGGCTCCAGCGGGCATGTAGCGGTATCCAACAGGCATTGACCAGGTAGTGCAATGTTTTGCTCCGGAAATGCAACAGATTGACCAGGAAGCAGCAAGCGTTGACCAGTGCCGCGCGTGTGCAGAACGAAAAGCGCATAAAGGCGGCCGGATAAGGGCCGAAATCTTGCAGGGTCAGTTTTTGTCCGTTGCTCCGTAGCTGACCCTGGTGGGTCAGCTTGTAGCGCATATGAATAAAGCGGTAGATATCCTGGCGATAGCGTCGCCAGCGCTGACGCGGGGGCGGCGCCGGGGCTTTTACTGTCAGCAGACGGTCGAGAGTGAAATGGTGCCCGCGTAAGCGCGCGTCAAGCAGGAAGTCCAGGTCGGTGCCGTATTTTATGAACGGATCAAAACAGACATCTTTAGCCAGGGAGCGCATGATGACCATCTTACTGCCGAAGATGAAGGGTGTGGCCGTGACCCTGTCGGCTTTGCCGATCTTATGTAATGTCTGGTTGATCAGTTTATCTTTTGGCCAGCCGGTATCCCGCCAACCGACTGATTCGTGGAAGAGACGTCCGCCGTCCGGCTGCATGCCGTATATGCCGATAGCTCCCAGTGGTTGGCAGGGGGTGGAAAGCTGTATGGACTCGCCAATTCTTTTGAGGAAGGTGCGTTCTGCTATCAGACACCCTTCTTCCAGGATCACTGTAGCGTCGGCCTCATACAGGTATCCCAGGAGTAGGGCCAGGTTGCGCTGGCGGGGCAGGGAGGAGGTGTTAAGGAACCGCCGGTAGCGGCCAAATCCTACCTCTTCCAGCCGGGACTTAAGGCGATTGAGGATACGGTTGGTTATTACCCTTACCGTGCATTTTAACCGCGCGGATTTAATGACGCCAGCCAGCTTTTTTACTACGGCTTCCTCGATGCCGGGGTCTGAGGCTACGGCGATAATTATTACTTCGAGATCACGTGCGGGGAGCTGCCGCAGGCTGCGTAGCGTATTCTCGATGCCGCCGTCTTCGTTGAGTGGTGTGCACATCCCCGGGATGTATTTTCTCTTATCCGGTTCGCTTTGCTCCGGGGGACACCAGGAACTGACTATGGTGAAAATTGTTTTCATAAGGGGATATTATACATCTTTGCATCCACAGATTGCTCGGTTTTTTTTGGATAACGGCTAAAGACAAGGAGCCACAGAGATCACAGAGAACACAGAGGAAAAACTTTTGGAGCTTTATCCCCGCTATGCCGAAGGAGCATCCAAAAAAATCCGTGGGCTCATTTGCCTTCAAGTGTGCCGTTAAGACTGAGAATGTTCTCCTGCTAACGGAGTGTTTTGGTTGGTGTTATCCAGAAAAAGTCGTTTCTCTGTGAACTCTGTGTTCTCTGTGGCTCTGTGGTGAAATAGCCGTTCTTGTCTTGTCCCGTAGTTCCAGTAGTTCCAAAAAAACCGCTTGACACAATATAGGTCCGATGGTACTGTCATCTAAAACTGGTGATAAAAAAAAGAGAAGCAAGGGGGCTTTTCAGCGAGACGATGGCGTCGTGG
>JAUXIB010000087.1 GCA_030621225.1 candidate division FCPU426 bacterium
CCCCTTTGTCTACAACAAGCCCCCCCGGATGCCGGATACCGGATATCGGATATCGTGTAATACCTTTCAGCATTCATAATTCATAATTCAGAATTCCTTGGATTCAAACATTCTCCTTACCGGTTTTTCTCATATCAATCAAACAACTCCTACAAAGCCAACGGTAATACGCCGCTCGCTCATTCTGATTATAGAACTGCACACGATAGTGCGGAAAACTGCTTGCCGCCGAGCACACCTGGCATTCCACCAATTTGCCTTGCTTGCTCTCATTCATCACCGCAAAGCTGGTATATTTAAGTGTACGCATCTTCTACTCGGATCTCGCAGCTCGCTGTCTACCCTTCGACTCGTTCCACATTGCGTGCATTATCATCAAACGTCGTGCGTCGCTTGTCCCGTGTCGCATGTCGGCAGACCCGAAACCCGAGACGCGTGACCCGCGACTCATTCAACTGAATCAATAAGCAAAACTAGATACTAGATACCGGATACTAGATACTAAATTTGGCCTAGATACACCGGCGCTTCCCGCCAGCCGGATTTACACCCCTTGATTATCATCTCAGCGATATCCGGGTAAAATATCATCGAACGCATTATCGGCAGCGGCAAATACTCCGCGCCCACTACCGCTTCGTGCACAACCGGTTCAAGTTTCCCGCCTTCGAGTTCACCAACGTAAAAAAGATCTAAAACTTGCCGATTACCATCGGCCGGCAGATGGTCGCTCACCATTACCAGCTTGACCGCACGCGCCAACAAACCAGTTTCCTCGCGCAACTCCCTGGCCGCCGCCTGCTCGGCGCTCTCCCCGGCCTCCAGGTGACCTCCGGGCAACACCCAGTACTCACGCCCCAGCTTGCGATGCTTCACCAGCAGTATCTCATCGCCGCGGCTGATTATCATCGCCGCGCGTATCTCGATTTCTTTACTCTGACGAAATGAGGCCATACTTTTCCATTATTACCGGGGGCAAACAAACAGTTCTCATCTTGCTTCCCGGCGGTCCACCGCAAATCCCCCGGTAACACGGTGCATTCAAACCAAACGCTTGCTTCACTGATACCGTTGGTCGCCAAAATAAGGACAATATCACGCTCTACTTAGTATATCCACAGATTTTTCTTTTACCAACAACAAATAACTAACTTGCTGTCTACTGATGCCCTTTTTACTTTTGAATTTTTAATTCCGTGGCGCGCGAATACCACGAGCGTAAGCTCGTGGAGGAAGCGCTGTATATATCGTCCGCTTTAGCGGACGCACACATCGGGACAAGAATACCGCAGGCGTTAGCCTAGGGATTCTTATTTTGAATTTTTAACTTTTCCTTAATCTGCTTCTTAAACCGCCTGGCCACCACAGGATCGATCTGCACCGTCATCCTGTAGCCCTTATCGTCCGCCTCTTCCTCCAGCACCTGGCCCCTTTCATATATCGCCTGCCGCACAGATTCTAAATGGTAAGGGACATTGAAATTGACCCGCCTGGTTCCGGCGGCCAGCATCTTTTCGACTAACTCCAGCATTTCCTGCCGCCCTTGTCCACTCCGCGCAGATATGGCCACAGCGTTCTTGTGCGCACCACCAAGCCGACGCAATCTTCCCGCGGGCGGAGCCAGGTCTATCTTGTTAAAAACGGTCATCATCGGCAGTTGTCCGGCGCCGATCTTTTCCAATACCCCCTGCACCACCTCCATCTGGTTCTCGACCGCCGGGTTAGCCGCGTCTACCACGTGCACCAACAGATCAGCGTGGAGCACCTCCTCCAAAGTAGCGTGAAAAGCATTGAGCAACTGCACCGGCAGGTCGCGGATAAATCCCACCGTATCAGTCAAAAACGACTGCCGACCGGACGGAAAGGTCAACAGCCTGGTCAAAGGATCCAAGGTGGCAAAGAGCTTCTCTTCGGCCAACGCCGCCGCGTCAGTCAAGACATTAAGCAGCGTAGTCTTGCCGGCGTTAGTATAACCGACCAGCGAAACTACCGGCAAAGCACCGCGTTTCCGCGCCTCCCGTTGTAACTGGCGGTGCTGACGCACCTTCAAAAGCTCTCGTTCGAGCTTACCGATCTGGCGCCGGATCACACGACGATCTACCTCTATCTTCTGCTCACCCGGTCCACGCGTGGCTATACCGCCCCCCAAGCGGGACATGTAAGCGCCGCGACCGCTCAAACGCGGCAAGAGATATTGCAGGCGAGCCAACTCCACCTGAATATTACCCTCGCTGGAACGCGCCCGACGCGCGAAAATATCCAGTATCAGCTCGGTGCGATCTACCACATCCAACCCCAACTCATCCTCCAGATTCCGGAATTGGGTCGCGTTTAACCGCTGGTTAAATACCACCGCCTCCGCCCGGGTCCGCTCGACCAGCCCTTTTAACTCACTTAACTTGCCCCGCCCCAACAGTACCCTGGGATCGGGCCGCGTCAGCTCCTGGCGCACCACCGGCAGCAAGCCGATAAGGCCGGCCGTGTCCAGCAAACTCATCAGTTCGCGCTCCTCCTCTTCGCAACTCACCGGCCGCTTCTCCCCCTTGATGCTAGTGGAGACCATCAGCACCGGCGGAGTCTGTATCTCAGTCGCTTGTGTTTCGCCTTTGGACATTGTTCAACCTCTAAGTATCTCGTATCTAGTATCTCGTAGCTGGGTCCCGCCGTATAGCGTTGTTTTCGTCAAACGTCTAAACGTCCAACGTCGCGGCCAGTAGACAGTAGTCAGTAGACAGCGAGCTACGAACTACGAGCTACTAGCTACGAAGTAGCCCCCAGTGTCCGGTATCCCGTGTACCGTGTACCTTTTTCAGAATTCCTTATTCAGCCCCCGGTATCCTGTGTCCCCTGTTCTCCATTTAGTTGCCGACTAAATACCAGATACCACCGACCACCGTTTTCATAATTCAGAACTCAGAATTCATAATTCAGAGCATCCCACATCCATCAACAATCCTCTCCACCGCTTTTTCCTCCGCCAGCTCTGACAAATTGATCCAGGTCGCGTCCCGCTCCTTCCTGAACCAGGTCAACTGTCGCTTGGCATAATTCCTCGTTTCGCGCGCCGTCCGCTCCAAGGCCTCATCCAGTCCCAGTTCGCCCCGCGAATGAGACAGCAGGGCACGACAACCCAGGCTCTCCAAGAAGAGCGAATTAGCCGCGACAGAGCTAACCTCTTTTATCTCCCGCAACAGACCGGCCTCTACCATCCGCTTTAACCGTTCATCTATGCGCCGGTAAAGTTCCGCTCTATCCCTGGTCAAAACGTATTTCACCGCGTGAGCTTCCCGCGCCGGCCCGTGTGCCGCGGCCCTTTTCGCGCTGATCGTCTCACCGCTCATCTCGTGCACTTCCAGCGCACGAACGATACGCCGCCCATCAGCGGCAGCAACATGAACTGACGTCTCCGGATCTACGCGCGCTAGCCGCCGGTGCAGTTCCTCCGCGCCCACCCTCGCTAGTTCTCGCTCCCAACGGCACCGCGCTTCCCGGTCCGCTTTGCCGTCCGCAAACAGGCCTTCCGTGACGGCGCGTATATACAAGCCGCTACCGCCGCACAATATAGGCAAAACGCCGCGACGCCGGCAATCATCGATCGCCGCCGCGGCTAGCTCACCGAAAGAAAAAGCGTTTACTTCCTCAGCCGGCTCGACCACCCCGATCAGATGATGGCGCGCCTGCCGCTGAAGTTCCGGGGACGGCTTTGCGGTCAGCACGTCAAGACCGCGATATACCTGGCGGGAATCGGCGCTGATTATCTCACCGCCCAGCCTTCGGGCCAGCTTAACGGCGATCTCGCTTTTGCCCACCGCGGTAGGACCCATTATCACAAGCAAAGGCTTCATACTGGTATCGGAGTAACGGAGTACCGGGGTAACAAGGTGATTTTATCGCAAATGCACCCCGACACTTCGATACGCCGACACCCCGACACCGTTACTTCTACTTCCTCTTAAATTTCCTATCCAACTCATCCCGCGTCAGCCGCAAATACGCCGGTCTACCATGCGGACAGCGCCCCCCCTCGGGATCAGCTAAAATATCCTCCACTATCTTCCGCATTTCCTCCATCCCCAAACGCTCTCCGTCACGCACCGCCAGATGACAGGCCATTAACTTCAAGGCAGCCTGGCGTCGCTGGTGCTTATCACTGCCCAGCGCCTCCAACTCCGCGAGTAAACGGCGCAGAAAGTCTTTCAACTCCCCCCCACGGAAATCAACCGGCACGGCGTTTACCACAAAGGAACTGCCGCCAAATGGTTCCAGTTCCAATCCCAGGCCTGACAGCTCCTCCAAACAGCCTTTAGCCGTTTCCGCTTCCGCCACGGACAGCTCGACCCTTTCCGGAGAAAGCAGCCGCTGCGCCGCCGCGCTCTTGCCGCTTGACAACAACCGCTGATACAACAACCTCTCATGCGCGGCGTGCTGGTCCACGATTATCACTTCGTCATCTCGCGCCGCGACAATATACAGACAGTCCACCTGGCCAAAAACGCGCACCCCCGGCGTTTCCTCGGCAAGGCGCTCCTCTCCATCCTGCGGCGTAGCGCCCCGGAGGTATCGTTCCCCAGCCGGCCGGCCGGTACCGGTCAGCCGCTTGTGCCGCGACACCCCCGTCAGGTAACCGCCGATCTCTTCTTGTACCCCGCCTCTTTTTTTCCAGAAATCGTCCGCCGGCTTCTGCCGGCGCGTTTCTCCATCAACCTGTTCTACGGCCAGGCCAAGCTCCTGCCCGATACCGCGTAACGCTTCCGCCATCACTCGGCTGAGCGCGCTATGCACCAGGTTACCATTCCTGAATCTTACTTCTCGCTTGGTAGGATGCACGTTTACGTCCAGCTCGTCTGCCGGCAACTGCAAAGAGACCACCGCCAGGGGGAAACGGTTAGCCGGCAACAGCGTCTGATAGGACTGCCGCAAAACGTGCGCCAAAAGCGGTGCTTCCACCGCGCGCTGGTTGACAAAAAAATAGATGCCTCCCCGGTCCCGCCGGTGCATACCCGGAGGCGAAAGATAGCCGCGCGCCGACACCATTTCATTTCCTCCGGACAAAGACACCAGCTCACGCGCCTCCTCAGACGTAAACACCAAAGCCAATCGGTCTCGCTCCTGCTTACAACCGGCGGTATTCAGCGTTTCCTCACCGTCCATGTTGAGCACAAATTCCACGCCGGGATGGGAGAGCACAAAGCGCGCGACGGTATTAACCAGGTGGCGCTTTTCCGTGCGCTCCGCCTTGAGGAATTTTAGCCGTGCCGGAGTATTGTAAAAAAGTTCTCTCACCTCCAGCATCGTTCCCAGCGAAGCCCCCTCTATCCCGTCACCGCTGTGCACGCCGCCCTCCACCAACACAAAAGCCGCCTCCCCCTGCCCTTCCGGGCGGCTGCGCAAGCGCAGTTTGGAGACAGCGGCGATAGCGTTCAGCGCCTCGCCGCGAAAACCAAAGCTATGCAAACGATTAAGATCGTCTATATCATCGATCTTGCTGGTAGCGAACCGCTGCACCGCCAGAGACAGCTCCGCCGCCGTCATGCCGCGACCGTTGTCCCGCACACTTATATTACAGCAAGCGTTCTCAACGCTCACCTGGATGCGCTTGGCCCCGGCATCCAGAGAGTTTTCCACCAACTCCTTGACTACCGAAGCCGGCCTTTCCACTACCTCACCGGCCGCTATTTTCCCTGAAACCTCAAGCGGTAGGATTTTTATGCGCTTTGACATGGGGGCATTATAACATGTATCTAGTATCTGGTATCTAGTATCTAGTTACGCTAAATCCGTGCCTACTGCCCACTGCTTGCCCTACTTTGCCCCCATGTCTTCCTGTTGGAAGACATGGGGGCAAAGTAGGGTCTACTGTATACCTTGAAAATTCATAACTCATAACTCAGAATTCATAATTCAAGGTTGCCCCCTGTATCCCGTATCCTGTATACCACCTATCCAAAAACAAAAAAGGCGGCCTTTCGGCCGCCTTTTTTGTTTTTGTTTATATCCGAATTAATTGGTCGGCTGCTCTACCTGATTGACTCCCAAGCTGGCCTTTTCCTTCTGCTTCTTAAGGTAATAGACCACACCGGCGCCTACCAGCATCACCAACAGGATAATAGCAATTATCGTCATTATCGCTCCCGCGGCGCCCTTCTTCTTAGGCGTACCCTTCTTGGAGCTCGTATCTACGGCAGCGACGATGGCCTCCTCCGCGTACTCTTCGTCCATGCCAAACTCATCCGCGAATTCCATCGCACCACTTGGCAACGTATAGACCGCGGCCATCGCTTCCGCCTTTGCCGCTTGAAGCGACGCAGTGTCCAGCTCACGCGGTATCTCCAACACCCAATCCTTCTTGATCAGGTTGGGGTTCTCGATCTGACCCTCATTGGCGTGAAATATGATCGGCCACTCCCAGGGATCATTGTAAACAACCTGCTTGCCGGAAATATTCCAAAGATTATCCCCAGGGCTAACAGTGTACTCGCCCCTACCATCACCCTCAACGTCAAATTCGCTGCCCACCTGGGCGTAACTGGACTCAGCGCCCGCTTGCGGTTCCTCGCCCATGGCGCTTAGTTCACCCTCTGCCGCTGCCTCTCCCTGCCAAGCGCTGTCCTCAGCGTCTTCCAGTTCGGAATCTTCCCAGGCTTCGCCCTCAGCCTGCGGCTCGTCATAAGACGAAGCAGAAGGTCTTGCCGCGCCGCCGCAACCAGCCGCGAAGACAAGCGCGAATATAGCGATAAAAACGGTCACCTTGCCAAAAATGTCTCTGGTTATCATCCTCCCAACCTCCCTGAATGTTTAGGGGTTCTCTCTCCAACCAGCGGTAAGTCTATCACAACCTGCTCGCCAAGTCAACCGCTTTGTCGGCCTGATAAACCTGTTTACAACCGGTTGAGCCTCTTTAAAGCCATATGTTGTATTTATTTAAATAGGCAGTCCAGATATTGTGTGCACCAACTCATTACCGAAAACCATATTACTATGGCTAAAGTCTTTTTCACCACAGAGCCACAGAGGTCACGGAGGAACGACTTATGAGAGAAACCTCTTTAGATAACGGCACTTACCACGACGACACGACGCCAACGACCATTTTTTTGATAACCCTTCGATTCGCGGAGCTTGCCCTGAGCACTTCGACATGCTCGGTGTAAACCTTGTCGAAGGGTTAGTATCTGGTTGCTAACCAAATACTGCGAATGGCCAACGTCTGTCACACCGTAGTCGCGGCGTTAGCCGCGCAAAGGCGGAAGTCCCGAGCTACGAGCTACGAACTACTAGCTACGAGCTACTAGTTTCCAACACTATCTCCCCGGCACCAGCAGAGGGACGGCAGACGAATACCTTTCCCGCCACATCCTCTCCGGCGTAGAAGCTGTCTCTAAGCCTGGCAATAAATTCGCCGCTTGCTCCCCGCGCCACCAGCGCCACCACACAGCCGCCGAATCCGGCGCCGGTCAACCTCGCCCCAAACGCTCCCGCCTGCCGTGCTTG
Source organism: candidate division FCPU426 bacterium (assembly GCA_030621225.1). GTDB lineage: Bacteria > Oederibacteriota > JAUXIB01 > JAUXIB01 > JAUXIB01 > JAUXIB01. Next base: position 7,492 of record JAUXIB010000087.1, read on the forward strand.
CCGGCAAAGTTCATCCAACTCCGGCGTAGATATCTCATAGCATTCGGCCATGCTCTCCTGAGACTCATCCATCAGCTTGCCAAAAGATCGCCAGTCCCCCGCGGCCAGCGACAACACCGCTTGCTCTACCCTGGACCACTCCCGGTAAACATGGCGAAACCGCTGCTGCGGTTTAAAGCCATCCGCAGGAGGCGACAGATATTCTCTTTCGTTTATCCGCAAATAGTCCCTGGACACGGCGTCTTCCTCGCCACCTAGTGCCACGGCCAAGGCGGCAAGATCATACTCCGGTCTCAGCCAGCGCAGGAAACCCTCCACCCGCTCCGCGCATCCCTTGCCGAGTATATCCTCCCTGATGTCGCCAATATATTCCATGGGCGAAGGGCTCTCGCCGTGCTCCGCCAGATACCGTTTGAACAGTCCCATCGCCAAACGGCACTCCACTACGCGGCGGTTATAAGCACCACGCGCCCAGCCACTCTTCTCCGCCCGTGCCAGAGAATCGCAAAGGACTATCTCTGCCCCCGGCGGCGCTTTGACCCTTTGCACGCGCAAAGGATTGAAATCTATCTTCAAGAACGTATCCTTGCGCCCCAGCAGGCAAGCCGCCTGGTCCATGCCGCCGCCCGCCGTCCCTACAAAGCGCTCCGCCGTCGCGCATATATCGGCCAGTTCCTCTTTCGCCAAACCAAGATCGTTCAAATCATGCAACACCTGGGCCGAGCATACCACCAGCGCCGCGGAACTGGACATCCCCACCGCCGCAGGTAACGTAGAGGATATAACCGCCTGAAAACCACGCAGCTTTTCCCCACCGCAACGACCGATAATCCCTTTCGCGCCGGCCTTGATATAATTACCCCAATGCCCCTGCTGATAGGGTTTTATATCCTCAAGCAGAGAAAAAGATATATCCTCAAACTCATCCTCCACGTTAGTCAACTTAATAACCCCCGGCTCCCCCTGCCGCACACAAAAGACTATCTCCTTGTCCACCGCACATGGCAAAACAGGACACATATTATAATCGGTATGCTCACCGATCATATTCACTCGGCCCGGAGCCTTGAAAAAGCGCACTTCGTCACCGGCCTCAAACACCTGCTTCGCCTTCGCCAGCAGCGGCAAATGATGCCGCAACGTCTCGTGCGCTGAAAAAGTTTTTTCAGTTATTGTCGCAAGTTTCATAAATCTTTTCTCCTGGATAACGGCACCCACCACGACGACACAACGTTAACGGCTCTAACCACCAAGTCACCAAGGCACCAAGGAGCGAAACACATAAACCACGCTTTTTTGCACTTCGAAATTCAGAACTCATAATTCATAATTCCTTTGATCCACTCAAAAAACCCGTTGAACTCCCCCCTATCCACCGGATTATTCCCGCTGATAACCCCCTTGATCACCTGCAATCCCTGGTTTTCAATCTTGTCCCATAGCTCCTGGGTCGCCGGCACGGGAAACACCCCTTCCCCAGCCGCCTCGATCACCCCTACTCCCTCGCTCTTGATAGGGGTAAGTTCCGGCGGCGTACGGTAGTCCGGATTACGAAACATGATATAGCAACTGTAGACATCACCCTTGCTTACCACCAGGTTACAGGTGTTGCGCCCGGGATCTTTTGCCTTCCATCCTTCTATAACCTTGCCAACAGCCTGCACGAATATCCCCCGCTCTCCGTGCCTGATCAAACAAGTAGCCAATGGATAATCCAATAATCCATAGCTCAGCCCTTCCTTTTTCGCGGAAAACTCCGGGAGTACGACCGCCTCCATCACCGGCAGAGACAACCCATCTACCACCTGGTAATGATGGTGGGCGCGGATAGAGGCCCCGGCCCACTCAACGTCACTATTGGAGCAGCCGGTGTAGCCCGGAGCCAATTCTATAAACTCCACCAGGTCACGTACGCTCTGCTCGTCCATCATCATCGACGTCTTATCCATGGTTATCAGTACGAAATGACGCTTGAACAGAGGGAAAGGTGTAAGTTGTAAAAAAAATTCTCGGCCGCCCAGAGGCATCCGAAAAACACGCAGCTTCTCCCTGCCGGGCGCGCCGACGTTTTCGTAACAGATAGGACAATGCAAGCGGGGATCAGGCGGAGCGGGCGTGTATCCGTCGCGGACGTAATTTATCTGTATCCGAAAATTTACGTTCGTCTCAGGATCGTGGCAGCGATAGTGCTTGTTTTGGGCAAGCTGCGTCTCGCTGATATAACCCGTCTTCAGCGACCATTCATAAAGCAACTCGAGCACTCGCCGCAAGCCCTCTCGCTTATACTCCCCAGCCAAATAAGCCTGGAGAGTGTCTTGAGCGACCGCCGCATCGAACCTCTC
>JAUXIB010000198.1 GCA_030621225.1 candidate division FCPU426 bacterium
CTACAAAATGCGCAAACCCGCTTACTGAAAAGTCCAATTACACTGATTTTTCCGTTATCGAAAGAATGATCTGTGCAATTTTTATGTCTAACCCCAACCTCAAACCGTCAAAACCAAGAATGCTTCCCCTCTAACGAAGGATCAACCTTGCCACCTGCCCTGAGTCCACCGAAGGGTTATTTAAAAAGAATAATCTGTGTAATCTGTGGATAACAGAGACTTTTTTCAGCTCCCTCTATGGTTAAAAACCCGTCCTTGATTTCCGCGACTTAATCTTCCGCCGCCTTCGCGGCGGGCAGCTCTTCTTGATGATACGCATGGCTTCGGCCGGAGTGTCCACTAAATGAAAGAATTTACAATCATCGGGGGAAATATATCCGCCCCGCATCAGACGCTTCCGGAACCAGCCGTCCAGACCCTGCCAGTGATCCTTGCCCAAGAGGATTATCGGAAAAGGTTTTATTTTATCCGTCTGGATAAGGGTCAAGGCCTCGAGAAATTCGTCCAGCGTTCCATAGCCTCCGGGAACACAGATAAATGCTACAGCATATTTAACAAAAACTACCTTGCGGATAAAAAAATAGCGGAAATTAATCAACTTATCCAGGTAGGGGTTTGAGGCCTGTTCCATAGGCAATTCGATATTTAAGCCGATGGACAATCCCCCCATCTCCTTGGCACCACGATTTGCCGCCTCCATACATCCCGGACCTCCTCCGGTAATCACTGGGTATCCGGCTTTACCCAGCGCGCGACCCATATTCCGAGCCAGCGCGTAATCGGCATTCCCCGATCTAGCCCGGGCGGAACCAAAAACGGACACCGCAGGGCCAACATCCGCCATTTCCTCAAAACTCTCCACAAACTCAGCCATGATCCGAAATATCCGCCACGTCTCGGTAGTGCTAAAGCTGTCTATCGGGTAGTCGTCTTTCATCGTTCTGCTCCTTTTCAGTTGGTGGGCTATTCCCCTTTCTACCTGAAAACATCTCTCCCTTCCAGAAATCAAGTGGCAGTCTATGGACGCACCCTTTCCACTCGCACTTCAGAACGTCGTTTGCGGCGAAAGGGCCAGCCAAGCAAGCCCACGACCGTCCCCAACGCATAGGCAAGATGGCGACCAGGATAGAGCAATAACATGATCGGGGCCGCCGGCAACCTACTCTCCCATATCCCTACCAGTGTCTCACAAACAACCAAAAGCAGGTAGAGAAACACCGGGGCAAAAATCATGAACGCCCCCCCGCCAGACCGAGCCAGGCCACAGCCAAACATCCCCAGCGATGCCGCGAAAAGATACAGCAGAAAGAACGCCGGGACATAGTGGATAAGATCGCTGAGACAAGGATAGCTAAAAAACTGTTCGCTACGACCGCGGCCATAACGCCAAGACTGGCGCAGAAATTCCCAGAGATTCCCCGGCCGCTTGCGCCTGATATAGAGGCGGGGATCATATAGCATACGCTGGCCGGCATTTCGCAGGCGGTTTAAAAATTCATTTTCTTCATTGGGATACAATCCTTCGTTAAACCCCGCCTGCCGCAAAAAAACAGACCGGCGAAACGCCATGTTACACAAAATAAGATCCGCTTCTCCGGCCTTCCTTTTCAAGGCAAGCGCGCGGTATCTACCGCGCACAAGAAAAGACCCCAGCCAGGATCCCTGAACCAGATCCACCGCCAGCTCAAACCATGTATTGCGGAGCGGTCTTAGATCCGGGCCACCGGCCACAGCTAGATCTTTTTCGCGAAAATGCCGGGCGAGCAGCATCAGGTTGCGCGGCGCAACCACAGCATCATCATCCAGAAAGTATACTATCTCGCCGCGGGCGCGTCGCACGGCCCGGTTTCGCTGAGCAGCCGGCTGAGTGCCACGAGCCAGCAAAACCTCAATCCCTCCCGGTGGAGCCTTCACTTTACGGAGTGAACGCAATGAAACTGGTTCTCCTGTTCCCGGCGGCAGGGCGATTATTACACTGATTAATGGACGTTTAGTCATAACTTGTCTATCGACTATCGGACGATCGCGCGATAGGCGATCGCCAGCTTGCCTCGCCATAGCCTCCGGCGAAGGCGGGAGCGATGAACCTACTTTAACATCATAACCCCACCCACGACCATAGCAATGCCGACCAATTTCTGGGCACTCAAGCTCTCTCCCATAAAAGCCAAACCCAATAGCGCCGCCACGATCGGATAAGTAGAGCAAAGCGGAACGACACGCGATACTTCGTTATACTTTAATGCCGCGTAAAACGAGAACTGGCCCAGCAACGTCGCCAGAATACCGGAAGCCGCGAGCAAAACCAACGCCTTGCCGCTGACCTGAGCCACTTCTCCTGTCTTTATCTTCCAAGCAAACCAGGGCAACACGCAAATCGCTACGATCATAGTACGCAGCATTACCCCCATAGCGGGAGATAGCGTGCGCAAGGCCATCTTATCAACAAAAGAAGCCAGACCCCAACAGATAATGGTCATCAGAGAAAAAAACAAACCGCTTACGGACATGTATACCTCCTGATTAGTATCTGGTATCTAGTATTTAGTATCTAGTTGGTCGTTCCGACACTCCAATATTAAACAGAATATGGTTGGCTGTCCCGGCACTCCAATATTAAACAGAATATGGTTGGCTGCTTATAGTTTGCTGACTATGTATCGTTTTTTGTTCATTGTTCCTGGGATGTAGGATGTTATATGCCGTTCACCACATACTACATACACCGAACCAGGATCTATTTAGTTTCCAACATTATGGTAACCGGCCCGTCGTTGACTAGTTCCACTTTCATCATCGCGCCAAACTCACCCGTGGCCGTCTTCACGCCGGCGCCGCGCAAACAGTCTACAAAATATTCGTATAACGGCTTCGCCGCTTGCGGTGGCGCCGCGCCGTCAAATCCCGGCCGTCTCCCCCGACCGGTATCAGCATAGAGCGTAAACTGAGAAACAACCAGCGCCTCCCCGGCCACATCCAGCAACGAACGCGAGAACTTACCACCTTCGCTAAACACTCTCAAATTGACTACTTTATCAGCCAGCTTTTTGGCTTGGAGCCGCTCATCATCGCGGCCGACCCCCAGCAACACCAAGAAGCCAGCGCCTATTTCACACACGGTGTCATCCCCCTCAATAGTGACACTGGCCCGGATCACTCGCTGGATTAGTGCTTTCATTAGTTTGTTGGCGACTGCTGGTTGTTTCCGCCCTCGTTCTTTCAGAACTATGGCGTGACAGGCGTTATTGGTTTCGGCTCACTGCCCTCGGACAGATCATCATCTTCTTCTATCACAACATCTCCCTCGGGAGCAACGACCGCTGCCTGCGGAGGGCTGATCAGGACTGTAAACCCCAACAGATGTTCCGGCTGATAGTCATATCCCCCCAGCTCAAATAAAATAAACTTACAACAATAATCCACCTCCAACTGAAAGACTTTGAAATCCCGGGACAGGCCGAAGCCAACGCTGGGACCTTCCGCGAGAGATCGTCCCCGCCGTTCCAGGCGATAACCGGTCCTAACCATCCAGCTCCCCTTACTGCCCGCTTCCGCGCCCAGGCTCAGCCCCAGCTCGCCCTCCCTATTCACACTCATATCTGTAAGAAAGGTAACGCTGCCCTGCCCCGCGAATAGCTCCAAACCACGCGACACACCGCAATTTACCTCCCAGGGTAACGGGTCAGCCGCGTCGAGAAATTTAACTCCCGGCCCAATATTGCGCAGTGAAAACCCTACGTCAAACATTTTAGGCAAGCGGTAAATGGCCCCCAGATCAGTTGCCAGGCCATAGGCATAGCTATCTCCAAGGCGCAATATAATGCCCTTTAATCCCAGCCCATAGAACAATACCTCGTTATGGTTGCGACCAAAGTAGACGCCTAAAATGGTATCTGAGACATGAAAAGGAATTTCCCCCGAAACGTTATCTATCGGTTCCTGGTGACGATGTAACAGCTCGCCGGCAAACGTACCCAATGACTTAACAGGGCGCCGGAAGACAAATTGTTCACAAGCTATATCCGGAAAAGCGAAGAAATGTATAAATGACAACGTTTGCCGTCCGGAAAAGCCAAGCGCGGCGGGATTATATCCAGATGTACCGGAGAGATCGAGTAACGAGGTACCGCTCCTACCCAGAGACCAGGCACGGGCGTCCAATTTCAAGCGTAACACGTCCGCGCCACTTGTCCCCGCGGCAAAAAGCGAAGGGGAAGCCAGTATAAAAAGAAAACAGCCCCCCGCCAGCACCGATCGAAAACTATCGATTGTTTTTTTTACGCACATCGTTTTTATATTATACCTCATATCTATAATAATTAAAAATTCAGAATTCAAAATTCAAAAACAAGCGCTATACGGCAGCTAGTAGCTAGTATAGCGGATAGGGTTATCCCGCAAGCCAAAATACCCAAACCTAATCGGGACAAGAAGACACGAGCGTCTTGTCTCGCCATAGTCCAAAGGACGATGGCGGATAGCTCGAGGATTCTTATAGCGGATAGCGTTCTGCTGAATTCGTAGCCCAACCATATTCTGTTTAATATTGGAGTGTCGGAACGACCAAC
>JAUXIB010000182.1 GCA_030621225.1 candidate division FCPU426 bacterium
AATAATATTTTTTTCACCATGTCCTCCACGTTATATTGAAGCGCCCTACTCCGCTCCCGTTGGAGCTACGTAGGGCATACTTCGCTCTTCCATATAATTGGCTTGCCATACGAAGCTCATCCAACCGTCAGCCAATACACATTTGGATGAGCGAAGTATGGTGCGGAAGGCGGGAACATTCCCGTCGCTCCGCTCCCCACGGGGGAAGATTCCCCCGCGGCGCTCCGCCGTTTTGTTAACGACAGACGGCTCCGCTGTTACCCCCTCCTATTATGGGGAAGAACTTTCTCCCCCATACCCTCTCTCGGTTCAAGTCCCCCTAATATATTATTCTCCTCATCTGGGCAGGCAAATGCTCCGCCCACTTCGCATTTGACTGCCCATGAGCGAGCGGTAGCGAGTCGAATGGTGCGGAAGGCGGGACTTGAACCCGCATGAGATTGCTCTCACTAGGTCCTGAACCTAGCGTGTCTGCCATTCCACCACTTCCGCGCGATTTCGCTCTGCGAAATCGCAGAGCCCCGCCTCCGTTTCTTTAAAATGGAAGCGGGGCGGTCTACTGCTCTACTGCTCACCAAGTAAGCCTACCTTAAAAAAGCAGGAGGCAATACTATATGCGATTCTCCGATTAGTCAAGCAAAATGGCTCGACTAAGTATCGCCTCAGTTACGGTGGCATTGCAATTTTCGCTAGCGCACAGGGGGCATATTGCAAATATAGGCAATTCATATCAACGTAGGGGCAGGGCTCTTGTCTCGCCATAGCCGAAGGCGACGGCGGATGCCCTGCCCAGGGCGCAGCAAGCGGCGCCCCTACGCATCCTTGCAACATGCACGCCCCGTAATTGAGGCATTACCGACTAAAAGCGCCAATTAGGCAAGAAAATCATACGGACTATCTGCACCGCCAGAAAAACAAACCAAGCCCCGAATATACACCACCTAATGATGTTGATCGAGTACAAGTAGCTCTCCTTTTGGCCCACTCGCGAAAAACGAGCGATACTAAACGGCAACCCCAGGCCCTTCTTGCTCTCAATCCGCCGCATCTTAAGCTTAAGCCGTTCGTTAGCCACGTAGAAAGCTTCAAAAATAAACAACCATATCAAGGAAAAAGCCAGGGCTAGGTAAAGCGCCAGCAAACTTTTCCTAGCTACCCCTAGATAGGCCATCCAGACAAAAGAAGGCAGAAAAACCACCGTGGCCACCCATGATATGAGCATCTGCATGCGGTAATCCTTGCCGGTTTCTTTGTACTCCAAAATCAACACGTCCTTCTCGGGTGCCGGTCGGATACGTTTCTTTTTTCGTTTTTCAGCCATGGTTCTCCTTGGTATCTAGTATCTAGTATCTGGTATTTAGTATTTGGTTACTAACCCTGCCTGTCACGCCGTAGCCCTTGACGAAGGCTGAAGCTCTGTCAAAGGGCTGATATCTAGTTGCCAAATATCGTCGCCGAACAGCCTACTTGGCCTTGCATACAATCAGGTTGTAGACCCAAGCGATAATCGCGCCGCAAATGAAGGCATCAACAAAACCAAAAACAGCACCGATCAGCGCGCCGCCCGGGGTGGGATTATACAAACCTACGTAAATAGAACTGACAGCGGCAATAAAAGCGTCACCGTACCCCGGACACCACCACCCCAAAAGCGCCACACCGGCCAAGCCAAAGGACGCCAACGCACCGAAAGCGATGCCGGTTGCTACTACGTTTAACTTCATGGACTCCCCCTCTCGCTGATTGCGCAGATACAGCCTTCGGCTGTCCGCGGATTACGCAGATTACTATAACCTATCCACGCAAGCTTAAAGCACTTCCCAGACAGTCTTATGTTATCATAAAAGAACAAAATACGAAATACTGAAAACAGGAAACAGTGAATAGTGAATGGTCATGTATCCCCTCAGTTACGGGGGCATTGCAATTCATGTCAGCGTAGGGGCAGGGCTTGCCCTGCCCAGGGCGCAGCAAGCGGCGCCCCTACGCATCCTTGTGACATGCACACCCCGTAACTGAGGCATTACATGGTCATAATTGTCGTGCCATTCACCAGTAACCATTCACCCTTCACCAGCTAAGAACCATGGCCAAAATCACAAACGGAAGATACAGTCACTCCCGCTGGATAGCTTCTCCTAACTATGGCAAAAAGATACGTCCGCGCCTGCTGGTGCTGCACTACACCGCTGTCAACTTAAAGCAGACGATTAACCTCTTTAAGGGGCCGGGGGTATCAGCACATTTCGTTGTGGCTGAAAACGGGGAGATAACACAGATGGTCAGTTGCGATCATGCCGCTTTTCACGCCGGAGTTAGCAAATGGCGCAAGCGCAAGCACTGCAACAACTTCTCCATCGGCATCGAGGTAGTCAACTACGGACGTCTTAGTAAATACCGGGGCATATACAAGTCCTGGAACAAGGTGGTAATTCCGGAAGCACGGATAACGCGCGCGCGACACCCCTTGATGAAACGAACTGCCGGCTGGCCGGTGTTCCCGTCGAAACAGACCGCGGCGGTGAAAAAACTATGCCGCGACATCTGCCGGCACTATAAGATCATGGACATCGCCGGACATGAGGACATAGCAAGGCCGGTTGGACGCAAAGTGGACCCGGGGCCTGCGTTTCCGATGGAAGAAGTGAAGGAATACGCACTTTCGAGTACCAAGGTAACGGGGTAACGGGGTATCGAGGTATCGGAGTAATGCGCTATTACACCGACACTCCGACACACCGATACTCCGATACTAGTCGGATCCCAACCCAGGTATATCAAACTTGATGATCGCCGAGAGATATACCTTGAGCACTTCCCGGTCCAAGCTGGCCTGCAACCCCCGCATGAATTCACCCTCCTGCATCCGGCTGTATTCTACCGCGGTATCGATCAGCGCCAGCGGCGTGACAATGCCCACTCCTGCGGTGAAAAAATTACGCGATGTACCATTGACCGCATAGGTATAATCGTCATCATCAATACCATCACCACTGTCCTCGTCGTGATAGCTACGCAGAGCTTCCTGAAACCAGGATGGCACCGGAGTGTTGTAGCGGTAGTAACCAATACGCACCGGAATGATCTTGTCACCGGGCTGGAAGAGATACTCAAGCCCCAGCCGTACTTGCTTAGAATCAAAAGCTATCAACAGTGGGCGCCCATTATCAAGTAGTAAGTTTCCTTCACCGTCACGCAATTGGGCTTTGCTCCAGGCATGAAGATGATAGTCACAAGCGATCGTCAGCAGATCATTGAGCCGATAGGATAAGCCAACAGCATATACCGCGGGAAAGTCTATTTCTATCTCCGGGTCTGCCTCAGTGTCCAAGTCGGGGTCCCACGGAACACTCACGTCGGTCCTATATGCTGAGACCAATAGGTTCTCCTGGGTTACCGCCGTAGGTGCCTTGGTACGGTACATCGCTCCTGCCTTCAGCGAGCGCCAGGGACGAACTAGTATTCCTGCTGAGTAGATCATTTCACTGTCATAGTGGGTCTCTCCCGAGCTGTGTGATTCCCTATACTTCCCGACACCCCAGGAAGCATCTTCAGTGTACTTGGTTTCCTTCTCGTGCAAAACTCCCTGCATCACGCCAGCTCCCATACCCAGAAGGAGATATTGATTTACTTCGTAAGCAGCAAACCCAGAATACTGGTAAAACCCACCACTGGCCTCTTCAACCTGTAATTCCCAACGATTGGTAGAGCGGCTAGTGACAGACTCAGACCCGGCGGCACCATCCGTCACCATGTGCGCGGAAGCGCCAAAGACCAGATTCCTACCCCCTGGATTCAGAGGAATTGCGAAGCTGGCAAAATTCAACTTATAGCTGCCAATCTCAAACTCTCCAGGTTCGTCAAGCCCACGAAAGTAATCCTTCCACATATAGCTGTCTTTCCAGTTGCCGCGATAACCGACCAGAGTCAGCTCCGGCTTTTTGAGCTGAGCCAAGCCGGCCGGGTTCCAGTAAACCGCGGTGGCGTCATCAGCGATTGAGGTGAAAGCACCGCCCATACCAATGGCGCGCGCTCCCGCGCCGCCGATGTTTAGATCAGGCGTCTGGGCCAATGCGCCACCGGTTAAAAATAGAACCGAGATCGCCAGCAAAACAATAATCTTACGCATTACTCTCCTCCGCTTTTTCCGAATTTATATATGAATGATAAGTACACCTTCACCAAGGTTTCATTATTCGCGTATTCAGCTCCAGATGCGCTATATGTTTCCTCCAACGGACTGTATTCCGCGGCCAGGTCAACAACGCTGTCCCTGGTAATAAGTCCAATACCCGCCGTGATGAACTTGCGCGTGGCTTGTACATATTCATCTTCAGGCAAATAGCCTCCACTGAACAGCACCTGGTTAAACTGGTTCCAAGCAGGCAACGGATGAGTATAGAAGCCCAGTCTGAGCGGCACGGGGAATTCCAGCAAACCTGTTAACAGGTACTCTACTCCGAAGTGTACCTCAGCGGCATCGTCCATCTCAGGATCCATTTCGCGCACCCCCTCGCGATAGCGGCTCTCTCCCCAAGCATAAAGCTGATAGTCGCAAGAGAAGCTCAGCAAGTCCCCAACCCGCCAGGCGGCACCCAACATATAAACCGGGGCCATCTCGATCATCACATTAGCGCCTGACCTCACCTTGCCGATTTTGTCATCCTGGATGAACTGGTCCCCGCTATCAAGATACATCTCACTGCTTGTTTTCACCACCGCACCAAGACTGATAGCGCTGAGTCCTTTAAACAACAAACCACAAGTGAGCTGTGGCTCACTCGAAGCATAAAGCGGTACGTCCAGCTTCTCGTAAACGTACTGATCCGGATCGCCGTTATATTCGGTATAGCTTTCAGATGTATTGTTTACCACCCCGGAAAAACGACTGACCCCGACCCCAACGCTCAGATAGCTACTGGCCTCATAGGACACAAATCCGGAATAGGCAAAGATACTACCCATGATGCTGTTCTGACTCCACTGGATACCGTTGCCATACCCATCGGTGA
>JAUXIB010000016.1 GCA_030621225.1 candidate division FCPU426 bacterium
ATGGGGTAAAATATCTTTGGCAACTCAACTATGTCCCCTGAATCCAGTTTCTCCAGCCGCCACAAGTCTCCGTTTTTGCCCGCCGCAACATGTACATTCCTAGAAAAACCGAAAAATTATCCCCGACACTGGCTAGTCAAACCGGATATAATTATTACCAGATAACGTCATAACTGGTAGGAATTATTACCGGAATGGTCCGATGATAGAAACGATAAAATCCCTCATTCTGGATTTCCAGGAAGCCAGGCTGGAGACCGGAGTACCTCGGCGTTTGTGTATTGAGGTGGTCCCTGCATGGCGTTTCCTGCTCAATGTGGACAATAGTCCTGCGCGGCTAGGAAGTTGGCGTGGAGAAGGGACCGCGTCTTCCTCCTCTGCACCTTCGGCGCTAAGGCGAGACAGGAGAATTGTGACTTTTTGGTGATACCTGCTTAAAGCACTCTCCCGCGCCACCATGCGTATTCACGGAACATGGGGATCCAAGTATATAATACGTATGCAATACGTGTCCTGTTAAGGCACTTATTGCATAATATTAGTATTTTTCTCTTGATATATTCTCGTTTATTATGTAATATGTGCCCTGGAGAGGCACAAAATGCATATGAATAATGCACCATTTAAAACTCTGGGTCCACAAGCGGCGAATTTGGTGGCGCAGCTCCATGAAGGTGGCCGGGCGACGTTCGGTTTAGACGAGATCCGAAAGATCATCGGTCTGGCGCCCGCGTCTGCCAGGAGTTTCGCTCGCAAATTGGTAGACCGCGGGGTGGCTACGCGCGTAAGGCCTGGACTATTCGTTCTTGTCCCTTACGAGTTGGGAACCGAGCGTAATTACGTGGGTAATCCCCTCGTGCTCGCCCGGGAAGTAATGAGCGGGGAGGATTATTATCTTTCGCATGGGACGGCGATGGAGATCCACGGTATGGTGACGCAGCCTCGACTCGTGGTGACCGTGACCACTCCCAAGCAGCGCCGTTCCTTCACGGCCTGGGGTATGCAATTTCGCTTCATATACTGTCGCCACTGGCATCAGTTTGGCCTAATAGATCACTGGGCGATTAAGCAGGAGAAGGTGCGCGTCAGCGATCTTGAGCGGACTGTTATTGATGGACTCAAGCAACCAGGGTATTGCGGCGGCCTGACCGAGGTGGCTAAGGGTTTATGGATAAGAAGCAGGGAATTGGATGTACCGAAGCTCGTGAATTACGCTGAACGCCTTGGCGTAGGAGCCGTGCTCCGGCGCTTGGGGTTTTTATTGGAAACGTACGAGTTGGCGTCGCCGGATATTTTGGAACGTATCCAGCGGATGTTGACGTCTACGTCGACACGGTTGGATCCGACCCTGCCGGCGGAGGGCCGTCATCTGCGACGTTGGCGACTCCAGCTTAACGTTACTCCCGAAGAAATTAAGGCGGTAGTAAGGACATAATGCCATGATCCCACAGCAAAACCTTTCGCGACTATCCAACCGCTTGGCTGAGGACGGAGGGCAGCGCATCCCAGAGGCCGTGCTGGAAAAAGATTACTGTCTGGCTTGGTTTCTCGCCGCGCTTACGAGCGTTCCGTTGCGTCACTGTCTCGCCTTCAAGGGCGGTACTGCTCTAAAGCATTGCTACTTTGAGGACTATCGTTTTTCCGAGGACCTTGATTTTACCCTCGTGGAGGAGATGATGTTTGATGATATCCTCAAGGAGCTGGAGTCTGTTTTTGCGGAAGCCGGGCGGGCGAGCGGCATCGTCTTTCGCTTCGTGCGTCAGGACCGGCATAGCCACGTCAACAGTCATACTTTTTATATTGGTTACGAAGGACCGCTCCCTGCAACGGTCGCCGGGAAAGAGCTCAAGGTCGACATTACGATCAAGGAAAAGCTGGTTTTTCCTCTCGAAGATAGGTTGCTGCTGCGACAGTATGACGAGTATGTCGACCTGCCTGAAGATGTCAAAGTGAAAGCTTATTCTTTGCATGAAATCGCCGCTGAGAAGGTGGTGGCGTTGATGGATCGGGCAAGGAACGAACCGCGTGACTTATATGATGTTTGGCACCTTGTCTTGGAAGGAGGCGTCAGCTTGGGGGACTTGAGCGCAGCGGTCGAGGAAAAATTGGTTTTTCGAGGGAAGAAACTGGACGAGGTGCGCCAGGAGTTTTCAGCCAAAGAGCCGCGCTACAGGAAGCTCTGGCAGACCCGACTCGCCGCGCAGATGTCGCATTTGCCGGAGTTCGAATCGGTCTATCGTGCGGTGCAGCGGGAGCTGCGGCAGGCTGGATTCATCAAGAGAAGGATGGGAGACCCGTCGTAGGTGATTTGCGTACCGCCTTTTTGTTCATTGTTCGTGGAATGTAGTGTGTTGTGTGCTGTTTGCTACCTACTACATACACCGAACTACGAACTGCCTGACGCTTATTCCACCACATACCACATCCATCGAACTACGAGTCCTTCGACTCATGTTACTCGCTCAGGACCCTGTACCTGAGTGTGCTAATGCGAATGGTACAGGGCTACTAGCTATGAAGCAGTCCCCGGCATCCTGTTTCCGGTATTCTGTATCCTACTCGCAGATCACTTCTTCCAAAAACTTCCGTTCTTGTTGCATTGCCAGGCGAATGCGTTTCATCATATGCCAGGCGGTGTTTTTGTTTATCTGGATATTGCGGGAGAGCCGGCGCACACTGATGCTGCGTCGGGAGGTAAGCAGCAAGTGGACGGCCAAAAACCATTTTTGCAGGTCGGAATGTGTGTGATGGAAGGGCGTACCGACCGTAGCGCTGAAGGAGCAGTTGCACTTGTTGCAGTGATGGCGGTGCTCGCTGGGGAGCGCACTGACTCCCTGTGAATCGCAGGCCGGGCAAATGACCCCGTCCGGCCAGCGGATCTTTTCCAAGTGCCGTAGGCAATCCTGTTGTTCGGGAAAACGTTCGTAAAGTTCGTCTAAGTTCATTTTTTTAGTTCATTGTTCGTGGGATTTAGTATGTTGTGTGCTGTTTGCTACCTACTACCTACACCGAACCACGAACTGCTTGACGCTTATTCCACCACATCCCACATCCATCGAACTGCGAACTAGCCTAAGTATACGGATATAATCCCTACCTGTCTACCATAAATTGGGACAGAAACCAGTTTCTACTTATCGTATTTCCTTGACAGTTATATTTTGGAAGACTATAGTTACGCAGTTATTAACGCTGGGCTGATTGGATTAGATCGGTTCAGTGTTTAAAAGAGAGGGAATCGGGTGCAGTTGTTACACTTTGTGATATTCGTCCTGTTCTGCCTGGCGCTTGCCGGGGGGATTCTGGTTGTGTCGGCGTTGTTCGGCAACCGCCAACCGCATGCCGTTAAGGACGATACCTATGAATGCGGTTTGCCTCCTATCCATAGCGCACGGGTGAGTTTTCCCTTGCGTTTCGTTGTTGTCGCGTTGCTTTTCATTCTATTCGATGTTGAAGTGGCATTTGTTTATCCCTGGGCGGTGCTGTATCGTAAGCTTGGCCCTCTGGCTATGGTGGAGATGGGCGCTTTCCTTTTGGTATTGGTTATCGGTTTGGTGTATGTTTGGAAGCGCGGTGGGCTTGATTGGGAATGACGCGGATTACGCGGAACTGCCGCTAGCGCGACAGCGCGGATTACGCGGAAGCGACTAGAGACAAGAGACTAGCGACCCTACTTCGCTGAAGCTTCGTAGGGCAGGCTAACGACTAACGACTGAGGGAATATGGGAATTGAAAGACATTTTGGCGACACTGTCATTACCACTACCGTTGACTATTTTGTCAACTGGGCGCGGAAGAATTCGTTATGGCCGATGACCTTTGGCCTGGCCTGTTGCGCGATCGAGATGATGTCGGCCTTTGTCGCGCGATATGATATGGCGCGGTTTGGCGCCGAAGCGATGCGGCCTTCACCTCGCCAGGCTGACCTGATGATCGTCGCCGGTACCATGACCGAGAAGATGGCGCCGGTAGTGCGTCGTCTTTATGACCAGATGCCGAATCCGAAGTGGGTCATTTCTATGGGTAACTGTGCCAATGCCGGTGGCCCTTTTGATAGTTACAGTGTGGTGCAGGGTGTGGATCAGATCCTGCCGGTTGACATCTATGTTCCGGGTTGTCCGCCGCGTCCGGAAGCATTGATCGAGGCGGTGTTGAAGTTGCGGCAGAAAATCGATAAAGAGACGGTGGCCAAATAAAAAATAGATACCTTCTCTCTCCCCCTGGAAGCAGGGGGAGGGGGACCACGAAGTGGTGGAGGGGGTAAAGGATCCACCCTCTCTGTCGCGGTGGGCGACATCTCTCCCTATCTAGGGAGAGAGAGAAGGAAGGAATTTCATTATATGTGGATTGACGAAAAGAAAACCAAGAAAATAAGATCCCGCTTCAAGGCCGAGATATCCGGTTTGCGCAAGTGCAAAGGGCAGTTGACCCTGCTGGTAAACCCGGGCGGCTTGCTTGCGATCGCTAAATATCTGCGCGACACGAAGGATTTAGCGTTTGATTATCTGGTCGATATATGCGCGGTCCATTTCCCTGAGGGCAGAAAGGACCTGGAGGTTATTTATCATCTTTGCTCGGTGAAGCACCGGCACCGCTTGCGCTTGTGCGTCGCGGTATCGTCCTCTGAACCGAACGTGCCCAGTGTCAGCTCGGTATGGAGTACGGCTAACTGGCACGAGCGTGAGGCCTATGATCTAATGGGGGTGGTCTTTGACGGTCATCCGAATCTGGAAAGGATAGTTACCAGGCCTGATTTTCAAGGCCACCCACTGCGTAAGGAGTATCCTTTGCGCGGCGACGCGAAGAGTCACGCGCCGACAAAGGCAAGTAAGGCAGGATTGGATAGCAAGTGACGGTAGTGGGCTACTTTGCTCGGAAGCCGTGTATACCGGATACAGAATACCGGGGGGAGTTGGTCGAATGTCGAACGTCAAAGGTCAAACGTCGAATGCAGGACATCATAGGCGACATTAGACATTGAACGTGTGACATTAGACGGCAACCACGCTATACGCTGTACGGGACTAGTTCCGACTCGCTTAACCAAAATGGAGAAACCAATGCTTAAAAGATCTTTGATGACCCCAGGACCGACTGATATACCGCCGGATGTATTGCTAGAAGCGGCACAACCCAGTATGCACCATCGGACGCCGCAGTTCTCAGCTATCCTGGCCAAAGCGAGTAAGGGTTTGAAGGAGATATTTCAGACCAGGGGCCCGGTATTGACTCTTTTCAGCTCCGGCACGGGCGGCATGGAGGCCGCTGTCGCCAATCTGGTTTTGCCGGGCGAAAAAATATTAGTGGCGTCTATCGGTAATTTCGGCGAACGCTGGGGCAAGATCGCCGCGGCTTATGGCGCGCAGGTAGAGAAACTTTACTATGCTTGGGGTCAAGCCGTAAAGCCGGCGGAAGTTGATAAGCGGTTGCGGGCGAATAAGGATATTAAGCTGGTATTCACCCAACATAACGAGACTTCTACCGGCGTCTGCAATGATATCCAGGCGTTGGCCAAGGTAGCGCATAAGCACGGCGCCTTGCTGGTAGTGGACGCTATCAGCAGCATGGGGGTCATACCCTATTTTACCGATAAGTGGGGCGTAGACGTGACCATCTCCGGTTCACAGAAGGGCTTCATGATCCCGCCCGGACTGGCTTTCATCCATCTCTCGTCCCGGGCCTGGCAGCGGGTGAAGCGCAAGAAACAAGCCGGTAACCATGGGTATTTTTATTTTGATCTGACTGCCGCGCGAGACAAGCTGAAAGATCCCAAGAGTCCTACCAGCCCCTGGACGCCGTCGGTATCTTTGGTAAGGCAACTAAAGGTGGCCGTGGATATGGTTGTTGGCGAAGGCATGGAGGCGCTGTGGGCGCGGCATCACCGCTTGGCGGAGGCGATGCGGGCGGCAGTCAAAGCGCTCAAATTGGAATTCTTTGCGGTGGCTAATCGCAGCGACGCGATCACCTCGGTCAAGGTCCCCAAAGGAATTGACGGTGCGGCCTTGGTCAAAAAATTCCGCGACGAATGGGGGGTAACCATCGCCGGGGGACAGGGCGATCTGAAGGGCAAGATCTTCCGTATCGGCCATATGGGTTATGCTGAGGAGAAGGATATTATCCAGGCGGTTGGGGTATTGGAATTGATATTAAAGGAGATGGGATATAAGTTTACATTGGGTGTCGGTGTCACCGCCGTTTTGAAAAGTTTTGCCAAGAAGTAACGGCGAAGGGCTAGCGACCAGCAACTAGCAACCCCTCGATAGACTCGGGGCAAATAGATTTGTCCTGAGTGAAGTCGAAGGACTAGCAACAGAGGTAGACATTATGATGTATAAGGTTTTGGTAAGCGATAAATTGTCGGAGGGTGGGCTGAAGGTATTTAAGGCCAATAAGTCTTTGCAGTTGGATTACCAGCCGGGGCTACCGCCGGACAAACTGAAAAAAATAATCGGTAATTATCACGCCCTGGTTATTCGTTCCGGTACCAAGGTGACCAAGGAAGTGTTAGCCGCCGCGAAGAACCTGCGTGTCGTTGGCCGCGCGGGAGTAGGGGTGGATAATGTTGATTTGCAGGAAGCCACCAAACGCGGCGTGGTGGTGATGAATACTCCGGATGGTAATACCATTTCTACGGCGGAGCATACTATCTCCATGATCCTTTCGCTCTCGCGTAACATCCCCCAGGCCAGTGCCTCGCTCAAGGGTGGCAAATGGGAACGGGGTAAGTTTATGGGAACTGAGCTTTATGGAAAGACGGTGGGCATTGTTGGCCTGGGCCGCATTGGTATCCAGGTGGCAAAACGCTTGCTCAGTTTTGGCATGAAGATCCTGGCCTATGATCCGTATATTGATCCGGAGCGCGCTGAACAGCTGAAGATAAAGCTGGTCAAGCTCAGTGATCTTTACAAGGGGTCTGATTATATTACCGTGCATACGCCAAAGACGAACAAGACCAGCCACCTGATCTCGAAAAAGGAGATCGCGATGATGCGCAAGGGGGTGCGGATCATTAATTGCGCGCGCGGCGGCATCGTGGACGAAGTCGCTTTGTTGCAGGGACTAAAGAGCGGTAAGGTTGCCGGGGCTGCGCTGGACGTTTACGAAAAGGAACCGCCCATAGGCAATCCCCTGGTAGCGTTGGCTAACGTAGTGGCGGTACCGCACTTGGGAGCGTCGACTACTGAAGCGCAGGTGAACGTGGCCGTGGTGGTAGCCGAGCAGGTGGTGGACGCCTTGCTGAAAGATACCGTGCGCAATGCTGTTAACGTGCCGACGGTAAGCCTGGAAGAACTTAAGGTTCTGGAGCCCTTCTTTAAACTTGCCGAAGGTATGGGCAGTACGCTGGCCCAGTTGATTGACGGCGGCATCAACCGTATACGTGTGGAGTACAGCGGAGAGGAACTGGAAGGGACAAATACTAAGGCGGTAACCGTGGCGCTCTTAAAGGGGGTACTCGAGCAGGTCTTGCCGGAACGCGTGAATTATGTTAATGCCGAATATCTGGCGCGGGAGCGGGGCATCGAGGTGATCGCGGGGACCAGTCAGAAGACTAAAGATTATCAGAATATGGTATACGTCAAGGTTCGTTCGGCCAAGGATAGTCGTACCATGGCCGGGACGGTACTGGGTGGTGATAAACTGCGGATCATTAATATTGATGGTTATGATACCGATGTCAACCCGAGTAAACGGATGCTTATTTTTTATCATTCGGACAAGCCGGGCATCATCGGTAAGATGGGTACTATTTTGGGTAAAAGGGGCGTGAATATCGCTAGCATGAACGTGGGCCGCAAGAAGGTCGGCGGCCAGGCTATCGCTGTTATGAACATCGATAACTCGGCCAAAGAAGACACGCTAGACGAACTGCGTAAGCTGTCGCAGATAGTTGAATTAAAGCAGATAAGAATTGGGTAGTCGCGAGTCTCTTGTCACTTGTCGCGTGTCTGCTGACGCGCGACCCAAGACACGAGACACCTGACGGGCTGGAAGGGCTTGGGTATCGTGGGGACGATGCGGACGAACTTCGAGCTACGAACTACGGAATCTGGAGATACGGTGGATAGCAAATGAAAACATTGAAGAGCAGGAAAACTTCGCCCAGGACCATGATGCTCAACATGGGTCCCCAGCACCCAAGTACGCACGGTGTTTTGCGCGTGGTGCTGGAGATGGACGGTGAGATAATTGTGGACCTCCGGCCGGATGTTGGTTACCTGCATCGCGGCATCGAGAAGATAGCCGAGCACAGGACCTACAACCAGGTGTTGCCGCTTACTGACCGGCTTGACTACGTGAGCGCGGCGATCAATAACCTTGGTTGGGTTGAGACGGTGGAGAAAGCGCTTGGCTTGGAAGTTCCGGAGCGGGCCAAGACGGTGCGCGTGATCCTCTGTGAATTGCAGCGCATTGCCAGCCATCTTATCTGGTTGGGTACGCACGCCTTGGATATTGGCGCGATGACCGTATTGCTCTATTGTTTTCGCGAGCGCGAGCGCATCATGGATATTTTTGAGAATTACTGCGGCGCTCGTTTGACTACCTCTTGTTTCCGCGTTGGTGGGCTGATGCGGGAGTTGCCGGAGGAGTTTGAGGGTTTGGTGCGTGATTTCTTGGCTTACTTTCCCGCGCGCATAGAAGAATACGACGGATTGCTTTCGGCCAATCCGATCTGGCTAAAACGCACCAAGGGTGTGGGGGTGATCGGCGCGCGGCAGGCTATAGATATCGGTCTGTCCGGCCCCGCGTTGCGCGGTAGTGGCGTCGCCAGGGACATCCGGGTGGACGAGCCGTATGCTAACTATGAGCGGTTTAAGTTTATCGTGCCCGTAGGAAAAAAGGGAGACGTTTATGACCGCTATCAGGTGAGGATGGAGGAATTTAGGCAGAGTATTTCGATAGTCCGGCAGGCGCTCGACTATCTGCCGAATGGGCCGATAATGGCGGACGCGCCGCAGATAGTGCCGCCGTCGAAGGAGGCGGTGGCAGAGGATATGTCGGCGCTTATTCACCAGTTCAAGCTGCTGAGCAAGGGATACAAGGTGCCGGCCGGTGAGATATATCACGCGGTAGAAGCGCCCAAGGGCGAACTCGGTTTCTATCTGGTCAGCGATGGCAGTGAGATGCCTTATCGTTTAAAAATACGCGGCCCGTCGTTTGTTAATTTACAGGCACTGTACCAGATGTCCAAAGGATGTTTGCTGGCCGATATGGTGGCGATCATCGGTAGTTTGGATATATGTTTAGGGGAAGTAGATAGATAAAAGACGGGCGTCTAGCCCGTCAACAAAATAATAGGTGGGGGCGACTGGCCAGTCGCCCGAGGAAGCAGATGGCGAAACAAAAAGCTAAACTTGAAAAAGGCATCACCGAGCCCAAGCTCAAGCAGGTAGACCAGGTGATCAAGCAGTATAAGTCAGTGCCCGGCTCGCTGATCCTTGTGTTGCATAAGGCCCAGGAAGTATGCGGCTATCTACCGCCCTCCGTGCAAAACCGGATCGCCGATGGACTGGGCGTCAGCCGGCACGAGGTATATGGCGTGGTCACTTTTTATTCGCTTTTTTCTACCGAACCACGTGGTCGGCATACGATAAAGGTGTGCTTCGGTACTGCTTGCTATGTCAAGGGCGGCAACAAGGTCGCGGCGGCATTGAGCAAGGAGCTCAAGGTTCCCGCGGGAAGTACCACTCCGGATATGCGTTATACTTTTCAAGTGGTCTATTGTCTGGGCGCCTGCGGGCGCGCGCCGGTGATGACCGTTAATAATGATACTTTCGGTATGGTTGATCCACAGAAGGCGGTTGAGATCATTAAAGGTTATAAATAGATGAGATTGACCCCACAAAAGCTAAAGAAACTGAGCGCCAAGCTAAAGGGCGAGCAGGGGATGCGCTCCGGTCTTAAAAACACTACCGGCTACCAGCGCGAATGCCTGGTTTGCGCCGGCACTGGCTGTGTCTCGGCCGGCGCCTTTAAGGTCGGGGAAGCGTTACGTGAAGAGATCAAGCGGCAGGGGTTGCAACGCAAAGTACGCGTTATTTTTACCGGCTGTAATGGATTCTGCGCCAAAGGCCCGGTGATGACGGTCTATCCGGATGAGATATTCTATCAGGAATTAGAGCCGGAACACGCCGCCGAAATAGTCCGCGAGCATTTTATCAAGGGGAAGCCGATACAGCGACTGCTGCACCAGTTGCCGGACGGTACGGTATTACCTAAATTGACCGATATTCCTTTCTTTAAGGGCCAGATGCCGATCGCGCTCAGGAACCGCGGCTTGGTAGATCCGGAATCCATAGATGAGTACATCGGCCGGGAAGGTTATTTGGGAGCAGCAAAGGCCTTGACCGGCATCAAGCCGGATAAGATCATTGCTGAGGTCAAGCGGAGCGGCTTGGCGGGTCGCGGCGGCGCCGGATTCTCTACTGGCATGAAATGGGAATTCTGCGCGCGAGAGAAAAGCGATCAGAAGTATATGCTCTGTAATGCCGATGAAGGCGACCCCGGGGCCTTCATGGACCGGAGTATTCTGGAGAGCGATCCGCACGCGGTACTGGAGGGGATGATCATTGGCGCCCGGGCTATCGGCGCGACGCACGGCCATATATATGTGCGCGCTGAGTACCCATTGGCGGTAGACCGTCTGGAGATCGCTATTAAACAGGCCGAGGATTACGGGCTTTTAGGTAAGAATATTCTGGGCACGGGCTTTGATTTCAGCATCGGGCTTTATATGGGCGCGGGGGCTTTCGTCTGTGGTGAGGAGACGGCCTTGATGCGTTCAATAGAGGGCAGACGGGGCATGCCGCGGCCGCGGCCGCCTTTTCCGGCGCAAAAAGGCCTTTGGGATAAACCGAGTGTCTTGAACAATGTGGAAACCTTGGCCAATATACCGATAATCATTCGCAAGGGAGCAAAATGGTATTCGTCTATTGGTACCGAGAAGAGTAAGGGAACAAAGGTATTTGCCGTTACCGGTGCGATCAATAATATTGGCTTAGTAGAGGTGCCAATGGGGGTGTCGTTACGCACGATAATCGAGGATATCGGCGGTGGTGTGAAAGGCGGGCGTAAACTGAAGGCGGTACAACTGGGTGGTCCCTCAGGCGGCTGTGTGCCGCTGAAATTATTGGATACGCCGGTAGACTATGAATCGATCACCAAGACGGGGGCGATCATGGGCTCCGGCGGTATGGTGGTGTTGGATAACCGGACTTGCATGGTAGATATCGCCCGTTATTTTCTTTCGTTTACCGCGGACGAGTCCTGCGGTAAATGCGTGCCTTGTCGTATTGGCACACGCCTGATGTATAACATCCTCACCGATATTTGTGAGGGCCGGGGCCGCGAGGGTGATATCGAGCGGTTGGAGAAGCTGGGCCATGATATCATTGATGCCTCGCTATGCGGTCTGGGTCAGACGGCGCCTAATCCGGTCTTGACCACGATCAAGTATTTCCGCAAAGAATATGAGGAGCACATCAAGCACAAGCGTTGCTCGGCGGTGGCCTGTAAGCAGATCATCTCCTCACCTTGCCAGTATACCTGTCCGATCAATATGGATGTGCCGACTTACCTTACCCTGGCCTCGCTGGGCAAATATACCGAAGCGATGGCGGTGATGCGCCAGACCAACGCTTTGCCCGGTATCTGCGGCCGGGTATGTACGCACCCCTGTGAAGTGAATTGCCGCCGCGCCGAGGTAGACGAACCGCTGGCTATTCGTGACGTCAAGCGATTCCTGGCCGACTACGAGGTGCAGCACCAGATCAAGCCGCGCATACCGAAGGCGGCGGATAAAGGGAAGAAGGTTGCCGTGGTCGGCGCCGGTCCGGCCGGTCTATCTTGTGCTTTTTTCCTGGCACGCCAGGGTTACGCGGTGACCATTTTTGAAGAGCTGCACGTAGGCGGTGGCATGATGACCGTTGGCATTCCTACTTATCGCTTGCCGCGCGATATAATGCAGTATGAGATAGGCGTGATCGAGAGTATGGGAGTGGAGATCAAATATAACACCCGCTTGGGTAGAGATATAAGTATAGATGAGATATTCTCGCAGGGTTACGGCGCGCTTTTCCTGGGCATCGGCGCTTTCAAGAGTTTAAAACTTAACATTCCTGGTGAGGACGTAGCCGGGGTCATAGATTGTATCGGCTTCCTGCGTGCGGTTAATTTCGGCGAAAAGGTGACCGTAGGCCCACGTGTAGGCGTGGTCGGTGGTGGTAACGCCGCGATCGACGCCGCGCGGGTGGCCCGACGGCTTGGTTGTGACGTGACTATCCTCTATCGGCGCAGCCGTACCGAGATGCCCGCGCTCAAGGCGGAAGTAGACGCGGCCGATGCCGAGGGGATCAAGCTGGAGATCCTGGTCGCGCCGGTTAGGGTGATAGCCAAGGACGGTAAGTTAAGTGAGCTGGAGTGTTTGCGCATGAAGCTCGGCGAGCCGGACGCTAGCGGCCGGCGGCGCCCCGTTCCTATTGAAGGTTCGGAATTCAATGTGCCGTTGGATACGCTTATCCCCGCGATCAGTCAGGAGCCGGATATGTCTTTCTTGAAGAAATCAGACGGGTTAAAGCTTACCCGTTGGAATACTTTCGAGGCGGATGCCGATAGTGGCGAGACGACGCGTCCTGGGGTATTTGCCGGCGGAGACGGCGTGCGCGGTCCGGCTACGGTAACTGAGGCGCTGGGTGACGGCAAACGTGCTGCTGAGGCGATCGATAATTACTTGCAGGGGGTCAAGCCGTTTTACCAGCATCGGGTGGTGGAACCGGCGATGCGCTTGAAATCGATAAAGTTGACGGAGAAAGACGCGGTATTAAAACGGCCGCATTTGCCGGAATTGCCGGTAGAAAAGCGGCTGGGTAATTTCGAGGAGGTAGAGCTTTGTCTGACGCTTAAACAGGTCAGAGAAGAGGGGCGGCGTTGCCTGCGTTGTGATACGGAAGGTATCAACGAGGATGAATTGGAGGATTGCCCTAAAGCTAAGAAGCGGGATGCGGCTGGATAGTCTCGCGTCTCGCGTCTTGTGTCGCGTGTCGCTGACATGACAATCGACGCGTGACGCGTGACCCGTGACTTGAAGAGAACAATGAAGCTAACGATAGAAAGCAAAAAAGTTGAGATAGAGCCCGGCGCTACGATATTGCAAGCCGCTGAAAAGGCGGGGGTGTATGTGCCGACGCTTTGTCACGATAAGCGGCTTAAGGCTTATGGTTCTTGCCGCATGTGCCTGGTGGAGGTGGCGGGGAGCCGTAAGCTGTTGACTGCTTGTTCTACTCCGGCCGCGGACGGTATGGTGGTTAGCGTTAATACCGAGCGTTTGAATGAGATCCGCCGCCGCTTGTTGGAACTCTTGCTGGTCCATCACCCACTTGATTGCCCGGTGTGCGATGCCTCCGGGGCTTGCCGCTTGCAGGATATGACCTTTGAGTACGGGGTTACCTCGGGGGATTTTAGCGACAAGCGTAAAGACATTCCGGTGGTGACAAATAGTCCGATGATCGAACGTAATATGGGCCGCTGTATTTTTTGCGGTAAGTGTGTGCGGGTGTGTGACGAGGTGAAGGGAGTGCGGGCCATCGGTTATTCCGGCCGGGGATTTGAGGGTAGTGTCGGCACCGCTTTCGGTGTGCCGATGGATTGCGAATTCTGCGGCAATTGTGTCGCCAGTTGTCCGGTTGGCGCGCTTACTTCCAAGCCGTTTAAAAATAAAGCGAGGCCTTTTTTCCTCAGCGAAGAAACGTCTGTTTGCAGTTATTGCGGTACCGGCTGTCGCTTGAAGCTGGATTACAGTGACCCCGAGCAGCACTCTTTCTTGCAGGGTAAATTGTGGCGAACGCGGCCTGATGATCAGGATGAATTGACAGCCGGCAGCTTTTGCGGCCGGGGGGCGTTTGGTTATGAGTATGTGCATTCGGCAGATCGCCTGCGTTCACCATACGTCAAGCGGGGCAGGAAGCAAGAGCAGAGCGATTGGCCGCGCGCTCTGGACGCCGCGGCCGATGGGCTGCGCGAGGTTGCTTCTCGCTATGGCTCAGCGGCGGTGGCCGGGATCATTTCATCCCAGGCCACGAACGAGGAGAGCTATCTCCTCTCAAAGCTGATGCGTGTTGGTCTGGGTAGCGGTATGATCTGCGCGCCTGCCGGCTTGGGTGAATTGGCTTGGCGGGAGGCGGCGTTTGAGATATTGGCTGGTCTGCCTACGGCGGCAGCCGGGGAGATAACTGCCGCTGATCTATTGTTGACCGTGGAGAGCGATCTTAGCGAGAGTCATCCCGTTTTGGGGATCAGGGTACTACAAGCGGCACGTTATGGCGGAGCGCGGCTGATCTATGCCAGCGCGCGTGAGACTAAGCTCAGCCACTATGCCGCAAGTGATCTGCGCATCAAGCCGGGCAGCGGCGCGGTATTGATGGCTTATCTGGGGCGTTGTCTGCTGGAGAAAGTCAAACGGCGTGGCGGGCTTAAAGGGCTATTGGGACTGGGAGAATTCACTTCTTCTGTACGTAAGCTTACGGCAGGGAAAACGGCCCGCGCTACCGGGATTTCTGTGGGAGAATTGACCGATCTGGCGGACCAGCTTGATGCCGCGAAAAAACCGCTGCTGTTGATTTCACATTTAGCGCATGAGACGCAAAAGGGTTCGGATTACGCGCGTGCCGCGGCGAATCTGGCATACTTGTTAGCGCGACTCAAGGGATGTGATCCGCCGGTGGTATTTGCTTCTGAATTCAGTAATTCACGCGGCGTGTTGGATATGGGAGGAGATAGGTCGCTTTATCCCGGTGGGAACCTGGAGGAGGTAGAGAAGATTTGGGATGTTAAGGTGCCTGGCGCGACTGGATTGGCCGCGGCAGAGCTGCTGGAGAAGATCGAGGCTGGGCAGATCAAGGCGCTTTATATTGCGGGGCTGGATCCGGCGACGCAGTTGCTCGGTGGGGCTCGTTGGGGTAAAGCACTGCGTAAACTGGATTTTCTCGTGGTTCAGGATATCTTCGCGACTGAAGCTTCGCGTGCAGCGGCTGTCGTGTTGCCGGGGGTAAGCTGGGCGGAGAAGGAGGGTAGCTACACTAATTTTTCCGGACGGGTAGGTACTTTTAAGCCGGTGGTAAAGCCGCTGGGATTGGCGCGTACGGAATGGCAAGTTATGATGGGATTAATGGAAAGATTTGGTGTGGCGGCCAATTACCCCGACTTGGCTGCCTTGCGATGTGAGATAGAAAAGTTATTGCCCGGTTACTTTAGCGGAAAAACGCGTAACAATAAGCCGGGCGGGACGTTGATGCCGTTTGTGACGAAAGGCTTGGTTGAAAAACCTGGAGGGAAGTACCGTTTTTTGATGCTTTCCGGCAACTCGCTGTTTCAGCTTGGCTCGTATAGCGGTCATAGCGCTGCGCTCAGTGAACGAATGCCGCGGCCGGTGGTGGAGATGAGCGGGCGTGACGCGGTGCGCTTGAAGCTAGCGAATGATGATTTAGTAGAAGTGGTCTCGCGGCGCGGTAAGCTCCGCGGTAAATTGAAGGTGGTTGAGGGGAACATTTCCGGCGTAGTATATGTGCCGGCTTACGTTCCCGGCGCGGCTGCCGCGGCGTTATTGCCTGCGCCGGATAGCAAAGGCAGGGCGGTGGGATGTGCGGTGGCTGTTCGGAAGGTCAGGTAAAGAGTTGTTCGCGTGTCTCGTGTCGCGCGTCGCGTGTCAACAGCGACTCGTGACCAGTGACGCGGGACCCGTGACTGGAAAGAAATGATCGAACAATTGAAAACATTCATAACCGGCGAGCTCGGTATAGCGATAGGTATAGGCTTGCTAAAATCGCTGATCGTAGTGGTCGGCGCACTGCTGTTGGTGGCTTACGCCACCCTGGCCGAGCGCAAGATCTGGAGCTGGTTTCAGTCAAGAATAGGACCGAACCGGGTCGGCCCCTGGGGATTGTTGCAGCCGATAGCGGACGGGATCAAGTTTTTGATGAAGGAAGACATCATCCCGCGTAATGCTGATAAACCGCTTTATATTCTGGCGCCTTTCCTGGCGATGTTACCGGCGCTGCTGATCTTTGCCGTCATCCCCTTTGGTGAGCTGCGCCTGGGCGGTTATGTTCTGGACTTGCAGATAGTGGAAGTGAATATCGGTGTCCTCTATATATTCGCTTTATCGTCGCTTGGCGTCTATGGTATCGTGCTGGGTGGCTGGGCCTCAAATAATAAGTATTCGCTTTTGGGTGGCTTAAGGGCGGCTTCGCAGATGATCTCTTATGAATTGGTGCTCGGTTTGTCTATCATTGGCGTGGTGATGACCACCGGCACGCTTAGCCTGCGGGGTATCGTGGATTGGCAGCAGCAGCGGTACATCTTATTGTTGCCGCAATTTCTGGGGTTCGTTTGCTTTTTGATAGCAATGGTGGCCGAGCTGAACCGTGGGCCTTTTGACCTGCCGGAAGCGGAGACCGAGCTTACCGGTGGCTATCATACTGAGTACAGCAGTATGAAATTCGCGATGTTCTTTATGGGGGAATACGCGGCGATGATCGGCGGATCAGCCATTATCAGTTGTCTGTTCCTGGGTGGGGGCAAGGCGCCCTTTGGTTGGCAGCTATCTTTTGTGCCGGGGCCTGCCTGGTTATTTCTGAAGATGATGGCCTTTATTTTCTTTTTCATGTGGATCAAGGCGACTTTCCCGCGGGTGCGTTATGACCAACTGATGTCGT
Source organism: candidate division FCPU426 bacterium (assembly GCA_030621225.1). Lineage (GTDB taxonomy): Bacteria > Oederibacteriota > JAUXIB01 > JAUXIB01 > JAUXIB01 > JAUXIB01. Next base: position 16,707 of record JAUXIB010000016.1, read on the forward strand.
TCGGTTGGAAGTTCCTGTTGCCGCTGGCCTTGTTCAATGTGTTGTTGACGGGCGTCTTGATAAGTGCGGGGGTGCTGTGATGAAACCTGTTACGAGCGAACAATGATTGTTAGACATATAACAGCGTTGCTAAAAGGACTATCGATCACCTTGAAGGAATTCTTTAGTCGTAAGTCCACCCAGCAGTATCCTGAAGAAAAACGCCAGCCTTATGCTGCTTATCGTGGTATCCATTATTTCCGCCCGGGGGAAAATGGCGAGGAACGTTGTGTGGCCTGCGGCCTTTGCGCGGCTGTTTGTCCTAACCACTGTATCTTCATAGAAGCGGCGGAAAGCGAAGACGAGCTGAAGCATCCGGAACGGCAGTACGCTGAAATATATTCTATTATGCTTGAACGCTGTCTCTTCTGCGGCTATTGTGAGGAGGCTTGTCCCAAGCAGGCAATCGCGCTTTCTCGTCGTTATGATATGGCGGTGAACACGCGTAATCAGATGATATATACCAAGGACAAGTTGCTGGCCGAAGGCCTTGAGCTTGATGAAGAGTCGGTTGGCGGGGAGATTAAAAAGACGGGGCGCAGGAGCCTTTGGGGAGCGTGAAGTTCGTTACTCGTCTATCGTCACTTGGAAGCACGATAGACGATAGCCGATAGTCGGAGATCATGGGAATAATAATGTTCTACATCCTAGCCGGTATAACAGTGCTTTTGGCGCTGGCGGTTATCCTGCATCGCAAGGTAATCTACTCTGCCATTTTCTTGATCGTGGTGCAGGTGTGTGTCGCCTTGTGTTTTTATCTGTTGGGATCTACGGTGCTGGCGATATTCCAATTGATCATTTATGCCGGGGCGATAATGGTTCTTTTTCTCTTTATCATTATGATTATTGGGCCACAGTCTGAGCGGGCGGCGGACAGTAAACTGCCGGGACAGGGGCTTGTCGCCTTGTTGCTCGGGTTGTCAATGATCTATGGCGGAGTTTTGCTTTGGTCGGCGTTGAGCCTGGGTGGCGTAGTCAGTGGAGCGGCTGCGCCTGAGATAGAGTCGCTGGGTAAGATCATCCTGGTGGATTATGTATATTTATTTGAATTGGTGTCGTTGGTATTGCTGGTGGCGATGATCGCGGTTATTATGTTGGCTAAGCGGAAAGCCAGATAGTTCGTGGTTTGTAGGTTGAAGGTTGAGAAGGTTAAAGGCTTGGTTAGGTGGTAACTAGCTACGAGCTACGAGAAACGAGATACGAAACATGGTTGATGGCTGCTTTACATTAAGCTTGATATTATTCGCGATAGGTACCGTGGGGTTCCTGCTGCGTAAGAATATCATCGCTATGTTTATTTGCATTGAGCTGATGATAAATGCCGCGAACCTGGCGCTGGCGTCTTTTGCCGCCGCGGGAGGGTTGGAGGCCAGGGCGCTGGTCTTTTTCGTGATGGCCGTGGCTGCCGCTGAGGCGGCGGTCGGTCTGGCGATAGTTGTGGCGGCCTTTAGGCTGCGCGGCGAGACCAGGGTGGATTGGTTTGATGAGATGAAAGGATAAACGGCAGTAGCTCGTATCTGGTAGCTCGTGGGCAGTAAAGGTGAGCCGTCAGATGCATAAACGAGCTACGAGCTACTAGCTGCGAGATACGAGATAATGAATTGGTACACATACACAATTCCGTTTTTACCGCTTACCGGCGCGGCGATCAATGGTCTGATAGGCAAGCGATTGCCCAGGCCACTGGTGGGACTTATCGCTTGTGCCGCGATGCTTGCGGCTGCTATTTTTTCCACGATGACGCTGTTCGATCTGCTGCGTTTGCCGGTAGAGGAGCGTTCCCTTTACGGTGAGCTTTACAACTGGATGACTTCCGGTGAGCTCTCGGTGGGGTTTGGTTTCCTGGTCGATCAGCTTTCTGTTGTGATGATGCTGGTCGTATCCTGGGTCGGCTTTCTCATCCATGTCTATTCCGTCGGCTACATGGCGCACGACAATGGTTTCGCGCGCTATTTCAGCTATCTTAATTTATTCGCCGGGCTGATGCTGATCCTGGTGATGGCCGGGAATTTTCCGCTTGCTTTCGCCGGCTGGGAGGGGGTAGGGCTATGTTCCTACTTACTTATCGGCTTCTGGCATCACAAAAAATCCGCCGCTGACGCCGGCAAGAAAGCTTTTATCGTTAACCGTATCGGTGATTTTGGCTTCTTACTCGGTTTGGCGTTACTATTTGCTAACGTCGGCTCGCTGGACTACCGGCAGGTGTTTGCCGCGGCGATGGTGGGTGAGATAGATCCTCAAATAGCTCTGGGAGTATCACTGTTGCTGTTTGTCGGCGCCATGGGTAAGTCCGCGCAGTTACCGCTCTATGTCTGGTTACCGGACGCGATGGAAGGCCCCACGCCGGTTTCGGCGCTGATCCACGCTGCTACTATGGTTACCGCAGGCGTTTATATGGTGATCCGTTGCCGTCCGTTGTTTGAGCTTGATCCTACAGCACTCACGGTGGTGCTGATCGTAGGCACGGCTACCGCTATTTTTGCCGCCACCATTGGTTTGGCGCAGCGTGATATCAAGCGGGTGTTGGCCTACTCTACGGTAAGCCAATTGGGCTATATGTTTATGGCCTGCGGGCTCGGCGCCTATATTGTTGCGCTCTTTCACCTGATGATCCACGCTTTTTTCAAGGCCCTCTTGTTCTTGGGTTCGGGCAGTGTCATCCACGCTATGCATGATGAGCAGGATATGTTCAAGATGGGGGGGCTGAAGGCCAAGCTCAAGACAACCTATTGGACCTTCCTCTGGGGTTCGCTGGCGATAGCGGGAATCTTCCCCTTTGCCGGCTTCTTCAGCAAGGATGAGATCCTCTTCAAAGCATTCGCTGGGCATCATTATATCATCTGGGGTATCGGTGCTTTTACCGCCTTGCTTACGTCCTTTTATGTTTTCCGCGTTGTCTTCATGACTTTTCACGGCAAGCACCGCGGGCCTGATTTCGGCAAGGTACATGAGTCACCGGCTTTGATGACCGTGCCTTTGGTGGTTTTGGCCATTCTCTCGCTGGTTGGCGGCTGGGTTGGCATTTCCTTCCTGGGGGAGCATAACTATTTCCATCAGTTCCTGGCGCCCCTTTTAGCTGGTGGACACCATGCAGCTGGTGGGGAGCACCACCTAAAGCTGGAGATAGTCCTGGCTATCTTTTCGGTCACGCTGGCTTTTTTCGGCATTTGGCTGGCCAGGCATCTGGTACTTGCCAGGCGCGATCGCTTGGAATTATTGACGAGAAAGTTTGGTCCGGCGCATAAGACGCTGGTAGGGAAGTATTACGTGGATGAGATATATGACGCGGTCCTCGTGCGGCCGCTGAATAGGTTGAGTAAAATATTCTGGCAGGTAATAGACGACGGTGTGATAGACGGCTTGGTGCGTTTCCAGGGGGTTTGGACTCAGATGGCGGGTCGCCTGCTGGCTTTGTTCTCTTCCGGTCAGGTGCGTCGTTATGCGTTGTATTTTCTGGTTGGGGCGGTGGCGGTGATCGGTTATTTTATCAAGGGGTAATCACGAGATACTAATATGGAACAATTGAACCAACACATACTATCAGTAATAATTTTCCTGCCTGCGGCCGGCAGCCTGTTGATACTGTTGCTTCCCGGTAGGAAGCCGGGGTTGATCAAGAGTGTCGCTTTTATTGTCACTTTGCTTGACCTGATCGTTTCCATTCCCCTCTTCATGCGTTTTGACGGCGCTATTGCCGGGGTGCAGTTCGCCGAGCTGGCGCCCTGGTTCCCTGCCTATGGTATCGGCTATCATCTGGGTGTTGACGGCTTGGGGCTGATGATGGTGATGATGACTACGGTGCTGATGTGTTCGGTGGTGCTTTATTCTACGCTGGTGATCAATAAGCGGGTGAAGGAGTTTTTCTTTTTGCTGTTGTTGCTAACCACCGGTATGCTGGGTGTGTTTTGTTCGCGCGACCTTTTCCTCTTCTACGTTTTTTGGGAGATCACGCTTGTCCCCATGTATTTCCTGATCGGTATTTGGGGCTCGGAGCGGCGCATCTATGCCGCCGTCAAGTTCTTCCTCTTTACCATGGCGGGTAGTGTATTGATGCTGGTCGGCATACTCTACTTGGCCTTTTACAACCAGGCGGTAACCGGAACGCTAACCTTTGATTTGCAACAGTTGTTCAAGCTCGGTCTCCCGCCGGAGGTGCAGACCTGGCTCTTTTTGGCGTTCGCTATATCTTTCGCCATCAAGGTGCCGCTTTTCCCCTTCCATACCTGGTTGCCGGTGGCGCACGTGGAAGCGCCCACACCGGGCAGCATGGTGCTGGCGGGCGTGCTGCTAAAGCTGGGAACTTATGGCTTGGTGCGTTTCTGTATTCCGCTTTTTCCGCAGGCTGCGCGTGAATTCTGGCCGTGGATCGCTACGCTTGCGGTGATCGGTATCATCTACGGTGGTCTGGTAGCTATGGTCCAGCCGGACCTCAAGAAGCTTATTGCCTATTCTTCCATCAGCCATCTGGGGTTCGTGGTGCTTGGTTCTTTCGCGCTCACGACGCAAGGGTTGTCCGGAAGTATTCTGCAGATGGTTAATCACGGCATCAATTCGGCTGCCCTGTTCATGGCGGTAGGAGTGCTCTATGAGCGGCGTCATACTAAACTTATCGCGGATTTTGGTGGCATCGTCAAGAGTATGCCGCTATATGCCGCTTTCTTTATGCTATTCATGCTTGGTTCGATAGGTGTGCCTTTGACTAACGGTTTCGTGGGCGAGTTTTTGGTGGTACTGGGAGTTTTTCGTGTCAGCCCGCTGTTCGCTGTCTTGGCGGCGCTGGGGGTGATAATCTCGGCGATGTATATGCTGCGTGCCTATCAAAGGGTATTCTTCGGTGTGCCCAAGGGCGCCAACGCTAAGTTGCCTGATCTTTGCCCGCGTGAAATACTGGCCTTTCTGCCCCTGGCGGCGTTGGTATTGATCCTGGGTTTTTTCCCGAATATCATGCTCGACAAGATCAACGCCAACGTTGGCTTTATGGTGCAGACTTCAAGTCTGCCGCACTTGAGGTCTAACGTTGGAACGTCGGACGTTAGCGTGTCTCACATCGGCGTATCAAACATCTCAGTACTAGATGCCGATACTCCGAACCCTCGATACTCCGATATCTCTGGTAATCAGCCGTTGATTTCTGGTGTCGGGAAACGAGGTTTGAAGTTCGAGCAGATAAATTTGGAATTAGACACGAGTCCCGAGCCCTTCGATGCGGCCTCCGGCCTTACTCAGGGCAGGCAGGCAACGCGCCCTTCGGTGCGGCCTCCGGCCTTACTCAGGGCAAGCGACAGCGTGGTTGTTCACTCTCGAAAGGAGATATCCGTTGACCCTATATAATTTGTTAATAGATAGCAAAACCATCGCCCCACAGTTATTGGTGGTCTTGGCCGGTATACTTTCGCTGGCGGCTTTTGTTTTCCCGGTACGCTGGCGCAAGGTTTATCTGCTTATCGCTAATCTAGTGCCGTTGGCGGCAGCTATTTGTATTAGTTGGGAAAGATTATCCGCTATACCGGGACGGGCTTTTAGTTCGTTGCTCATCCTGGATGGTCTGGCTAATTATCTCAATCTTTTCTTCCTGGTCCTGCTTGCGGGGGTTGTTATTCTCTCGATGACCTATTTGCGCCGCGGTGAGGAAATGGCCGGGGAATATTTCTCATTGCTTGATTTTGCGGCGCTTGGTTTGATGGTGATGACCTCCGGGCTCAACCTGATGGTGATATTTGTCGGTTTAGAGCTTACCTCGCTGGCGCTCTATGCCCTCTGTGCCTATCGGCGTGATGATCGCCTGGCTATTGAAAGCTCGGTTAAATACTTTCTGCTTGGTTCTTATGCTTCGGGGTTTTTCTTGATGGGCTTGGCCCTGGTTTTTGGCGCCTGCGGTACCGTAAGCATTGATCGGATGCTGGGGTTATTGGTTGATGGACGTCAGACGCTACTCGTTGCCGGGCTGGCGCTGCTGTTGATCGGTTTGCTGTTCAAGCTGGCGGCGGTGCCCTTTCATCTTTGGGTTCCGGACGTTTATCAGGGTGCGCCCACGCCGGTGGTTGCCTTTATGTCCGTGGGACCTAAGGTCGCCGTGGTAGCTATACTGCTGAGGTTGCTGCCGATTGCTTCGGTTGCTTCCGATCGTTCGTTGACAGTTTTCTGGGTCTTAACGGTGCTAACCATGACGGTGGCAAATCTGGTTGCGCTCAGACAGGATGACGTAAAGCGAATGCTCGCTTATTCTTCCATCGCGCACGCGGGGTATTTGATGGTGGGTTTAACCGCTTATCTGGGTAGTTACTACGGCTCGGATGTATCTCCCGAAGGAATGCACATTACTTCACTGCTTTATTATCTTACGGTTTATTTGTTCATGAACCTGGGCGCTTTTGGTTTGATCATGCTTTGGGAGGAAGGGGGCCTGGGCAGGAAACTTAAAGATATTAAGGGGCTTGCTGTGGGGCAACCCTTGCAGGCCGGACTGATGGCGGTGATTCTCTTCTCGCTGGCGGGGATTCCGCCATTGGCGGGGTTCATGGGTAAATTCCTGGTTTTCGGCGCCACCGTTAAAACCGGGCTGATTTACCTGGCGGTGATCGGTGTCTTAAACAGCGTAATAGCGGCCTTTTACTACCTGCGGGTATTGGTTATGATGTATATGCATACGGATGCGCCGAAGAAACAGGCGCTGGTTTCCGGCTGGGCGCTGGCGGTGGTTATTGTCTGTGTGTTCTTGATCTTCTTAGTTGGTATCCTTCCTGGAAAACTGCAAGTGCTGGTGTCCTATGCCGGCGGCTTGATTGGCTGATCTTTCCGTTTGTTCCCCACACCTCTGGGGTGCGCACCTCCGGGGTGTGGAAATCTTCAGTTTTTATTCTTTTTTCTTTCAAACACCCCATTTTTGTCATGTGTAGGTGATAGTATAGAATTATCACTACACACCTCTGGGGTGCGCACCCCAGAGGTGTGGGAAAATTAAGAAAGGGGGGAAGCATGGCTATGAGGAAAACATTTCTTGAGACGGATAGGATCTACCACGTATTTACCAAGAGCATTGCGGGGTATAGGATATTTTGCAATGTTGCGGAGTTTGTGCGTATGAAAGAAGCTATTTGTTTTTATCAGTACGAAGGGCAACCATTAAGGTTGTCTGAATATATGAGATTGATCGAATTTGGAGAAGATTTTTATAATTATTCTTCGGTGTTAAAAGAAAAGAAAAAGTTGGTTGAAATCATTGCTTATTGCCTCATGCCTACTCATTTGCATTTAGTTGTTAAGCAGTTAAAAGAAAACGGGGTGTCCAGATTCGTGGGGAATACTCTTAATAGTTATACACGCTATTTTAATATTAGGCATAGTAGGAAGGGTCCCTTGTGGCAAGGGAAGTTTAAAAACGTGCTTGTAGAAAGCACGGAAGAGCTACTGCATTTGACGAGGTATGTCCATCTTAATCCTGTTACTGCTGGTTTGGTTACGAATGCCGGGGAATGGTTGGCATCATCCTATAAAGAATATGTGTCCAAGGTAAACAAGGGGGATAAGATCTGTCGATACCATGATGTATTAGAGATAAATTTTAAAGAATATGCCAATTTTGTTGAAGATATGGTCGATTATTATCGGCAGTTAGCGGTGTACAAGAGCATGCTTTTGGATTAATGTTTTTATTATATTCCACACCTCTGGGGTGCGCACCCCAGAGGTGTGG
>JAUXIB010000202.1 GCA_030621225.1 candidate division FCPU426 bacterium
TGTAATCTTTCCACATCATTCAAATCACGCAGATCAAGAAACACCACGCGCTTTTTCTTGCTATGCCAGCTCGGTAAATGGTAACGCGACTTCAGGATAGACGGGGCCAGGTCTTGACATTTGACATTTTCGCCAAGTACCTCTCACCCCAAAAAGTCACAATTCTAGACGCGGTCCCTTCCCCCTGGAGCATCACGATCTGCCCCTCGCAAAGACCGATGCGCTTCAGGTCCTTCACCAGCCTGCTTCTTGTTATCAGTAGCTGATCGCTCATCTCCTGCTCGACTCCTCACCCCTTAATTTCCGCGCCCTTCACCAGCGCCTGCTCAATACTCAGCCCCTGGTAATCCAGCGCGCGAAAGAGACGGCCGCTGATACCATCGTCCAGCAATCCCGGCACCAGCGCTCCCGGGATGACATCCTCCACCGCGTTGGGCGCCTGGTCTCCTCCTAGGTCGGTTTTCAGCCAGCCCGGGTCGAGCAAATTCATCATCACCCCTGTATCCTTGAAGCTAGGCGCGAAGTCCCGCACGAATTTGTCCACCGCGGCCTTGGAAGTCGCGTAGGCCATCATCGAGGGATTGTCCGCGACCCCGGAAGTCACGTTGATTATCCTGCCCCACTTCCGCTCCAGCATCGGTGGCACCAGCTTGTAGCAGATCCTGGCCAGGCTGATCACGTTCACCTCAAAACTCTTTCTAAAATCCTCAGCCAGCATCTGCCAGGGATCCTGTCTGTACTCGGTCATTATCGCGGCGTTGTTGAATACCAGGTCGATCTGGCCGCCGCCTTTCTGGGCCCCCTCCAGCATCGCGTCGACCTGGGCCTGGTCCGAAAGCTCTGCCGAGACCTGGTGGGCCTCCGCGCCGGCATCCTTCACTTCCTGCGCGATTGCGTCTGTATTGCCAACTTCCCGGCTCTGCAGCACCAAGTTACAGCCGAGCTTAGCTAGGGCCAGCGATATCTGCTTGCCAATTCCCCTGCTGGCGCCGGTGACCAGAGCTGTCTTTCCCTTGACTGCTTCGCTACTCATAAATTCTCCTTTTACTCAACATAAGGTTCATAACTTAAGATAGCAAATATACTAAGGATGAGCAATAAATAGTTCTCATCTTGGTTATTAACGGTATCTATTAGAGCAAGCGTTTAGCTTGTATGCCCCGTGTTACCGGGTGCGGACAACATTTATGCTTCGCACCGCACCCGGTAATAACAAATTTCGTCAATGCCTACCCAAACTCATGACGGTTTTTGACCTACTCAGATTTCATCTCTTTGATTTCCACCAGAACATCATCGGCAAGCAGACCCGTCCTGTACCCGAGAAAACGAGTGGTACAGGGACCTGGCCCCCTCATTTTACTTTTTATTGGTTGCAGAGCGGGAGAACAGGACAACGCGCTTTGCACGCAAACAGGAGAGCTGCAAAAAAATCTCCCGTAAGGATAAAATTGAAGTTATTGTGAAAATGATATCCGGCCTCATCAACGGCATGGATAAGCGGAAGGATTAACAAAAAAACAATGAGGGTTATGATAAAATAACCTAATGTCACTCGAGAAATCCACAGCCGCTTTTCTGCAACGTCACAAAAAATCTCCGCTGGTAATCATCCTTGCTCTGGCCGCCATCCTTTTGCTGGTCTTCATCGCCATTAGCAGCCGACGAATGGTTTACCCCTTTCAGCTCGCTTACGGTGAATCCATCATCCTAAATCAGGTGCGCCTGCTGCAAACGGGACAATCGATCTATCAGGACATTGAGATGTTCCCTTACATCAATACCTGTTACACTCCCTGCTACCAAATGCTATTACGTTTAGTGTCTCCTGCCGGCCAGCCCTCCTTTTTACCGGGACGGGCCATTTCCCTACTGAGCGCGCTAGCTGTCTGCTTATTGCTGTTCGTTAACCTACGGGCCGAAAAATTAACCATGACGCTAGCCATACCGCTATCGCTCTATTTTCTCCTCTCACACCCTACCCCGGTCTGGGCGACACTCTGCAGGGTAGACCTACTGGCGCTCTTTTTTATCATCGGCGCCTACAGCTTTCTCAATCTTTCGGGGAGCAAAAAGGCCGTCTTCTGTTCCGGGCTTTGCTCCGCGCTGGCCGTGCTCACCAAGCAGAGCTTCCTGCTGGGAACAGCAGGCCTGGTCTTTTTTCTCCTGATTCGCCGCCGCCGGGATCTACCGGCCTTCTTGTCGGCGCTGCTGCTGCCGCTCCTTTGCATCAGCGGCTGGCTCCAAATGGCAAGCGGGGGCGAATTTATCAAGCAGACGGTCTTTTATAACATCCATCCTTTCCTCACTGCCCAACTGGGACACTTTTCTCTGCTCTTTATGCGCCACCACTGGATCCTCCTGCTGGGATGCTTTCTATATATCCGTCTAGGCATTACTCGCTCAAACGGACCGTTCCCCTATTATCTTCCCTTCGCCTTACTCGTTCTCTTGGGGATCGGCAAAAGCGGTGCCGCGGAGAACTATTTTCTGGAACTGATGGCGGTATCGATCATGATCAGCGGCATCGTTCTCAAACAGATATTCTCGACCCGGATTTTCTGGTCGCGCGTCGCCGCCTGTTCCCTCCTGGCCTTGGCCTTCTTCACCAACGCGCTAAATCCCATTCCCCAGATGCCATCAGCGGCGGAACGACAAGCAAAGCTGAAAACACTGGCAGTCTTCCAACAACTAAAAGGTCCCGTCTTAGCCCGAGACCACGAATTCGCTGTTTTAAGCGGCAAACAATTGGTATACGAACCCCACCAGCTCGCTAATCTTTATACACGCGGCATATTTAAAGCGGATAACCTACTCGCGGATATAGCCAACACTCGCTTCACCATGATCGAACTATATCCATTCCCACAAGAAGACTATTTCCCCACCGATTTTCGCGATGCCGTGCTAGCCAGCTATAATCTTGAGTTTTCTCTCTTCGGTAGAAATTATTATTTTCCACAGAGGCGTCATGAGCCTTAAACGCCGTCACTTATGAAAAAGTCAGTCAAGCATAAAAAATGCCTCTGGGCATAAAAAACGGGCACATAGGAATACAATCAGACCACACATGAGATCCATCAGCGAATCACAAGCGTTAGAAATCGTGGTGATCGGCGGCGGCGCCGCCGGGTTCTTTGCCGCTATCACCTGCGCCGAAAGCTGGCCAGGCTGCAGCCTGACCATACTCGAAAAAACAGACCAGGTACTGCAGAAAGTCCGCCTTTCCGGCGGCGGCCGCTGCAATCTCAGCAACGCCTGTTTTGAGCCTCGCAAATTAGCGGAAAACTATCCCCGCGGCAGCAAGGAATTGATCGGACCTTTCAGCCGTTTCCAACCGCGCGATACAATGACCTGGTTCGAGGAGCGCGGTGTCCCCTTGTGCCAGGAAGCCGAGGGACGGCTGTTCCCAGCCAAGGGCAGATCAGCCGCTATCATCGATGCCCTGACCGCCGCTGCCGAGTCCGCCGGAGTAAAGCTCTCCACCGGGATCGATATCACTTCAATCAGCTCTAAGAGCCCTCGCCGCTTTCGCCTTGAGACCAGAACCGAGGAGCCCATCGATTGCGACCGCTTGCTACTGGCTACCGGTAGTGCTCCGGCAGGCCACGCCTGGGCCAAGGCGCTCGGGCACAGCATCCTGCCCCCAGTTCCCTCGCTATTCACTTTCGCCATCACTGATGAGAGGCTAACGGGCCTGTCCGGCCTTTCGGTGGAGGGAGCGCAATTACAACTCAAGGGCAGCAAGCTCAAACAGCGGGGGGCCATCCTGATAACTCATCACGGGCTCAGCGGGCCGGCCGTACTGTCCCTTTCCTCCCGGGAGGCGCGCACCCTGCACAAGCTGGATTACCAGGCGCAGTTACAGATCGATTGGCTCACTCTATCACGAGAAAAAATCGAGCAAACACTTAAGAGCAGCAAGCGAAACAAACCACGCCTGGTCGTCAGCGCCTATTGCCCCTTTGAGCTGCCACGCCGTCTCTGGGTACGGCTGCTCAAGGCCAGCGGCATCCCCCATCAGCAGCGCTGGGCCGACCTATCAAACAAACAGAGCAAACTGCTGACCAGCGAACTCACGGACGGTTCATACCAGGTCCAGGGGATCAATCCCAACAAACAAGAATTCGTGACTTGCGGCGGAGTGCAACTAAAGGAAGTAGATTTCAGGACGATGGGCAGCCGGCAGCATCCCGGACTTTACTTTGCCGGGGAGATACTTGATATCGATGGGATCACCGGCGGCTTCAATTTCCAAAACGCCTGGACCACCGGCTGGCTGGCCGGCCGGAACATGGGAAAAGAAGAATCCCCGGGCTAACGCCCGAGTATTTTTGTTCCGGTGGGGCTTGTGTCTTTTAACTTGCGGAATAAGAATCCCCGGGCTAACGCCCGAGTATTTTTGTTCCGGTGGGGCTTGTGTCTTTTAACTTGCGGAATAAGAA
>JAUXIB010000082.1 GCA_030621225.1 candidate division FCPU426 bacterium
ATGGGGGCGAAGGCCCCACACCAATTATTGTCCACCAACGAAGTTGGTGGAGCATCCCCTCCCTTGAAGGGAGGGGATAAAGGGGAGGGTGAAAAGCTCATCCCCCTCACCCTTCCCTCTCCCGCCGGGGGAGAGAGTCTGTGAAGCCACCGACAAGGTCGGTGGTAGTTCACTATCGGCAGGGGCGTTTCCGCGTCGCTTTTAGGGCGGAGCAGACGGCGGAGAATGAGTGCAACTACATCGGCCTGAAAAAAGATGGAATGCGCGTTTTGGTGGTACAGATAGCCGGGTTCATCGCGCGGCGGATCACGTGCCGGTGTTTTGTTGGTCGCCGCTTGGCCCAGGGAGAACGCCTGGGCAGGATCGTCTTTGGCTCGCGCGTTGAGACTTATTTGCCGAAGAGGGTCGGATTGCGTGTTAAGATCGGGCAGAAGACCAAGGCCGGGTTGACGGTGTTGGGAAAGATATGACGCGAAACTATTGTAAGCTGAGAACGGTGCTCGCCGAGTGTAGGTGGTACCGCATGTGTCCGATGAAGAGGTTTTACGAGGCGGGTAAGCTGGACGGGAAATTGGTGGAGCTGTATTGCAAGGGGGATTGGGGAAGTTGCGTTCGCTTTGAAATGGAGGAGAGGGGGGAACCGCATCCTGATTGGATGATGCCGGACGGTAGCACGGATGAAGGTTTGCGCTGATCAGTTTTAAGGTAAAAGGATAATAATTCATAAGTGAAAGGAGCGAGAAAATGGCAACTTTACCCCAAATTGTACGCGAGGCGTGGGAAGCACATGAGGGAGCGGTGATTTTTAGCACGGTCAACGCGGCGGGGGCGCCGAATGTCATTTATGTGACCTGTGTGGGTATTTTCGGCGATGATCGACTGGTCGTCGCGGATAACTACATGAGCAAGACGCGTGATAACATATTGGCCGGCTCTAAAGGATCGCTGTTGTTTATCACCAAGGAGGGGAAGGCGTACCAGGTCAACGGTTCGCTGGAATATCACAAGGACGGTGAGATATTTGATGATATGAAGAAATGGAATCCCGGGAATCACCCCGGCCATGCCGCGGTGGCCTTGAGTATAGAGGAAGTCTATTCGGGCGCGGAAAAGTTATTGTGAAACCTTTATAAAGATATATCTGGTCCGAAATATTTAAAGATAAGGTAGGTTAATATGCCTGTTTACAGCTACGAGTGCAAAGACTGCGGCGAGAAATTTGATATGCTCGTGGGCGTCGGGACGGGAGGAGAAGAACTGAAATGCCAAAAATGCAACAGCAAGCGTATCAAAAAGGTGTTCGCCCCTTTTAGTTTCACCATTAACGGCGGCTCTTCGTCTTCTTCGGGTTCGTGTCCCACGGGGACTTGTAATTTAGATTAGAAATTGTTTATGGGGTTTGAGGTATAGAAATGGCTGATCGAAAAATTAAAACGGAAGTATTAGTTATAGGCGGCGGTCCGGCAGGCATTACTTTTTGCCGAACCTTGAAAAAACTCAAGCCTAAAACAACTATTACCATGCTTCGGCCGGAGAAACATTCAATGGTATATTGTGCCATTCCTTATGCTCTGGAGGGGCTCTTTGATCCCTCCAAGGTGTTTAAAAGGAATGAATTGGTAACCGACGTAGGGGTCGATTTGATACAAAGGGCAGCTAGCAAGGTTGATTTAAAGGCAAAGAGCGTAGTGGATGACGCGGGCGACGTTTACACAGCGGACATTCTTTTTCTTGCTACAGGCGCCAATAACATTGTCCCCCCTATACCTGGTTCAGACGCGATGAATGTTTATACAGTTAAAACCCAGCGTGATATGGAAGCACTTAGGGAGAAAATTGATAACGGAGCGAAGCGAGCGATCGTGGTTGGCGCCGGTGCGATCGGCATTGAGCAGGCGCAGGCTTATCGTTCGCGCGGGATGGATGTGTGTTTGATTGATATGGCTTCTCGTGTTTTGCCGGCTATGGCAGATGAAGATATGACCACGCCTCTTCATGAGACGATACGGCAACAGGGAATTAAATTAATTCTGTCATCTAAAGTGGAGCGAATAAAGAAGACGGATAAGCAGGCTGAGCAAGTTGTACTGTCCAATGGCGAAACCATTAATTTAAACCCAACTCGCGATTTCATTTGCTTTGCTGTTGGCATGGAGCCTGAGGTGCGGTTGTTCCAAGGACAGGGCCTTGAAATGGATCAAGAGGGTATCGTTGTTGACAGCCGGATGCGCACAAATATTCCTGATGTATATGCCGCAGGTGATTGTTGCGGCTATATTTCTGGTATCGACAAGAAACCTATTGGCGGGAAATTGGCTACGAATGCCGTGCCTATGGCTAAGACAGCTGCTTGTGTGGTGGCGGGGGAAAATATGGAATACGCTGGGTTTTTCAACGGCGCGGCAACTTGTGTTTGTAATTTACGAGTCGCTTCTACTGGATTTACGGACGAAACCGCGCAACAACGGGGTATAAAAACTGTTTTAGGGCGGGGTGAGACTACAACGGTGTTTCCGATGATGCCTGATCCTGGTAGCTTGCAGGTTAAGATCGTTGCAGATGCGGATGATTCTCGTATCATTGGTGGACAAGTAATCAATGTGTTATCGGCCGCGGATAAAATTGATATTATCACTTTAGCAATTCAGCAGCGTCTTACGCTGCAGGATTTATCAAAACTTAGTTACAGTGCACAACCTTGGCAAAGCTATATGCCGGCACGTAGCGCGATCGTTCAAGCGTGTGAAAACGCGCTGAATAGTTTGGAAAGTTGACCTATTTCATGTTCGGGGGAATGAACGGGAAGCACGCGAGGGAATGATGTGTAAAGATGGCTGGAGCGAGATAGAAGAATGTTTTAAGGACGAAAAATCATCAAATGAATATTAAAGGAATAAAAGGCATCGAGGATACCCTCCTCGACTATCCGGGGAAGCCGGCAGTGATAGTCTATTTTCACGGGTGTAGTTTTCGCTGCGGGTTCTGTCACAATGTAGGATTGGTATTAAGGAATGACGATCCCGATATTTCCTGGAGAAATGCGCTAGAGGCCATAAAGGACCGTATTAACCTGATCGAGGCGGTAGTGGCGTCGGGAGGAGAAGCGACGCTGAATCCGGGGCTTCCCGGTTTTTTGCGCATTATGAAGGAAATGGAACTTTTAACTAAATTGGATACGAATGGTTCGCAGCCGGGGGTCATAAGAAATTTATTGGGCGAAAAGCTTATCGATTACATTGCAATGGATGTGAAACACGTTCTTGAACCGGAAAAATATGCTATGGCGGCAGGTTGTGATACAGAGGCGTCCTTTGACGGGCGTCTGCGTGCAAACAAACGCACGGCCGAATCATTTGATGTGAAAGTAATTGAGGAAAGTATAGAGATCATAAGAAAAAGCGAAATCGATTATGAATTTCGCACCACCGTTGTTCCGGGCATGCACGAAAGAGCGGACATATTGAATATCGCCCGTTATCTCGAGGGGTCAAAGAGATATACATTGCAAAATTTTGCTTCCCGTGATGAGCACATTTCTCCCGATTTTGTGGGTCGCGAAGGCTTCCCTGCGGATGAGTTAAAGGAGATAGCGGAGGAGTGCTCTAAGTTTGTGCCGATGGCAGTTAGAGGATTGTCAAAGTAGTTGAATGAGGAGACAAATATAAAAGCGCGATCGTCAGAGCGGCAAATCTATGTTTGGTCAAGAAGCATATCTTTGACCCATCGCAGATCGAAGTGACGGCAAAGCGCGGCAAAAAATGAGCGTTGATGATTTAATCACTTGACAGTTAAAACTGACAGTTAAAACCACGACATTAATTGACAATTCCTTACGTATGCTGTATATTCCGGGGTCTGGAGGTTGGTAAAAGGAAAACGAATGCTTTTTTCTTTTACGCACAGAAGAAATGAGATTTACTAAAACCGAGAAAACAGCTCTCCTTGCCGTTCTAGTGAATTTCTTGCTTACCGTGGGCAAGTTTGCACTTGCCGGGATGACGTTAAGCGTGGCCTTACTGGCCGAGGCCTATCATTCCCTATCAGATATTTTTTCCTCGATCCTGCTCTTTTTAGCCCTCTACTCCGACCGCAAGGGGAAGAAGACTAAACGTCAGCGGCGGTTTCGGTTTTTCAGCCGTGCGGATTGGGAGAATAAGGTAACCATCTTCATCGGCATTGTGCTTCTTTTTGTCGGGGTGGGCGTATTAAAAAAGGTCATCTTTGTTCCGGTTTTTGAGCTGCGTTATCCTGTTTATGGGGCGGTAGCGATGGTTCTACTAGCGGCATTTTCCTATGTTTTATACAGGTTTGAGACGAATTTTGGTACGAAATATAATTCCACCGGCCTGATCGCCGATGGCCGTCACGCCCGTGCCGATATGATGATCTCGCTGTTGGTAGCCGGCTCACTGTTGGCGCATCGCATGGGATTACCACTGGATAGAGTTATGGGCGGCCTGGTCGGCTTTTTGATCCTGGCGGACAGCGTCCGCGTGATAAAAAGCGGCTTGCGTTCGTATCTCTCGCGCAAAAAAACAAAGGCAGCGGCTGGGACGTTGGTATTAGAGGACCTTGTCTTCATAAAGATAACGAACTGGATAAAGTATATTGCCGCCGGAGCATCGGCGCTGTGGCGGCGTTTCCCCTGGCATCGGCTGTCACTGCGAAGTCTGGCCAGGCGGGGCTTGATAATAGTTAGCATAATATCAGTGGCCTGGTATTTGTTATCCGGGGTCTTTGTGCTTCAGCCTTACGAAAAAGCTATTGTGGAAAGATTTGGTCGGCCGCTGGATCCGGAAACTCCACTCGGCCCCGGTATCCACTACCGTTTACCTTATCCCTTTGAGATCGAGCGCCGGGCGCACACGGAAGTTATCAGCAATTTTGACATCGGCTACGCCCGCACGCCCTCCGCGGACGATATGATACTCTGGACGAACGTGCATTATATGGTGGAGTATTCCGTGCTCACCGGCGAATACTCCATGTTGGACATTACGATGAAGGTTCATTATCGAATATCAAAGCTCAAAGACTACTTCTACAGCTCAATGAATCCCGAGAGTTACGCGCAGAGGATCAGCTATTGGGCGGTACAGAGAATATTCAGCAGGCGTGATTTCTTCTCCAGTATTACCTCAGAACGGGACACGTTAGAAGACCAGATCAAGTCGGTCATTCAAGCAGAGATAGACAAGCACAAATTAGGGCTTTTAATAACAGCTATTTGTTTGCGTGATCTGCATCCGCCGACGGAGATCGCCCCCGCCTTTGAAGACGTGGTCAGCGCACAGGAGGATCACCAGACTTATGTTGAAAAAGCTCGTGCTTATGGAAAGGACGGCTTGCCCCGTGCCCGCGGTGAAGCGGCGGTGACGGTGCAATCCGCGCGGGCGGACAAGGTTGCGGCTGTAAAACGAGCCGCAGGTGAAGCGGACGCCTGCATCCGCCGGGTCAAGGTGTATCGGCGTTCCCCCGCGGTTACCAGAGAAAGACTATTGCTGGAAAACCTGGAATCTGTTTTACCGCCAGTCGAAAAATATATTTTGTATCCGCGTTTTGGCGCGGATGATCCGGGGTTATGGTTTCACCTCTTGCCAGCCGGCGGAGAAACTTTTTATGGGGAGGGGAGGTAGAAAGATGAGTGTGAAAAAGATAATGGCGCTTGTTTTAATTATCGCCGCGGGGTTGTTGCTTCTGGGGCAATGTTTTTTTCGAGTTGACGCGCGGCAGTGCGCCGTGTTGACTATGTTCGGCAAACCGACCAGGGTCTGCCTGGAACCGGGTCTCTATTTCAAGCTGCCGCCGCCGATCCACCAGGTGAACAAGTTCGACCGGCGGTTGCAATTCTATGAGACAAACCTTATTGAATATCTGACGGGTGACAAGAAGAACATAATCGTACAGGCCTTTGTCTGCTGGCGGATCAAAGACCCCCTGCAATATCTAAAAGCGATGCGCGGGTTGGGAGACGCCAAGCAAAAGATAGACGACATCGTCTGCGCGCTGATCGGTTCTACCCTGGGCGATTATCAAATGAGCAACCTGTTTTTCCCGGACCCGGAAATGGTAAAGCTCGCTGAGATCGAGCAGCGCATCACGCGGGGGGTAGAGGAGAAAATGGGTTCGGATTATGGTTTGGAAATAAAAACGGTAGCCTTTTCCCGCCTGGCGCTGCCGGAAGACAACGCGCGCAGCGTTTATGAGAGGATGAAAGCGGAACGTAAGACCATCGCCAACGAATACCGCGCGCTGGGCCGGGAAGAAGCCAGTAAGTTGATAGCCGAGGTAGACCGCCAGAAAAGCGACATCCTGGCCGAGGCTTATAAGCAAGCCCAGATACTGCGCGGTAAAGGTGAAGCGGAAGCCGCCGCCATATACGCCAAGGCTTACGGCAAGTCGCCGGAATTTTTCAAATTGGTGCGTACGCTGGAGGCATATGAGAAGATATTCGGCAGGAAAACCACGCTGGTGTTGTCATCCGATTCGGACCTGCTGCAATATTTGAATAAAAAGAGCAAATCAGGGAAATCGGCAGCGCAATGAAAGGTATGTTGAAAGAAATTATTCCGGAGATCAGGGCAAGCGGCCGCGTTCTGCGCCGGGCGGGGAGCCTGCTTGTGCTCACGCTTATCGCGGTGTACTTTTTATCCGGTATCTATCAGATAAAAGCGGCACAGACGGGTGTTAAGAAACGGTTTGGCCGGGTGGTGAACGCCGCGGTTATGCCGGGACTGCACTATCGTTTGCCCTGGCCGCTTGAATCAGTAGAGGTGGTGAGTACCAGCGAGGTGCGTCGGTTGCAGGCTGGATTCGGCGCCGCGCCGGAGGATGTGCGCCGGTTCCAGGAAGAAGCCAGATGGACGGACGCTAACGCGATGCAGACGTTATATGTCCCCTATTGCCTCAGCAGCGACAAAAACATAGTCCACCTTAAGGTGATGGCACAATACCGCATTTCGGAGCCGGTGCGTTATCTGTTTGATGTCAACGAGGCGGAGAAACTGTTGGCTTACTGCCTGCAGAATGCCATTTTAATGGAAGTGGCCAAGCTGAGTGTTGACGTCGTGCTTACCACCGGGAGGTATGCGCTCCAGAGCGGGATATTGACTGATGTACGCGGTCGGATGGAGGAGCTTGGTTGCGGCCTGTATCTGGTGTCAGTCGAGGTAGCTAAGATCAGGCCCCCATCTGATACGGAACAGGCCTTTAAAGAGGTGGTAAGCGCGCAGGAAGAAAGAATGACTATAGTTCACAATGCTGAGGCTTACCGCAACGAGGAGTTGCCCCAGGCCCGGGCTGAGGCCGCGCGCATGTTGGCCGAGGCCGAAGCCTATCGTAAGCGAAAGGTAGCGCACGCTGAAGGTGAGGCCGGTAAATTCATCAGCCTTTTGACGGAATACAATAAAAACAAACGGCGGTTTGAGGAACGTATAACCATGGACGCCTTATCCGGGATTTTAGGCGGGGCGAAACTCTATATCATCGGTGAGCATGACGGCAAGAAGGCCGCGGATTTTAAGCTCCTGATCGGGGACACTAAGTAGGGACGTATCCGTCCCTACTCGTATACCGTATACCGGATACGGGGGAGAAACGCGTCGAACCCTTCGACTCATTTCATTCGCTCAGGGCTGGCTGTCAAAGGTCAAACGTCGAAGGTCGGGTGGCTGAGCGGCGTGTGACGTTAGACGTGTGGCGTTGGACGCAGTTATAGGCGACGCGAGACATTAGACCCTACTTTGTTGAAGCTATGTAGGGCAGGCGCGCGACGTTGGACGGTGTATTACACCTCTGGGGTGGAGCTGACCATGCCTGAACTCAAAGAAAAAAACGGTGAACATCCTTACGGAGACGCTGGGCAGTTGGTGCTGTTAGCGTTTTTTCTTTTTATCTGGGGTGCGGATTCATTCTGGATGCGCAAGACGACTTGGCTGGCCGGGTATATCCCCCTCTATATCCGTCTGGTTTTGATGGGTTTAGGACTGGCTGTGGCGATATACTTTTCCATGTCAGGTCATGTAGTGGTCAGCCGTCACCGGCGTCCGCAAGGAGTGGTTACGACGGGCGCTTTCCGTTACCTGCGGCATCCCCTTTACGCGGCCAGCCTCAAGTTTTACGGCTCCCTGGTTGTGTCAACGATGTCACTGGTCTCTTTGGTTTTAGTAGTGGGTATATTTGTTTTCTATAACTACATTGCGGGTTACGAAGAGAAGTTGCTGGAGAAGAAGTTCGGCAGTGAATATAGAAGGTATAAGGGAAAAGTGGGGAAGTGGGGGCTGGTGTAGGGGCGTTGTTTGCTGTAGGGAGGAAGTCATCCCTTTAGTTTCCTGGCCACTAACCTTCCAACTTCTCTAAAACCGGTTTGCCCTCCCCTACCCCCTCGGGCCAGTTTTCTGCTTTCAAGTCTTTCCTTTGTAGCTTGTGTTTGTCCATGTTTCCTCCTTGATATTTAAACATTGGCCCTCATCCCCCATTTTTGTCAGGGGTGCGCATGTCCGCCGTCATGTCAGCCATAGCACCGAAGGGACGAAGGCTGAAGCCCTTGACGAAGGCGGATGCTAAGATAGGAGTATGAGAAAGCCCTGAACCCTGTACCACTCGCGATACTCGGGTGCAGGGCGTGCCATTCACGAAGGTTTAGGTACAGGGCAAGGAGGGAGGATTATGACCGATAAGTCACTGGTGCCGGTGGAGAGGATTAATGAGCACGATAGAAAGCTAGCGCAACACGGTGCGGCAATCTCAGTGGTGGTGGATGAGATCAAAAAGCTTACCTCGCCGCTGGAAAAACTAAAAAGGGAGATAGGATTCTGACCTGTGAAAGAAAACCTGCTCAGGGGGGTAGGGGGGTGCAGGGCAAGCCATTCACCTTTTTTACTACTACCTGCCTTAATCACATGATTTGCTTAATGTAGGGGAACCCTACCACGGGCTCCCGGGCAGCCGCAGTGGGCCGCCCCTACAGGCAATTGATGTTGGCCCAGGGGCTCTCGTTATTTTTAAAGTGTGAATTGTAATCACAAGTGCGACAAGTTATAAAAAATAAAGCTCCATAGATCAATTAAAACTGTTATTTTGTAGGTGATAAACAAACAAAAAACAGGAGATCTATGAAGCCAACAAAGTATAGCACTGAGAAGAAGAAATATGTACATTTAGCGGAAAAGGATCGATATAAGCTTGAAGTCTTGTTGGAAGGAAGGAAAAAAGCACAAGAGATTGCTGGGATATTAGGGAAAGATAAGTCTACGATTTACCGTGAAATAACGCGAGGAACAGTAAGTCGGTTGCAAAGCGATTTAACCAGGAAAGATCAATACCGGGCGGATGTGGCCCAGGCTAATTATGAAAAACTGGGCAAAAATAAGGAGCGAACATTAAAGATAGGAAAAGATAGCCGGCTAGAAGAGTATATTCGAAAAAAGTTGGTTGGAGACAAGTTCTCGCCTGATGCGATTATTGGCGAGATAAAAGAAAAGAAGTTGAAGTTTAAAGGCATGATATGTACGAAGACACTTTATAATTATATAGACGAGGGGATATTTTCAGGGATAAGTAATGAGAACTTGTGGGAGAAAAGAAAAAGAAAAAAACGCAGATATAGGACGATAGCAAGGGTTAGCCGCCAGAATAGAATGGCGCGAAGCATAGAGGATCGCCCAGAAGCGGTGAACGATCGTACTGAATATGGTCACTGGGAAGGAGATTGTGTTAAAGGACCACTTGGAAAAAAAGTGAGTTTGTTTACGTTAACGGAAAGAAAGACGTTGGAAGAAATAATTGTTAAGATAGGCCAGGCGACACAAGAGGGAGTACAGAAGGCGTTGGATGGATTGGAAATGAAGTGTGGCGCTGAGTTCAAGAGGAAGTTTAAAACGCTAACATTTGATAATGGGGTAGAATTTTTGAATTGGGAATCATTAGAAGGCAGTGTGTTAGAGCCAGGTGTGCAGCGTACAACCACATATTTTGCCCACGCATACAGTTCGTGGGAGCGAGGCTCAAACGAGAATCAAAATAGAATGATTCGACGATTTATTCCAAAAGGGACGGATATCGCGAATGTTAGTGAGCGAGAGATTAAAGTAATTGAGACTTGGATGAATAATTATCCGAGAAAGCTTCTGGGGTATAAGACGGCAAAAGAAATGGCGAAAACGTGCTTGCAAGATAATAGTGATCTGGATCTTGAAACTGTCGCACTATGAGTTACAATCCACC
>JAUXIB010000154.1 GCA_030621225.1 candidate division FCPU426 bacterium
AAACGTATGCCACAAAATCATTGCCACCGAATGAAATAACCTGATAAGCACCATAGCGACAGCGCTGGACTGATAAGGATATTTGTCTCTCACAAAAGCAGCCAATCCGTAATAATACACCCGCGTCTTCCGCTTATATTCTTTATAGCTCTGCGACTGCTCATGGTGAACAAGCATCTGCGGGAAGTATAAAACCCTGACGCCCTTCAGCATCGCCCGGTAATAATATTCTGTGTCCTCCCCGCCATACGAACCCTTCACGCCAATACCTATATCAGGATCGAAGGCCCCAATCTTTTCCACCACACTGCGACGCAAAGCCATATTTGTACTGCACCCGCTCCTCCAGCAAAGCGCGCGGTCCATAAAGCTGCCACCCCATAACCTCTGCCGTTCAGAAGTTCTGACACTCCGATGATAACCGCTTCCTATGGGCAGAATCCGCCCCGTGACCATAAGCACATCCTGTTGGAACGCAGCTGCGCAAGCAGTAACCCAGCCGGGGTCAGCAACGCTGTCATCATCGATAAAAGCAACAATATCATATTTTGCCAGTTCGATACCACGGTTCCTCTTTGCGCTCGCAGAAGTATAGGGATAGACCTCTAGACGTATTCGCTTGTCCCTTTTGCCGTATTCCAAAACGAGATCGGTACTTCCATCGGTAGACCCCTGATCCACCACCAATATCTCATAAGGAACATTCCCATTCTGGTCTAGCAGAGAACCAAGACACTCCGCCAAGGAGCCCTTCCTATTGTAGGAAACCACAACTACACTGACCATAGCGAAACCATTTGTGCTCTCAAAATTAAAATCTGTTTCCTTGCCGATCTCGACAGGGATACTTCCTGGCTAAGAAAAACACCGGCAGATATGGGCGTAAAAACCATCCATCCCTAAAACTAGCTGATCGACCCATAAACAGCCACTGCCTTTTCCAACAGTTGCAAAGCCGTTTTATAGTCCAGTGAGGTGGCAGGATCCGAAAGGGCCTGCTCAGGATTGGTATGCACTTCCAAAAAAAGCCCGTTCGCACCGGCGCCCACCGCCGCGCAAGCGAGTGGCGCGGCAAACTCCACGCCCCTACCGCCGCTCACGCCGCCCACCTGCCCCGGCGGCACCTGCAGACTATGCGTCACATCAAATATTACCGGACAACCTATACCCTGCATTACCGGGATGGCAACCATATCTACCACTAACTGCTCGTAACCAAAAGTAGTACCGCGCTCGGTAAGCATGATCTTACCACCGCCGCCCGGCTGGACCTTATCCACTATGTTACGCATCGCCCAGGGCGAGAGAAACTGCCCCTTCTTGATGTTCAAGGGACGTCCGCTCTGCCAGGCAGCTACCAACAGGTCGGTTTGCCGGCAGAGAAACGCCGGTATCTGAATAATATCCGCCACCTCCGCCACCTGTTTCACCTGGCCGGTCTCATGCACATCACTGAGCACGGGCACACCAAAGCTTTCGCGCACTTTTTTCAAGATAGCCAAACCCGGCTCAATCCCCAGCCCCCGGAAGGAATCCAGTGAGGTCCGGTTAGCCTTGTCAAACGAAGCCTTAAAAATATACGGCAGGCCTAACTTCTCGCAAGTCGCTATCATCACTTCAGCTACTTCCATACATACTTTTTCAGACTCCGCGATACAGGGCCCGGCGATCACTGCCAATTTATCACCACCGATCTCCAGTTTGCCGACTTTCACTGGTTCCATTTTTCGCCTCCTCTTTTGGTCGTTAGTATTTTGTCGTTGGTATTTGGTTGGTCGTTAGAACTCAGGACTAAATACTAAATACCAAATACTAAATACTGTTTTTGTTCAGCAGCGCTTCCACCTTTGCCACATCCTCCGGAACATCAACGCTCTGTGTCCTGCCCTGCAGCAAAACCACTTTGATACGCTGTCCGTTCTCCAAAGCACGCAACTGCTCCAGTTTCTCCGCCTGCTCCAGTATGCCGCGCTTCAAGCTCGGGTAACCCAAGAGGAACTCACGCCGATAAACATAGATGCCCAGATGACGATAAAAAGGCGCCTCTATATTACCGTCTCGAACATGAGGGATCAGCGCACGAGAGAAATATAAGGCATAACCGTCCCCGTCCAGCACCACCTTCACCAGATTCGGATCGCCGCTATCCTCCGTCTCGCTTAACGGTAAAGCAGCCGTGCCCATTTCCACCGGCGAAGCCGCGAAACCAGCCAGGATCTGGTCCAGCATGGCGCCGGTCACCAACGGCTCGTCGCCCTGCATATTCAATACCACCTCATTTTTTCGTTCCGCCGCCACCTCGGCAACCCGATCGGTCCCGGACTCATGTTCGGCCGAAGTCATCTGTACCGCCCCCCCCCAGGCAGACACGAAATCGGCGATGCGTTGGTCGTCGGTAGCTACCACCACCTCCCCGATACGCTCGGCGGCAAGACAATTCTCGTAGACCCTTCTTACCATCTCCACGCCGGCAAGCTTAGCCAACGGCTTGCCGGGAAAACGCGTGGCAGCGTAACGCGCGGGAATAACCGCCAAGACACTCATACCTTATCCTTGGTTTTTTTCAGTATCTCTTCAATGGTATTACGTATGGAGTAACCTGCCAACAAAGGAATATTCACCGCCCGACCACCTCGTTGCTTTACCAGTCCTTGTCCGGCAATGCTTGCGTCCGGGTAATTTGACCCGTTGATCAAGACGTCCGGCGAAAGACAGGATATTATCTCCACCGGGTTCTCATCCTCAAAGACGGTCACAAAATCCACGCACTCCAACGCCGAAACGAGGTAAGCACGGTCGTCTTGTAACATGATGGGAAATAATTCTCCTTTGCTAGCCCGCCGCACCTCGTCCGCAACCACGCCGACCACCAACACATCCCCCTCCTGCTTGGCTAGCTGCAAAAAATGAACATGCCCGGCATGCAATAGGTCAAAACCGCCATAGGCAAAGACGACCTTAAGACCGTCCCGTTGCAGCTTCTCAATGACCCGCTTCAGTTTTTCGACCGGCCGTATCTTGTCTTTGCTCATAAAAAAACTCGGGCTTATAAACTCAAGGGCATCCAGCTATCCATCTCCACGCGCTGCGGCCTTCAGCTCGTTGCCGCTTATCAACGCTACTCCCAGTTTCCCCACAACCACACCTCCGGCATAATTCGCCAGCCGAGCTGCCAACCGCAAATCCGCACCGCCGGCTAAGGCCAGCGCCATAACCGCAATTACCGCATCACCGGCGCCGGTGACATCAAATACCTCCCTCGCCCGGGTAGGTACATGCATTACTTTCTTTCCCGCTTGAAAAAGCGCCATCCCCTGCGGCCCCCGGGTAATCAACATCCCCTCGGCCGCCGTAACTTTCAAAAGTTTCGTGCCCGCTTTCTCCAATGATGCTTCATCCTCTATCTCGCCGCCGACCGCCTGGGCGGCCTCTTTCTGATTAGGCGTAGCGACCGTTATGCCGCGAAAAAGGCCGGCGTTTCCCGGCTTGAAATCGGCCAGCACAGGTTTCCCAGCGGTACGCCAGGCCTTAATCAAAGAAGACCACTTACCGCCACGAAAAAGACCCTTGTCATAATCCGAAAACACCAAAGCCCCGGCTGCCGCTGCCCGATCACCAGCAGTGCGCATCACTGAGGCCAACAGGGAGCTATCTACAGCAGAGCAGTCCTCACGATCCAAACGCAGCATTTGCTGCCGGCTGGCCACCAAGCGGGTCTTCAAAGTGGTCGGTCGAGCCGGCGTTTTCACTATCCCCGCTGTATCGATGCCCTGCTTGTCCGCTAAACGCAACACTGCCTCTCCCGCCGTGTCGTCACCGATTATCCCGATCAACTCGGCCTCAGCCCCCAAGGCCTTGAGCAAAGAAGCCACGTAGGCCGCGCCACCCAACCTTTCTTCACGCTGGCGTTCCCGCAGCACCGGTATCGGCGCCTCCGGACTTATCCTGCTCACCTCACCGCTGACATAACGATCCAGGATTATATCCCCAACCACTACCAGCTTGCGACCCTTGAATTCATCGATAATTTTGATTACGTTTTTATCCATAATTTAAATAGTGTCGAAAACATCTTTTTCACCACGACGACACGACGTTCTTTTTTCTAAAATTAACGTCATGCCGCTATCAAAAAAAACATCTGCATGTCCTCCATAATTTTAACGAAGGAGGATGCAATCCGTGTAATCTGTGGATGACAAAAGTTTTTCTGCTTCCCTGTTATGCGCCGTTACCAAAAAAATCCGTTAACGTCGTGTCGTCGTGGTAAGTGCCGTTATCCAAAGAAAGTCGTTAACGGCGCCTGTCCCGCCATAATCCAAAGGACGACGGCGGATGTCGTTGTGGTCAAAGATTTTCAAACGGTCTCAATTAGCAAACACCGCTTCAACCAACTCAAACTTTAAACTCCCCACCACAGACAAGCGTCCCTTCACTTTTACCGGAGCATGCCGATGATCATCCGTTAACCATACCAACAGCTTACCTCGCGTATCAAATAGCCCCTCGTGCTTAACAAACGGTTCAACAACTATGCAATCAAACTCGCCGGCCTTGACCTTGACCCTTTCTTTGCGATGAACCTTGACCAGCAACTCGTAATTTTTGACGCCCGAATTTACCCAAAAACTAACATCCTTGCCGACTTCCAATGGCAACGCCCGAAAGTAAAAAAAACAGGAGATCATCCCCTTCGTCCGTGGCGGGATGACATGGTTTTTTACTTCCTCCCACCAAATAAGGTGGTTTATTTGATCATATATACGTATCTCGTCTATATGATAAGTGAACTCGTTAAGCTGCTTTCTAAATTTCCAGGGGAACAGCCCGTGGAAATCTATCCACGCCTCCACCCGGTCCTTTACCGGATAGAGAAAGCGAAAAACGTACGAGGTCCGGGCCAAACCGATAACATGGTAACAATAGTGCCCGTCTACATACTCCATCTCCCCAACCTGCCAGGTAGCCTTGCCCAATACCATGCCCATGAACGAAACGTTAAAAACCAGTTTCTCGCCGGGCGCAAAAGGCCTGCCAAGAACCGGCGTCGGCTCCCCGAGCAAATGCGCGAACTCATAAGTAGGCGTTGGCGTAGGACTGGCGGTCAGCTTCTTTTCGACTCCCTTGATTTTACCAGTTTCCGCCGCTGCTTGCAATGCCACTGTAGGACTAAGCGTAGGTTTCACCGTCAAGGGGATCAGGCGTTGAGGAGTAGTAGCTAACATCTTTAGATACTCCTCGTCCTCCATCACCACTTCTTGCACCCCGCCCGATCTGGAAAGAAAGGTGCAACAACCAGTAACAAACACAGCCATAATCATCAACGCAAATACTATATTTTTTTTCAAAACAAAAGAAAACATTATCCAGTTCCTCCGATGATGGCCTTGCGACAATGCTGATAAACTTTCTCCGGCGTCAACTTTTCCATACAGGGGTGATGCTCACATTCATCGGGCCGACAGGACTGACATTCAGGCAATAATGGCATCAACACCTCGGCCCGTTTTGTGTACGGTCCCCAGCGACTAGGAGTACAGGCATTAATCGGACAGAATATAGAAACAAGACGTGGACGCAGACAACTAGCCAGGTGCATCGGCCCGGTGCTAGCGCTGACGAAAAGCCGCGCGCCGTCGATCACCGCCGCGTACTGCCGAAGCGACAGATCCCCGCCTATCACCAAGGGGGAAACTCCTGAATCATCTGCAATCCGCTTTAGCAATTGCTTCTCCCCTTTTCCCCCGGCCAGAATGATCTTCACTCGCCGCAGAGCGGCAAGCATACCGATCAGTTTGGCATAGTGCGCCGGTGGCCATAGCAAGGCCGAACCGAAGCCGCCGGGGTGTAAGACCACCAGCTTGTTCCCCGGCCTGACACCAAGGCCCTTAAGATAGTCTGTTCCCCACTTTCGCTCCGCGGAGCTAAGCCGGAATATAGGACCGGGACTCTTACCAGAAAGTTCTATTCCCAGTGGGGCAAGTAGATCCAGGTTATATTCCAGTTCGTGCTTATCCATGCGTCGCCGGCTCAGATTCACCCGCCGATTGAAAAGAAAAGAGTAGCAGCGGCGGGCGGTACCGATCCTCGTCCTGATACCCGCAAGACAGCCCAACAAAGCAAGCGAGATCCTTGGATAAAGAAAAAGCACGGTATCATAACGGCCGTAGCGCAAGTTTCTGAGATCACGGAAAAAATCGCCGGTATATTCGATAACCTCATCCAGATAAGGGTTGTGCTCCAGCAACTCAGCCGTGTAAGGTTTAACCAACATTGCCAGATGGGCGCCGGGGATCTTTTGGCGAATCAGCGGCAGAACAGCGGTAGA
>JAUXIB010000090.1 GCA_030621225.1 candidate division FCPU426 bacterium
CCAACAACAAGCTGATCGACATCCTTCGAGTCAAGATTTCCGACCTGAAAGGAGTTCACTTTTGAATTGAAAATGGTTCACTTTTGAAAAGTTCCTAACATTATATCATTGCAAGTTTCTGTTATGTTTAGCAAGGCAGAAACTCGCGAGAACACTTTTGGTGTTCGTACCACAGATTCCACAGATTATTCTTTAGATAACCCTTCGGTGGACTCAGGGCAGGCGGCAAGGTTGATTCTTCGCTAGCAGGAGAGCATTCTTGATCTTAACGGTTTAAAGTTGGGGTTGGACGTAAAAATTACACGGATTACGAAGAAATGATGGTGATGGAATCGGTGTAATTGGACTTTTCAGTAAGCGGGTTTGCTTATTCTCTATTGATGAGTCGTTAAGAAAGCCTAGTTTAGATGCTCCAACGGGAGAAATCTGTGTAATCTGTGTAATCTGTGGATAGGTCGTTAGAGAGGCCCGATTCAGAAGCTCCAAGAGAGGGAAATCTGTGGATTATCTTTGGTGGTACACCCTTGTCGCGCCCGATGCTTTTCTGCTTAATGTTTTCTCTTTACACTCTCCCGGCACTTTCTACACAAACCATAGAATATAATGGAATGCTTGATTATCTCAAAACCACTTTCCATCGAGACTGCTTTGTCCATCGCGGCAACTATATTTATTGAGAGATCATCGATGCGGCCGCAGTCCATACAGACTACATGGTAGTGACTTTGCGGGTTACCATCATACCTCTTAACGCTCCCCTCCGCACCTACGTCCTGCGCCATTCCTTTTTTCACGAGCGCATCTAGATCACCAGCCAGCCCGGCAAGGTTAATCCGCGGATAGCGAATTTTTATAAGATTATAAAAATTCTTCGTGGCAGGATGTGTTTTAAGTTTTCTCAACTCACGTAGTATTATCGCCTGGCGCTTAGTAAGTCTTCCGGTCGCTCGGCCGGCCTTCTTTCGTGTCCCCATGGCACACCCCCCCTGTTTACTTGATGCTTTACAAAAGCTATCACCGCGCACTTCGCTTGTCAAGTGATTATTAGTATTGTTGGCATCCCCTCAGTTACGGGGGCCTGGCGATTCCACCGGCACGTAGGGGCGCGATCCTACGTCGCCCCTACGCCTGGGGGCTATGTAGGACAGGTGAATCAAACCCCTACCGGCCTTTGCGCGTGTAGCTACCCCGTAACTCAGGATTGAGATTTTTTGCTCAAGGCAACCAGCACCCGACCAAGGCGCTTGTGGCCGGCGCTCATGTATCTTCCCGCCCACCAGGCGATCAGATCCCGCGCACTCCATTGATCGAGATTCGCTTCCAACTCATCCTTGGCTGCCGCAGCGGCCCTGTCCATTTCAGCTAGTTTTGCTTCCTTGTCTAACATTTTCACTCCTCCCTTATAGTTTCTCATATTTATCTACGTGCGTGAAGTAAAATCCCTGTTCCATCACTTTCTCGCCGGTGCATTTTTTCCAGGCCTTGGCGTAAAGCTCTAATTGCGGACGATATTTATCGGCCAGCTTGCTCACCCCATCCTCGCGCAGCCGGTCCGTCTTGTAATCCACCAGTACCCAACCCTTATCTTCTTTAAAAGCCAGGTCCACGCTGCCCCTGACCACCACCGGCTTGTCCTGCTCTTTCAGCAGCAGCTGGAACGGTACCTCGCTCATCAGCCTACCACTCTTGACGGCTCGCGCCCAGAGCGCTGATTTGCGAACGCGCCTCACTAGTTTAACCATCTCCTCTGGATCAATAGTATCAAGTCCCAGTTCCTCCTTTATCCCTTTAGCCGCCTCAGTCAAATCTCCATCCGGGTTCTCAGCTATCATCTCCAGCAACATATGCACGGCCGTGCCAAATTCAGTCCCGTGTTCACCGTCTGTAGCACTGATATGATCACCTGGCGCTGTAGCTTGCAGGGCATAGAGCTTAGCTCCACCAGACCAATAGTTTTCTACAATCGCGCGCCCCAGAGCCGCTTGTCGGCCTTGGCTTGCCTTGGCATATTCATCCTTGGCCAACGCCTTACCCTGGCGAACAGCCGGTCGGTTGGCCTTAAGGTTATCATCTATACGTGGAACCCCGCCGAGATCATCTTCAAGCGGTCGCCAATAGTTCTCGTTCTGATATTTCTCTCGCTGGCTAATGGTCAGTGAACTCCCCGCCCTGGTCGCTGCAACGTACAGCAGGCGTGTTTCCTCCGCGTCTTTGAATAAGTTTTCGGCGGCCTCGCATTGATCCCAGTCAGGCGGCCGGGCAATAGTATCATCGCCTTCGGCGATGGCCAGATATCCTCGAATCTTCTTTCCGGCTCGGTCAACGTGCAAACCTATCCTGTGCCCCTTGTTCGATTTACCGGTAGGAGCAGCCAAGAAGACAAAGGGCGCCTCTAATCCCTTTACTTGGTGCAGATTCATTATCCGCACCATTTGCCGTTCCGGCGCCAACGCTTCAATGCCATCATACGATTCCCCCTGCTTGTCATTTACTAACTTATCCAGGTAAGCAACGATATCCGCCAGCGAACGGTTATCTTTTCGTGAAGCGCGAATAACTTCGATCAGTTTGGCAAAACTTCCCGCTACCGTATCTTGTTTCTGCCCCGCAGCAGCCAGCGCGCCTAATCCCAGATCATCAGCAATGCTCTCGATCGCCGAAACCAACGGCATTTTTCGTGTCCAAGCATGATAATCTCTAAATCGTTCAAACACAATTCCATAGTCAGCGAATTCTTCAGTAGGCTTTGACATAAAGTCAAACTTACCATTCGCCTGGCTAAAGGCGTAAAGCGACACATCACTAAACCCGTATAACTCACCACGCAGCAAGGCCACCAACGCTACCTTATCATCCGGCCGTGATAACACCGCCAGGCAATCACGCAATAATACCAACTGGTGAATATCGTTCATTAGCGTACCGCCGGTAACTCGGCTGGGAATACCATATTCCTCCAAGGCCAGAGCGTAACTATCCAGCGAGGCCTTCTTGCGCGTGATTATCAGAAAGTCTCCCGGCATCGCGACTGGCGCCATCCCTCTGGCCAGCTCATCTTCTCTACGCTCCACGGCTACCTGCTCATCTATGTCCCGTCTTATCATCCTGGCTATTATCGATGCTTCCCGGGCTATAATATCCGTGCTTTTACGTAACTCTCCCGGGGTCTCCAGCACACTTACCGCCATTGCTTCCCCGGCCGAGCCATCCTTCTTCCCCGCGAGCAATGGTACGTACTCAGGTGCTTGTCGGCTGCCAGCCGCGGGAAATCTTGATCTGAAAGCACTATTCACCCAGTCAATTATCTTAGCTCGCGAACGAAAATTAGCGGATAAGCGCACTACTTGTCCGCCCGCCGCCTCGATTATCTTAACCACTTCGCCATAGGTGACAATGTCAGCTCGGCGAAAACGATAGATCGACTGCTTGGGATCCCCCACCACAAACAAACTACCCGGACGGGGACGACACTTGCGCCAGTCAGCTTCCACATGATCATCGGCGGTCAGGTAGAGCATTACTTGAGCCTGGATAGGATCTGTATCCTGGAATTCATCCACCAATAAATGACTGAACCTGTTGCGAAAATACTCCCTGAGCTTAGGTTTATTACCGACCAGTGCAGCCGCTTTCATTAGCAAGTCCTGATAATTCAAAACCCCTCGCTCCTGCCGCAAACGATCATATACTTCTCTTGCCCGTTGGTATAACCCCATCACCGCGCGGTATCGCACCTGATACCATACATTCAGCCATGGCTGCACCACTTGCTCTCTAAACCCATTCCATCTGGCTAGTTCGCCTTTTGCCTGTTCCTTCCCTTGCGGCCAGTCCTTCTGAACGATCTTTCTATTCCTGTTCATTCTCAGTAGGATCCTCACCAAGCCATGCGTATTCTCAGAACTCAAACTATATAACCGGGCAATACTCGGCAGCGACTGATACTCAGGTATCAGTTGATCATTCGTGCCGACGGGAAGATCAAAACGCGGCGCAAGTTCCGCCATCTGGTTCAAGTAAACCTTCAGTTCCTTCAAAATCTTATCCGGAGAGACAAGTTCCGTCGTCTTCGACACGGGCCATTCATCAACGTCAGGATAGCTGGCATACTCCACGAACCCCTGCTCTAACGAGTTGAGGGGCAAGCCCAAGCGATTGAGTTCCGCTAGTTGATCGCCTGCCACCAAGAGCCTAGAGCATAACTCCGTCCACGCCTGCCGCCTGATCCCAACATCCTCCTCATCATCTACCTCTCGGAAAGATACATCAACCCCCGCTTCCACCGGGCGTTCGCGCAGCATCCGGCCGCAAAAGGAATGGATCGTGCCGATAAAGGCCTGCTCAACGCTGCCCAGCGCCGCTGTCAGCAAAACCCGCTCTTCACCCTTCGCCCCCGCCACCGCACGCTCAAGGACAATTCTAAAGCGCCCGCGCATTTCCGCCGCCGCCTTGCGCGTAAAAGTAACGGCGGCCATGGTGTTGATCTTGCATCTGTCGTGACGCAGCAGCTCTACCATCCGGCCGACCATGCTTGTAGTTTTACCGGTACCGGCCGCTGCTTCGACCACCATATTTACATCCAGCAGTTTGAGTATTTTATCTCGCTCCGCCTGATCAGGAGCGCTATTCCTCTTTTCCATCATTCTCCTCCCCTGCCAAACCACGCAATTCCCTGAACATCTCTAACGCGGTATTTCGCTTATTGGCCACTTTGGCCAGCACTCCTGCTGATAGTTCCTCTGCGTTCGTGTAACAAGCTAAATAGTCACTGTAACTCACTGCCGCTTTTGGGTTTTCAGTAAAGATAAAGCAGCCTGCCGCTATCAGCTCACAAAGCCGCGCTATAATATCCTTTGCTCCTGTAAGTTGCTCAGCAGTCCAGGCGACTTGGTTACCTCCATCGCCATCGGCCGGATGCAAATAACCAGCGCTAACCGTCACCCGTCTCCCCTCGTGCCGCTCAAGCAGTTTACCGATGATCAGTGGATAGAGGGCACACTGCAGTCGGCGGCCCTGACAGTAAAGCTCTGACTCATCATCTCTTAGCTTGCCGGTCTTGTAATCCCAAACGCGATAGCTGCCATCACTTAACAGGTCAACCCGGTCTATCTGTCCGATAGTGCGTATTTTCTTACCATTTCTTAGTTCCAGTTCCAGCGGCGTCGGCTGATCCAGTGGCGTTCCTTCGCCATCCGCTTCTCTGCCGACAGCTACCTCAAAGTATTTTGGCTCATATTCAGCAGCGCGCGCTTCCTCGCTGTAAAGGAATACTTTCGTGATCCGCGCCAGTTCCCTCCGTTCGTAAAGGAACACTTCCTCACTAGGCGGAGGAACCGCCCCCCGGTAACGCTCTATCTCGCGCGATAAGATCTCATTAAGCAGGCCCTGATGCTTCACAAAACCTGCCCGCTCCTTCTTTTCCACCAAGCGCCGCATAAAGCGCTTAAAAACCGAATGCAGTAGACTTCCCTTCTGCAGATGATCGAGCCAAACCCTTGGGTCGGGTTCATACTCATCCGGGGGAGATATGCGCAGCCCATAGCGAAAGAAGAAATCCATCGGTATTTGTCCCATCTGCTCAAGCCTGTTTGCGGAAACAGTGATCCCGCCCTCAGAGAATGGGTCCAGATCCTTCCCTGCTTGCGGAACATAGCCGTCATACTCGGTAAGCTCTTCACTGCTTCGGGCCAGTCGCGCGACTTCTCCCGCCTGCAAGCCAGGATAATGCGCCAGCACTGCTGCCAACGGTTTTAACGGCCGGTCTTCCCCTAACAAACGCCGATACCACCATTCTCGCCCGTCCAAAGCCAATCCTGCACGCGCTGGGGTAAAGCAGACGCTCTCCCCCAACCACGCTTTCATGCCGGCTAAATCCCCCTGATGCTCGTTGGCCAGAATTCGATAGGCAGAAAAGATCACCGGTGCTGGCTGAAGTTCCCTATTTTCTGAAAGCTCACGGCAAGAAAAGCTGATGGTTACCATGCCCCTTTGGCGAACAAAAAGTCGCGCCAAGTCCTTCGTTCTTTTCCTAAGCCTTTCTGAAGCCAACGGTAACTCGCCGCAAAGGTCTCGTCTTTCTCTATCCAGCAGGAACGGATCCTGCAATCCCGCCCCCGGAAAACGACCATCATCCAGGCCCAACACGAAGAGCGAGCCGCGTCCGCTGTGTCCCCCCAGCTCTAGATTCGTAACATAGAGTTTTCCCGCTCGCGGCCCAGCGCCACTAATGCGTTCACTCGCGGCCAATTCTTCGAGCCAGGCCGCGACATCTAACGCCTGATTCGCCGCGCCCAGGCAATCCCGCATCTCGTTGATCTCATCACATAACTGCTTGGCCACATATTCGTCCATGCGCCCGGAATGCCTGGTCAGTTTGCTCAAGAAAATATGCGCGCCGTTCAATATCTCAGCAGGACTCGCGCCTGCTTTTGGCAGATTACCGATAAGTTCACGCAGGTATCCGTTTACAATCTGTAAATCATTCAGCCGATGTGCCAAGTAGGTTCTCTCATCTTTTTTTTCGTCGTCCCGACTCTTGGCAATAGAGCGTTTAAGCGCAGTGATCTCCAACTCGAGTGTTTCCAGATAGTTGTCCCGCCCCCTGCCGATACGCACACTCCTGAATCGCTTGGCCAATCTTTCATAGTCTGACTCAACGACCCCCTTGAGTCGCAAAAGCCCTTCGGCGATCATTGTCGCCAGTTTCGACTGCGGGAATCCATCCCGTCGCCAGGCAAGCCAGGCCAAAAGCGCCCTGGCCGGACGAAAGTACCACGAAGGTAATCCACGCGCAAATGTAACAGGAGGCTCTTCCTCATCCGGATAAAGATGCCAGATGGTTTCATAGATCAGCGGCACATAGCAATCTTCATCAGTATAGACCAGTTCAACATCATCAAGCGGCGTCTTATCCGCTAAGCATCTACGCAGAATTTCCCTCACCTCGTTCACTTCACCCACCGCTTTAAACATGGACACGCTGCCGTCCTGCTTGGCCCGCGGCGCGTCCTGGGGTGAAGAGATCAACCCCAACAGGCCCGAATCATTCTCTGCGGCCGCTTTCCCCGGCTGATCAACAGGGAGCTCTTGTCGCTTATCTTCCGGCAGCGCCTGCCATAGCGCCTTGGCTAATCCTCTCAATTCGATATCAGCAGGAATATAGAATGTCCCTGTCTCTGAGATAGCTCCCTGCTTATGAACTGATTCAATCGCCATTGAGAATATTCCCGCACTGTCGATCAGCGAGCGTTTTGCCAACTCCTGCTCATATTCGCGCAATAAGAAACACATATCGCGCGCCTTCTCCGGAGTTTCAAAATCGCCGGCCTTGAGCTCCTCCACCCTGGCGCCGCTCAAGCGCAAGCTATCAATACTGGACTGTATTCCCCTTACCAGAGAAAGGCTGGGGCTAAGCTCGGAAAGATACCCCCCTTGCTTATTAACAAGCCTCGCAAAGATCACGCCTACTATCGCCTCTGCTTGACGGGCCCTTAGCGGGGAGAGTTTTTTGGCTTCCATTTGGCTTGAGGCAAGCTCCCGGGCGAGGCTATCTAACGGCACTGCTCGGACATTAAACACCGTGCCACCCGAGCAACTGACAGCATCCAGCCACTGATAACCCACGCGCCGGGATGGCGCGATAAGCCATTTTGGCGCAAGTACGTTCTTCTCTAGAACTTCCTTTAGCGCGGTAAGAAAGATATTTAGTTCTTTTGGGGCGTGTTCTTTATACAACCTTGTAATCTGCAACTTTATAATCCCTATAGCACATGCCTAAAGTAGTAGGTATCTCCACCTCTTAACGTCTTACCGTCTATGGTCACGGCGAGAAAAGGTACGCGAAAACGACCCGGCTCGTCCAAGCGCTTCATCAGTCGCGGTTTTTTCCATCCCGGGATTTCTTTCATCGCGTAGGCCGGGGCAACCCAAGCGTTCTCTGCCTCGTCTTTCGGCGGAGCAAGACTGCCGTCAGTGTAATAGGCCCTTACTCCCTTGGCGTCGCACGGGAAAGATTTCCTCTCCCCGTCTGCGTATACTAAATGCACCATGTAAGATATCAGCAACATCTCCCCTCGCTTACGCGAGGCATGCTTGAGCCGACAGCACAAAACATTTTTCTCCGCCAACAACTTCAGCGGAATAAAACGCCTGACGATCTCCCCTTCCTTGCCCGGCCGCACCGAGCGGTATACTCGTTTCCCATTGAGGTAAATATCATAGTAGCCGTTACAGCTTAATTCCACAAAAGCACTCTTGAGTTCGTTCTCTGCCGCCGAAAAACAAATCCCGCCCATCATCAGGATCACCGTCAAAACACATGCGCTCATCTTTTTCATTAGATTTCCTCCAAACACGTTAGTTACCACGCCCACTCGCCTTTGATTTTGGCAGAACGGCATCTTCTTGTCAAGATATTCGCCTGTAGAAGAATCAGCTCCTAGCCATTGACATCATAAATTATTGATGTAACATATCCTGTAATTCTGTGATTGATCATCAAACGGCAAGAGAAAGCCCTCTATGAAAAATAACGTTGCTAGACTAACCTCGCGCATAGTTTTCCGCACGCTACTCCTCGCCACCCTGAGCTTATCTTTTGCGGCAGCGGCAAAGGATAAAACAGCGATAACCCCCCGGCCACAGCTAATAAAATGGGGCCAGGGCACCGGAGTGCTCTCGCCCCTGAGCGAAGTCGACCTGTCCCAGACCAGGCAAGGACGGGCTAAAAAACTATGGGAAGCATTCGAATCTAAGCTCCCTCAAGGCGGCCTGCCGCCTGAAGGCTACCTGCTCGATGTCGGACCCGCCAGCACCCTGGTGATCAGCGGTGACGCTCTGGGTAAGATCCGTGCCCAGCAAACCCTGCGCCAGATAGATACGGGGGACGGTACGGCGCCGGCGGTTAAAATCGCCGACTGGCCCGATATGACCTACCGCGCCTTTCACTTGATCCCCTATACCCCGGCATCTCTGCCGGCGGTGAAACGCCTGGTACACGAATTTCTGGCGCCAATGAAATGCAACTTGCTCATCCTGCAAATAGATTATCATTACCCGTTCGTTTCCCACCCGGAGGTAACGGACAGCCCCGGTTTTTCCAAGCAACAAATCCGTGACCTTGTGCGCGAATGCCGGACGGCAGGCATTCGCGTGGTTCCCCTGATGAATTGCCTGGGACACCAGTCGTGGAAAGCGAAGGCGATCTTCGGCCTGCTGCGCTCCCACCCTGAATTTATGGAGGCGACTGATCCGACCCACCCATGGACCGATCCCGAATCAAAACACTTCTACACCCACGCCTGGTGTCCGTCACATCCCGATATCGATCAGGTGGTCTTTGACTTGCTGGATGAGCTGATCCATGCTTTCGGCTCGGACACTTTCCATATCGGCATGGACGAAGTTCTCAATCTAGCCAGTAATAATTGCCCGCGCTGCCGCGGCAAAGACCCGGCGCAACTTTACGCCGACGCAGTTAATACCCTCTACGGCCATCTAGCCAAACGGGGCCAGACGGTGATGATCTGGGGAGACCGGCTGCTGGACGCCAAGCGCACCGGCTATGATTCGCTGGAGGCCAGCGCCAATGGCACCCACCCTGCCATAGATTTGATCGCCAAAGATATCATCATTTGCGACTGGCACTATGGC
>JAUXIB010000048.1 GCA_030621225.1 candidate division FCPU426 bacterium
TCTTTCGGCCGTCCGGTAAAGGGATCGACGATTATCCTGCCGGCTTCATCTCGAAGTATCTCGGTCTGGCCCTGGTCGGTTATCACCAAATTAGACCAGGATAATGAAAAGGCAAGAACCCCGCCTAACGGCTGGGTGTACGCTGCGTAGTAAAGCTGTGTGTCACCACCGACTTTGGCTTGCGTCAGCGCGACGTTCCAATTATCAAGGCTGGGTAGGAGGGCGGGATTCCAATAAGGCGCGAAACCGTTCTCGTGGATGGTTGAACCGGCGTAACCTAAGCCAGCCGCCCGCGCGGAAACAGGAGGATCAATGAT
The DNA here is from genome assembly GCA_030621225.1 of candidate division FCPU426 bacterium. Taxonomy (GTDB): domain Bacteria; phylum Oederibacteriota; class JAUXIB01; order JAUXIB01; family JAUXIB01; genus JAUXIB01. The sequence goes on from JAUXIB010000048.1 coordinate 318, forward strand.
CTCAGACGCTCCTGCCGTAGTAATCCAAACCAGGAACGGAAGCAGTAGAAGTGCTCTCATCATACGAGGAATTCTAACACAAGGAGGAGCTGTTGTATAGGAAGGGGCGCCGGTGGTTGTTATCCATAATGGGGATTAAGGATAACATCATACTAATCCAGAAAGGGTCATCCGAGTACTTATCGTATTGGTTCTACCCCGGTATAGCCAGCGACCCCATAAACACGCATGGGAGTTTTAAGACAAATGCCAGAAAAGTGCCACTTTTTCTGGCAATCGTGACCAACGCTGGGCAAAGCCGGGAAAGGATGCCGCTCGGCATTGCCTGATTTTAAATGAGTTAGTTCGTAATTGCAGTATCGTCAGAAGAGGAAAAAGGCTATAAATTATAGCCCTCAACCATGCGTGTCTGCCAGTTCACGCCACTTCCACCTTCACCCACTCATATTCTGGAAGTAATGTTCGAATAGGGCCCCCGCTACGAACCGACAACCCCGTTGAAAAACAAGAAAAGCATTCAGAATTCCTACTCCTTCCTAAACTCCAAATCCTCCACATCTGACAGTTCGGAAAGCGCCGCCACCAGTTCACGCGAGGGCTTAACACACAGGTTCTCGCCCAGGTCGATCACCACCTCACCCTCTTCCTTGGTCATCAAATGCAAATAAAAAGGCTTATCTCCTCGGTGCTGAGCTACTTTTTCCTTCAGCCAACTCAGAAAATCTTCGTCCGGGACCAATTGCTTCACCTTCAGGTGCACCGAGCTGGTCAACCCTTCCCAAGCATCTTCCAGAACCCCTACGTCCTCGGCAATAAGGTTCAGTCTTTGTCCACGACGGTCAACGTTCCCCATCAGGTAAACGGCGGTGTCCCGCTGAATATGCACACCACTACGGCGCGCCACCTGCGGCCAGGCAATAGCCTCTATTCTACCCGTATCATCTTCCAAGCGAAACCGCAGATACTCATCCCCCGTATCACGCACATGTCCGGAACGCACACCAAGCACATAACCGGCCACGCTCACCTTACGCCCATCAGACATCTCCGCTATGCCGCCAATCTTGTCTCGCGCGAAATAACGCATCTCTTGCCGATAATCCTGCAAGGGATGGCCTGAAAAATACGCCCCCGTAAGATCCCGCTCTCCACGCAATTTTTCGCCGCGCGTGTAGTCCGTACCGCCCTGATCCTCAATGTGCAAAAGCGCCGCGTCGCGGTCCCCCTCGTTCTGGCCGGCAAAAAGATTATCCTGCCCCCGCTCCTTATCCTCGCGATCACGCGCCGCCACCTTCAGCGCCGCTTCCAGTTTATCTATCATCGCGCGACGGGTATGACCGAACTCATCGCAAGCTCCGACCCGGATCAGACTTGCCAACGCCCTTTCACTTGCCCCGGCCATCTTAGTGGACACCAGCAGATCATAAAAAGTCTCAACCCCTCCTCCCGCCTCATCGCGACCGGCCACCAGCGCCTCCGCCGCGGCTAAACCCACGTTTTTGACCGCGGCCAGCCCATACCTTATCGCTCCTTGCTCGATCTTGAAAAAGACCCCGCTCTTGTTCACCGAAGGAGGCAGCACTTCCACCCCCATGCGCCGGCACTCGCTGACAGATTCCCCTATCCTTTCCACATCTCCCGCCACCGAGCTCATCAACGAAGACATAAACTCCGCGGTATAGTTAGCTTTCAAATAAGCTGTCTGGTAACTGATCAGTGCGTAAGCCACGCTGTGCGACTTATTAAAACCATATCGGGCAAACTCTTCCATCTCGGCAAAGATATTCTCCGCCGTTTTCTTCCCCGCCCCTTTTTCTTTAGCACCCGTGATAAATTCCGCCTTCAGACTCGACATCAGTTTCTCGCTGGTAGAGCTAATCGCCTTACGCAGGATATCAGCTCGTCCCAGGCTCATACCGCCGACAGCCACGGCAATAGCCATCAACTGCTCCTGGTAAATCATCACCCCGTGAGTCTCCTTGAGGATCGATTCCACCGCGGGGTGTACCTTCGGAGGTTTTGCCAAACCAAGTCGCCGTTTGACGTACTCTTCCGCCTTGCCCAGAGGTCCGGGGCGAAAGATGGCCAACAACGCCACCAAGTCCTTGAATTCGCGCGGCTGCAAACGACGTGCGAAATCACGCATACCGGAGCTCTCCAATTGAAAGATGCCTGTTGTCTCCCCGCTGGCAATCAGCTCGTACGTCTTTTTATCATCCAGGGGCAGCGGCCCTATCTCCAACTCCACGGCGGCCTTGCCGATCATCCGCAGGCAATTCTCTATCACGGTCAGGTTACGCAAGCCAAGGATATCTATTTTCACCAAGCCCAAGCTATCTATATCATCCTTGGTATACTGGGTGACCACTACCCCTGTTTCTCCCGGTCCGGAAGACTTGGAGAGCGGTACGATCTCTGACAGGGGCTCTTTAGATAACACCACTCCCGCGGCGTGTACCGAGGCGTTGCGCAACAGCCCCTCCAGTTGCCGAGCTATCTTTAACACCCGCGGATGTTTCTCCGCGGCGGCGGCGAAGCGCGGCGCCTGACTCAAAGCATCCGCCAATCCTTCCCCGCCCTCCGGCAACTGGCGCAGCATCTCATCTATGTCAGCAGAAGGCGTCCCCGTCACCCTGCCTACCTCGCGCAGAGCGGCCCGCGCCTGCAAACGGTTGAAAGTGCCGATACGAGCGACATTCTCGCGACCGTATTTTTTCATCAGGTAATCAAACAACTCGTTCCGCCGCTCGTCAACAAAATCCAGGTCTATGTCCGGCGGGGAAACGCGCTCGGGATTCAGAAACCGCTCAAAATGCAGCCCGTATGGCAGGGGGTTGACCTGGGTAATACCCAGAACGTAGGCAACCAGACTACCTGCCGCGGAGCCGCGGCCCGGCCCAACCCCTATGCCCTGCTCGCGCGCAAAACGCACCATATCCCAGACAACCAAGAAGTAATCGGCATAGCCCACCTCGGCGATCACTTCCAACTCATGCCCAAGCCTCGTCTGCTCAGCCGCTCCATTCTCGCCTCTCTTCCCAAGCCCCTGCTTACAAAGCTTGGTTAAATAGTCATGCGATGATCTCTCGCCGCTCGGCAGCCCAAAAGCGGGAAAATAGCTTCGTTTTTCGACACCTATTTCCAAGTTACATCGTTCCGCGATGCGCAGAGAAAGCGCCAACTCCTCAGGGTGCGGTCCGATCGCCGCGGCCATTTCTTCTTCACTCTTGAGATAAAACTGATCCCCCCGAGAAGCAGGATCATCCTCACGTTTCAGCTCTTCCCCGGTACGGATCGCAACCAACACATCATGCGCCGCGGCATCCTCGCGCTCCAGATAAAAAACGTGATTGGTCGCCACGCAAGGAATTCCTGTTTCCTGTGCCAGCTGGCGCATCGGTTCCAAAAGGGACTTCTCCTGCTCCAGGTTATGGTTCATCACCTCCAGAAAAAAATTTTCTTCGCCAAAGATCTCAAGATAGCGCTCGGCCGCCTGCCGCGCTCGAACCCCATTGCCCTTGAGCAGCATATCTCCCACCTCGCCGCGCGGCCCGGAGGAAAGCCCCAGTAATCCCCCGTTCAAACGGCAGAGGATCTCACGGTCAATACACGGCGCCCGGCCAGCGCCCTGCAGAAAACCGGCCGATGAAAGTTTCATTAAATTATGGTAACCGGTTTCATCACGCGCCAGTACGGTAAGGTGGTAGGTATCATCGTTCTTCTCAAAACGAGAATTCGCCGCCAGATAAAACTCGCAGCCGAGGATCGGCTTCACCCCCTTGCGCCAGGCATAGCGAAAAAACTCCAGGGCGCCAAATAAATTCCCCGTATCGGTGAGAGCTATCGCAGGCATGCGCATTGCCGCCGCCTTGTCCACCAGCCCGCGAACACTGCAAGCACCGCTGGTCAGGCTGTATTCGCTATGGACGTGTAAGTGAACGAATTTTGATAGGGCCATTTTGCTGTTTAGTTGTTAGCGCTACTCCGGCTTAATAAGAATCCTCGGGCTAACGCCCGCGGTATTCTTGTCCCGATATGTGCGTCCGCTAAAGCGGACGATATATATAACACTTCCTCCACGAGCTTACGCTCGTGGTATTCGCGCGTAACAGAATAAATCGCTGATTACGCAGATTCAGCCTTCGGCTGTTCGCTGATTACACAGATAACTACAACCAATCCGCGCAATCCGCGGTGCCTCTATCAGCGTAATCCGCGAGAGACCAACAAACAAAAAGGGAGAACGATGTCTCCCTTTCTGCGCGATCTAGTCTCCTGTGTAATCCACTATCACTGGGCCTGCTGAATATCTATCGCATAGGGCTGCTTAAGAATTCCACCAGCGCCAATCGTAACCAACCCACTCCCATCGCTGTTCATTTTGATAACCTTATCCTCAACATCAGGATTTGCGTTATCAGTACCCAGATCCGTGATCCAAACCGAGCCATCCGACTGGTCAACGGCAATATCCCAGGGATAATTCAAACCCAGACTGCTTTCTGTAAAAATCCTCAACACCGTCCCGTCCGAGCGGATTTTCCACACATAATGATCAGGAGTAATGAAGCCGGTGGCCCAGCAAGTGCCGTCTCTCTGATCAACATCTACCCGATAAACACTGGTCAAACCTACCAAACTAACATCGAACGCCAACGCACCCACACTGGTCAGCTTGAAGAGCCTCGGAAAAGGCTGGTCACTGGCCACCCAGCAGCTATCATCATTGAGGTCAACGGCAACGTCCCTGGGTTTAACTAAAAAAGCGTATTCAACCAATGGGTTATCTTCAGCGTCTACTTTGTGAACCTTGGCCCCCCCATAATTAGCCAGCCAGCAATCACCCTGTGAGTCCAGGGCCACAGCAAGCGCGTTGCTGGCGGCATATGCAGCCATCGTGCGTTCGCGAGCGCTAATATCACTCTTCACCAAAAACCACTCATCGTCCGCGCCATTGCACACCCACGCTTGACCCGTAGTTTCATCGACCGCGAAAGACACAACAGATCCCTGAGCAATCAAACTGCCCTGAACAGTATACGGCGTATTGCTCGAAAGTTTTACGATAGTGGAAACAGAAGAAGAAACCCAAACGACATCATTCGCGTTATCCACATACAAAGCGTTGGGAGCGTTAAAGCTCATTCCGCCGTAATAATCAATATAGGCATTAATGGTATCACCAGCCCCGTTTATCCGCACGACCCGGTTATTGCCATAGTCGGCCACCCAGGCATGGTTCAGATTAGGCGACTCGAGAAGAGTGACATCCGGAGCCTGACTCACCCGATCGGCCACTACCACACAGCTAGTAGAAGCATTGTCGTATCCACCGGCAACTACTTCCACAAAAACAGCGCCGGGTTCCAAATTATACAACCTGTAATATTCACTGTTGCCGGCCAACACGCCCTGACCAACCGTCAACGCTCCCTGTTTTGCACTCACCGTACCCGAAGCACTCAAAGGATATACGCGCCCAATCACATCTCCGGTACCAGGTTGACGTGTGGGAGTACCGGTAACAGACACAGCATAAACGCCGCCCGGACCTACCGGGCTGTCACTATCCCTCTTACAGGCATTGCCGATTATCAACAGCACAACCGCCGCCAACAAAACCGCTACCATTCTTTTTGCGAGCATATTATTTCCTCCCTCTACCGTTTCAGATACCCAGATACCAAAAGCTACACCCTCCGTTAACCCTTGTCAAGCTTAAATGCTTTGATGCAGCGCAACCAATTGCGACAGCTAAACACCCGACTTACAATCAACGATAGACGATCGCCGCCTTCGGCTAATAATCTTCCCTGTAATAGTTCGGCGCTTCGCGTGTAATCACGACATCGTGAGGATGACTTTCGCGCAACCCTGACGCCGTTGTTCTTACGAATTTTGCTCTACCGCGTAGTGCCGAGAGACCCTTGGCGCCCAAATAACCCATCCCCGAACGCAAACCACCTATCAATTGGCTAAGAAAAGGGCCCACGCCGCCCTTAAAAGGCACCCGGCCTTCTATTCCCTCAGGAACCAGCTTGGACTGCTCGGTCGCTGATTGCGGATAGCGGTCACTACCCCGGCTAATAGCCGCCAACGAACCCATCGCTTCGTACACCTTGAAACGCCGCCCCTGGTAAACCATCGTTTCCCCAGGCGTCTCCTCGCACCCGGCAAGCAGGTTACCAAGCATCACGCTCTCAGCGCCCGCCGCCAAAGCTTTAACGATATCGCCGGAGAACTTAACCCCTCCATCAGCGATAACCGGCACCCGGTAGCGCTTTGCCGCCCGAGCACACTCCATTACCGCTGTTAACTGAGGCATCCCCACCCCGGCCACCACCCGCGTGGTACAAATAGAACCAGGACCGACCCCTACCTTCACCGCGTCAGCGCCCCGCTTGATCAAATCCACAGTAGCCTCAGCGGTAACCACATTGCCGGCAGCCAGGGATATCCCCGGCCAGCGTTTATGTATTCTGGCCACCGCTTCCAAAACACCGCGTGAATGCCCATGCGCGGAATCCACCACCAAGACGTCCACACCCGCTGCTATCAGCGCTGCCGCCCGCTCCAGCGTATCCGACCCCGCTCCCACCGCCGCCGCCACTCTAAGCCGTCCTTTATTATCCTGGCAGGCCTGGGGGAAAAGTCTTGTCTTCTCAATGTCCTTGATCGTTATCAAGCCCTTCAGATTACCGGCTTTATCCACCACCAGTAATTTTTCTATACGATTCTTATGCAGTATTTCCTTGGCCTCCTCCAGCGTGGTCCCCACCGGAACAGTGATCAGTTTCCTGGTCATCACCTTCTCAACAGCCTGGGAGGTATTACGGATAAACCTAAGGTCACGATGAGTAATTATCCCCACCAACCGCCCTGCTTTAGTTACGGGCAGTCCGGACACGTTATACTGCTCCGTCAGCTCCATCGCCCGCGAGACCTTTTCCTCCGGCTCCAAGGTGATCGGTTCGGTGATTATGCCGCTCTGACTGCGCTTGACCTTGGCCACCTCAGCCGCCTGCGCTTCTATATCCATATTCTTATGGATAACACCGATCCCCCCCTCCTGCGCCATAGCAATGGCCAGGGAAGACTCGGTTACCGTATCCATGGCCGCGCTGACCACAGGCATATTCAGTTTTATCTTCCGGGTAAATCGAGTGCGTACATCGGTCTGGTTCGGCAGGACGCTTGTTTTTTGCGGCAGGAGCAAAACATCATCATAAGTCAATCCCAGGGGAAATTCCTTTTTTGCCATATTATGGTGTCTCTTTATTGTTTAAGCTGCTAGAAAACTAGAACCATCAATGGCTTACTATATATTCTTAAGCGGAAGGTGTCAATACTTTAATGCCGGGCGTCAAGACCGGGCGGCCGAACAGTTCGTGGTTCGGTGGATGTGGGATGTGGCAAACAACATACTACATACTGCGAACAATGAACAAAAAAGCAATACGGCGAAGGATACCAGATACGAAATAAACCATTGCACACCGGGGTTGATACCACTATAATGTCGAAATTATGGCCAACATGGTAACCACTTACAACTGGCTGAAAGAGCACGCTCCCTTCAAGCTGTCCGAGAGTGAACTAGCTGACCAACTCACCGATATCGGTATAGAAGTAGAAGAATCCCGACCGTTAGGCGCGGCCATCGAGGGAGTAGTCGTCGGTGTAGTAGAAAAAGCAACCCCGCATCCCAATGCTGACCGGCTGAGTCTTTGCCGCGTAGCCACCGGAACAGAAACACTCGATGTAGTATGCGGCGCGGCAAACGTCGCCCCGGGGCAAAAAATAGCTTTTGCCACGCCGGGGACGGTACTGCCCAGCGGTTTAAAGATCGGCAAACGGAAGATCCGCGGGCAGGATTCCTCAGGTATGATCTGCTCCGAAGCCGAACTAGGCCTGGCCGAGCAAACCGAAGGAATAATGGTTCTGCCAGAAAACAGCGAACTGGGAACTCCCTACCCCGCTAAAACAACGGCCGACCATCTGCTGGTATTAGAAATAACTCCAAATCGTCCGGATCTGCTCTCGGTACGTGGACTAGCCAGGGATATTTGTGCTTCGCTGGGAATTAAGCCTACTTCTCCCCCGCTACCAGACCTGGGACTTGACTTTACCGCCAAGGGAGTCGTTCCCGTAGAAATAAAACAAGCTGAGCTCTGCCCGCGATACACCGGACTGGTAATTCGCGGCACGAAACCGGGGCCTGCCCCCGCTTGGCTCGCCGAACGCTTACAAGCCATCGGCCAACGTCCCATCTCAAATATAGTAGATGCTACTAATCTCGTCCTTTTTGAACTAGGTCATCCGTTACACGCCTTCGACCTGGGCAAACTGGCGGGACCAGAAATCATAGTACGCACCGCGAACAAAGGGGAAAAGATCACCGCCATAGACGGCCAAGAGTACAAATTGACGAAGGAGATGCTGGTTATCGCTGACAGAGAGAAACCGGTAGCCCTGGCCGGCATCATGGGCGGCGCGGATAGCGAAGTGAACGAAACAACAACAGATATTCTCCTGGAATGCGCCACATTTAATCCGGCCTGCGTCAGGCGCACCTCGCGCAACCTCGGGCTGAACAGCGAATCTTCGCTCCGCTTCTGCCGCGGCGTTGACCCGGAGGGAGTGCCCGCCGCGCTCCAGCGGGCGGCGCAGATAATCCTGGAAACTGCCGGCGGAAAAACAGAAGCAGCGGTCACCGACAACTACCCACAGCGCAGCAAACAAGTCAGTGTCGATTTTTCTCCCACGCGTTGCGACCGGCTGCTCGGCACAAAGATAGAGCGCGGCGAAATGAAGCGTATGCTGAGCGGACTGGGGCTCAATTGGAGTGAATCCGGCAAGGACAAAGTGAAACTCTCTATCCCCTCTTATCGCCCAGACCTTACCCGCCAAGCGGATATCAGCGAGGAACTGGCCCGCTTGCAAGGCTACGATAAACTTACGCCTACACTTCCCCAGGGGCCGCTGCCGGCGGCGTTGGCCCGGCAACCCGCCCAACTACGCGCTCCCTTACGCGAATTTCTGCGGCACCGCGGTTACCAGGAGGTAATACTGCCCAGCCTGGAACCTTGCCGCGGCGAAACAAATGCTTTACGGCTGATCAAACCCCTAACTGAAGACATGGCCTGCCTGCGCACTTCTCCCTTGCCGTCATTACTCGCCCTATTGGCCCGCCAGGCGGCCGCCCGTCCGGAGGGCCTGCGCTTCTTTGAATTTGGCCGGGTTTTTCGCAAGAGCGAAGACACACCGACACAGGAGATAACGCTGGCCGGGATCTGTTACGGCAAACGCGATCTTTCCTCTTGGGCCGGGGCGAAGCATGATCTCGACATCTTTGACATCAAGGGATTAGTAAGCGGCCTACTAAATGAACTGGGCGATGGCAAAATAAAATTTTCCCCCCTCGACAACGCGCCGGGGCTGTCCCCAAATAACCTGCTGGCCGTCAGCCAAAAGAAGCAACAGCTCGGCCTGCTCGGGCAAATTCATCCGCAGCAAACCGCCGCTTTCAAGCGGCTGCGCGCGGCCGTCTTCTATTTCGAGATCTATCCCTGGCGGCTTAAGCTACCCGGTCCAAACCAAAAAATATACCAGAGTTTCCCGCGTTATCCGCGGGTGCAGCGGGACATCGCGCTAATCATCCCCGACACCGTTCCCGCCGAACGTGTCGTCAAGCTGATCCGTCAATCCGGCGGAGAAACGCTGTCCGACGTCCGGCCCTTTGACTACTACCAGGGAGAACAAGTAGGCCAGGGAAACTACAGCCTTTCTCTCCACCTAACGTACCAAGGAGCGACTGGCACGCTTACAGATGAACAGGTAGAAACCGCCTGCCAGGCAATGCTGAAACAACTAGCGCAGGAACTCTCGGCAAAAGTGAGGGAAAAATGAGCGAAGAACTATGGAGCGAACTAAAGTCAAAACTTAATGAGCTTGGCCAACGCTATCTACGTTTAAGCTCTCGTGTTAGCGAACTGGAAAAACAGCAGGCCGCGCCTGCCGCCGCCTCGGCTAGCCGCGACGCGGAGCCCGCGACAACCACACCCAACCAGGAAACCACAGAGTTAAAACAGAGAATAGACAGGGCCAAAGACAGGCTTGATCAAAGCATTGATAAGCTTAATGAAATGGAAACAGACCGGGACTAGTAGCTCGGGTCTCGGGACTCGTGCATGAGGTCATCTAACCACTGGTTAACACAATGGCAGAAAACAACTCAGACAAACGCACCGTAGTAGTCAACATCGGCGGCAAAGATTTCAAGATCAAAGGTGACGCCGGCGAAGACTTCCTGCGCAAGCTTGCCGCTTACGTTGACGGCAAGATCAAGGAAATCAAAGACAAGACGGATATTGTAGACATGCAAAGCCTGGCCGTGCTGGCCAGCTTGAACATCGCCGAGGAGCTGCATAACCTGCGCGAGGAAAAAAGTCAGGCCGAAACACAGACCGCGGAGCAAGACCAGGCCAAAGCACAGGCGGCGCAAAAAGAGTTGGAAGAAAAACTAAGAGAAATGACCGCGGAAGTAGATAAGTACCTAGAGTAAGCTCCAACCACAGAGTCATCCACCGTCGCCACTTGGGCTATGGCGGGACAAGCGCCGATCACGGAGTAACGACTTTATCCACAGATTTCACAGATCATCCTTTCGATAACGGAAGAATCTGTGTAATCTGTGGATAGGGTTTAGTCGTTCGTTGTAGTGAAAACACGGTATTTGCTTGTAAATGAACCAACTGATTTGGAGATGATCCCCAAAAAATGGTCATTCCTCAGAAGAAAAAACTCCGCCAGGCTATGCTGTGTAAACGCCTCGCCCTTTCCCCAAAAGAAATCACCACGTTATCGGAGCAAATATGCCGCAAGCTGGAATCATTAGACGTCGTCAGCAAAGCCGCGGTTATATTCCTCACCTACCCCATCAAGAATGAAGTCGACCTGCGGCCGTTCATCTCAGCGGCCTTATCGCGCGGCCAAAAAATAGTTCTACCCCGCTGCAGACGAGACGGCCTTAGTCTCGTAGAGCTTCTCTCGCCGCAGGGACCATTCAGCCCGGACATCAGGGGCATCCCCGCCCCTGGCGCAAGCGGCCGTGTGAACGAAAAAGAGGTAAGCGTGCTGCTCCTGCCGGGACTGGCCTTTGATCACAGCGGCACCCGCCTGGGCTACGGAGCCGGTATGCTGGACGCCCTCTCGCGCCGGCTAAAAAACGCCCCGCGCCTGGGAATCTGTTATCACTTCCAGTTGCTCCCCACCGTACCCAGCCACAAAACAGATGAAAAAGTAGAAACCATCGTGACGGAGAAAGACATCCACCTGGTAGCTCGTAGCTCGTAGCCCTGTACCTTGTACCACTAAAGATGATCCACAGATTTTTCTCTCTTGGAGCCTCTAAACCAGGCCTCTCTAACGACCTATCCACAGATTTCACAGATTACACAGATAGTCTTTTTAATAACAGCAGGGGAGATTCTCCGCTAGTAGGGAAGCATTCTTGGTTCTGACGGGGTGAAGTTAAGGTTAGACACAAAAATTGCACCGATGATAATGGAAGAATCTATGTAATTGGACTTTTGAGGAAACGAGTTTACTTATTCCGCGGGCGCAATAGAAGCTTTTCTCTTTCATATTCGAAGGGGGAAAAGCTTGTGGTCGCCTGTCGGCGACCGTTCGGGGCAAAAAGATCACCGGCTTCTTGTCTCGCCATAGTCCAAAGGACGATGGCGGACAGCCGGGGGATTTTTATTTTGTGGATGGGCCGTTAAGGAAGCCCAATCAAGAAGCTCCAAAGAGGGTAATCTGTGGTACGGTTGTCGGAGACCACCTCGTGACTTCTCTCCACTGGAAATTATAAGAAGAAGTCGCCAATCTGTGGCACGAACACCAAAAGTGTTCTCGCGAGTTTCTACCTTGTTAAATATAACAGAAACTTGCAAATCTGTGGATAAAGCCGTTTTTAGCGCTTCCTTGGTCCTGCAGGGGGGTCACGATGTCCCTTCCTATTTCCATAGCGACTAATTTATAGCCTTGACACTCCACTATTTCCATAATATAATGACGGTGTTGTTTAATTAGTATGTATTGTTATTTATTTATAACCTTTATGAAAAAAATGCGGGATAAATACTCGATAATATACCTTCAGCGCGGAGATATTCATATTATTATAACTCTCCGGCGGCGCTTACTACACACACCGTCCCTACGGGCCTAGTCCTCTTTTTTTCATAAACAACCTGTTGGGGAGGTGCCAAAATGCCTTTTAATTTCCTGCCCCTCTCTCTATCTGCCGTCGTAGCGGCCCTGATTTCTTTTGTTCTTGGTTATTTTTTGCGCCGTTTTATCGCGGAAAGCAAGATAACCTCCGCCGAGAGGCTCGCCAAGAATATCGTTAGTGACGCGACAAAAGAAGCCGAGGCCAAAACACGCGACTCAGATATAGAGATCCGCGACCGCCTGCTCAAGGAACGCACCGGTTTTGAAAACGAGATGCGCGAAAGACGGCGCGAGCTGGGTAATCACGAAAAACGTGTCGTACAAAAAGAAGAGAAGCTGGAAAAATTCAGTTCGGCCTTAGAGAACAAAGACAAGGATTTGCGGCGTCGTGAAACCAAGCAGAACTCCATCAGCGAAGAGTTACGCAATCTGATCATCGAAGAAAAGAAAAAGCTGGAAAAACTTTCCGGTCTTACTTCGGAAAAGGCCAAAGCCATGCTGATGGAGCGCATCGAGGAAGAAGCGAAGCACGAGCTTTCCGCCCGCCTCAAACAATTGGAGGATGAGAGCAAGGAAAACGCCGAGAAAAAAGCTCAGTGGATAATCAGTCAGGCCATCCAGCGCTACGCGAGTGACTTCACGGTGGAATCTACCGTCTCAGCGGTTCAACTGCCCAGCGAAGAGATGAAGGGCCGTATCATCGGCCGAGAGGGACGGAACATCCGCGCGCTGGAAGCCACAACCGGCGTTGACTTCATCGTTGACGATACCCCCGAAGCGGTGATCATTTCCGGGTTTGACGGTGTCCGCCGCGAAATAGCGCGAATTGCCCTGGAGCGCCTGATAAGCGACGGCCGCATACACCCTTCGCGCATAGAAGAAGTAGTAAAAAAGGTTAGCCGCGAACTAGACCAGACAATGAAAGAGACCGGCGAAAAGACGACCATCGATTGCGGCGTGCCGGGCATCCACCCCGAGCTGATCAAACTACTCGGCCGCCTGCGCTATCGCACCAGCTACGGGCAAAACGTACTCAAGCATTCCGTTGAGGTCTGCCATTTAAGTGGCTTAATGGCCGGGGAACTTAACGAAGACGTTCAGTTGGCTAAACGAGCCGGGCTACTACATGACATCGGCAAGGCCATGGACCAAAACATGGAGGGCACTCATTCCGCCATTGGCGCCGACGTGGCCAAACGCTACAAAGAGTCACCGCGCACCATCAACGCTATCGCCGGACACCACGAAGACGTGGAAGCGGAAAGCGTCTACACATTCATCGTCTCGGCGGCCGATGCTATATCAGCAGCCCGCCCGGGCGCTCGCCGCGAAAATATAGAGACTTACATCAAACGCCTGCAGAAACTGGAGGAGATCGCGTCTTCGTTCAAGGGCGTCAAGGCCGCTTACGCGGTGCAAGCCGGTCGCGAAATACGCATCATGGTAGAAGCGGAAACGCTGACCGATATCCAGAGCGCCCAGCTCGCGCGAGACGCAGCAAGTAAAGTGGAAGCCGAGTTGGAATATCCGGGCAAGATCAAAATTACGGTGATACGAGAAACCAGGGTGACGGAGGAAGCTAAATAAGCGCCCCCGAGAAAACCGAGGGCGAATTCTGAATTATGAATGC
>JAUXIB010000262.1 GCA_030621225.1 candidate division FCPU426 bacterium
TTTTTGGTAATTTTGAATTACTAAGAAAAAAATCTGTGGTACGAACACCAAAAGTGTTCTCGCGAGTTTCTACCTTGCTAAATATAACAGAAACTTGCCAATCTGTGGATAGGTCGTTAAAGAGGCCCAATCCAGAAGCTCCAAAGAGGGGAATCTGTGGATAGGGTTTAGTCGTTCGTCGTGGTGAAAAAAATATGATCATGAAAACAAACAGATGCTTGCTGCTTGTCCTCCTCTTGTCGGGGATGTCTCTTGAACTCTTCGCCCGCAAGATATACATCAAATACTCCTATAAAGATGATTTTATGGCGGTAGAAGCTGAGAAGCTTTCAGGGGGAGAGTATTTGCCGTTACGCGAGACGGCGGCCTTTGTCGGCGCTCGCTGCTATTTTTATGAGATGCCGCGGCGCCTGGTGATCAGCAAAGGGACAAACCGTACTACGCTGATCCTTGGCGGCGATTTGCTTTATGCTAACCGCAGCTTGTACAAGCAAACCGAGGACAGCTTGGTGGTGAACCGGGGACAGGTGCTGGTCAGTATTCCCCTGGCGCGGCAAATATTCGCAGAGGTGTTGGGTATACCGGTGAGATGGGAGGATGAGAACGACCAGATAACCATGGGCGTGGGGGAAGCCTACCAGGTGCAAACACCTGCGCCGACTCCCGCGGATCAGCAACCACCGCGTCCGAAGACACAGCCGAAACCGCGGCCTTATGCCGTGAAAAAAGTGATGTTAGACCCCGGGCACGGTGGCTATGACAGCGGCGCGGTGGGCCCGAGCAAATACTACGAAAAGACTGCTGCTTTGGACATAGCGCTGCGTATCAGGAAGATCCTGTCCAAACGCAGGGATATTCAGGTGGTGATGACCAGAGACAAGGATAAGTTCATTTCGTTAGAAAACCGGGTGAAGAAGGCCAAGCAGAGCAAAGCGGATCTTTTTTTAAGCATTCACTGTAACGCTTCGCGTTCGCGTTACGCGCACGGGGTGGAGACGTACATCTATTCGGCGCAGGCGTCCAGCTCCAAAGCCGCTCGTTCGGCGGATCGCGAGAACCAGGAAGCGAACTGGATGAGTTTTATGATGGCCGATTTACAGCACGAAGCCTTTAAATTACGCTCGAATAATCTGGGTATTCAGGTGATCCGTCAGGTTAAGCGGCGGCTGGGATTAAAGGATCGCAAAGTGGAGAAAGGGCCGTTTTATGTGTTGGCCCGGGCTGGTATGCCGGCGGTGCTGGTAGAGGTGGCCTTTATCAGCAACCCGAAAGAGGAGGCGCGGCTCAAGACAGCTAAATTTCGCCAACAGGTGGCGGAAGCCATCTGCCGTGCGATCATTGACTACAAGCAGCTAGTCGAGGGGAATGGGCATGCGAAGCGTTGACAAGGGATACAGAGGTTAGGGGTTGAAGGTTTAGAAGGTTACAAGGTTACAAAGTTTAGGACGCGGATACCGGAAACAGGAAACCGGATACAGGGGGCGGGTGAAAAATTCTAAATTATGAGTTCTGAATGCTGAATTATGAAAACGAGATACTAGAGTTGTTCGTTGTTTGTTGCTAGTGTATACTGCGGTAAAGTAAAAGGCGAGAAAGTGATCGGTGGTCGGGGGACGGTGAAACGGCCGTCGAGCGTTAAGCGACGTGTGACGTTAGACGGAAGTAGCGTCACGAGATATGGCGGAAGACATCGAATACTAACGACTGGTATTGATCAATGAAACCAGATAGTGTAATACAATTACGTAAACGGGGCGGTGCGACGGCGGTTACGGTGCCGCGCCTTGAGCAGGCGACTAAGTTGCGTCTTGGTTTTACCACGCGGCTGGATGGGGTCAGCCGGGGATCGTATGCGGGATGTAATCTCTCTTTTGAGGTAGGAGATGACGATGGTGCGGTGGTCGAGAATCGGCGCTGGGCGGCCCGCTTATTGCGCGTGCCTTTTGAAAGCCTTACTTTTTGTAGCCAGGCGCACGGCGACGAGATGGCCGTTGTGACTAAGGAGGATCGCGGTCGGGGGTTGTTTTCCAGCCGCCAGGCCTTTACCGGGCGGGACGCGATGGTTACTAATCTTTTGGGAATTACCCTCTGCATACTGACGGCGGATTGTTTGCCGCTGATATTGATTGATCCCGAACGACGTGCCGCGGGCGTAGCTCATCTCGGCTGGAAAGGCACCTCGCTCAAGTTGGCTATGAAGACGGTGTTCAAGCTGGGACAGGAATACGCCAGTAAGGCAGAGGACATCTTGGCTATATTAGGTCCCGCTATTTGTCCGCAGTGCTACGAGGTGGACGACGCGCTCAAGGAGAAGTTCTTGGGAGATGACAAGGTTTTCCGGCGTATCGCGCCGAGACATTATAGCTTTGATCTGGTGGGAGCAAATAAAGCGCAGCTCCTGGAAGCGGGAGTCAAGGAAGAAAATATTATAGATACCAACCTCTGTACCGCGAAGTACCTGGACTATTTTTATTCCCATCGAGCAGAAGGCGCGTCAACCGGCCGGCAAATGGCCGCAGTGATGTTGCGGTGATGCGCCATAGAAATCAAAATCTCGCCGTAGCTCTTCAGAGCGAAGGAGGATTCCCACCGAGCAGAAGGCGCGTCAACCGGTCGGCAAATGGCCGCAGTGATGTTGCGGTGATGCGCCATAGAAATCAAAATCTCGCCGT
>JAUXIB010000105.1 GCA_030621225.1 candidate division FCPU426 bacterium
ACTCATCTACAAAATGCGCAAACCCGCTTACTGAAAAGTCCAATTACACTGATTTTTCCGTTATCGAAAGAATGATCTGTGCAATTTTTATGTCTAACCCCAACCGCAAACCGTTAAAACCAGAAATGCTCTCCTGCTAACGAAGAATCACCTTTGCCATTATCCAAAAAATAATCTGTGAAATCTGTGTAATCTGTGGATAAAGCCTTTCCTCCGTGACCGGCACCTGACTCTGTGGTGAAATAGCCGTTTTCGACACTATCCAGCCGTAAAAAACATAAAAAAAAGCCGTTAAACCCTTGACAAACCCACCATAGAGTGGTAGAAATAGACTGTGGGGTTAGTTAGTATTAAATTAAGGGGGAGTCTTATGAGACATATATCTTTGATCGGAGTAGTTGCACTGTTGCTCGTGATTGCCGGGTGCAGTCAGAGCTTCCCTACCGCGCCCGGTGACAGCGGCGGGGATGTTATCAGCCTGCGAAACACCAGTATCGGTATTGAAGAAACTGTCGATAAAAACAGCAATCCCGACAGTGCGGATATCGGTAATGTCGACGGTTGGGGTGACCACACCGGTGAACTTCAGTTCCTGGTGGTAGAGATCGAATACGTTAACCCCTATTTCTACACAGCGGAAGGTTATCCTGGCTACTACATCGGTCTGCCAATGTGCTACCAGATAAAGATCACCAATACCGGCGATCGCATTTACGAAGATATTGACGTCAAGGGAACCATAGAGTATTACGAAACTCACACCAGTGACCGCTGGTGGTATCCTGACGAGACCGGCAATACTCTTATCGCTGTGGACAAGGGCGATGCATTGCCCGGCGAAACGGAAGAGATCTGGTGGGAGATAGACTTCCTGCCTGGGGAGACAGTAACCCTCGAGACTTGCTACACTCCAACCTGGGAGACCGTAGACGGTCTGGATCAAATCCATATTGAGATGCGTCATCATAACAACGGTCCCTGGCATGCGGCCAAGTTCTACGACGAGCCGGAACAGAGCATCTTCTGCCCGCCGCCGCCGCCGGAATAACAAAATTATAGAAAAAGGCTGTCAGCTTTTGCTGACAGCCTTTTTTGTTATTGTTGGGGGGCAGTTTCGGGAACCGCCCGGGGGCGCTCGCGAGCAACCACTACAAAGGTGGGCTTACTCTTAGCGGCCACTATCTTATTACCGCCTAAACATCCTCCCGTACCGTAATATGATCCCCGGGCTCAAAAGACCTAGCAGACGACTACCATCCATCACCGGCACTACATTTATCTTGCGCTCTGTCATCCGCTTGTAAACCAGCGACAGCGGCACGCCGGGATCCACGGCAAAAAAACGTCTTTCCATATGATCCCCGATAGTGGCCAAAGGCGTGCCGCGCAAGACGCGATACAAAACGGCTTCTGCCAAAACCCCCACCAACTTTCTGCCATCATAGACGGGAAAATCATCCTGGAGATGGCCCGCCATCAACCGGAGCAATTCGGACACTTTCGTTGTCGTCTTTAGTTTTAACGGGTTGAGTAACATCGCGTCACCTGCTGTCCAGCCGCTAAGGCTAAAGGATAATATGGTCGCCTTTTCTTCCGCCCCCGCTCCCCAGAAGACAAAAAGCGCGATGATCACAAACCAAATTATATTAAAATAAAATCCGATGATCCCCCCCAGCACCGCGATTATCTTGGCTACTCTTACCGCAATGCGCGTAGCGCGCATAAAATCATAACGACGCGCCAATAAGCTGCGCAGAATACGCCCACCGTCCATGGGAAAAGCCGGCACTAGATTAAAAAGTCCCAGCATCACATTGATCACGATCAGAAAATTATACCCATCATGCTTTAACCAGCCGAAGGTCCGGCCCAGTCCGAAAAAAAGCGAAGCTAAAGCAAAAGACGTTAACGGTCCGGCGATCGCGATCAAAAATTCTTGCCGCGGCTTACGGGGAATATCCAACATGCGCGCCATGCCGCCGATCGGCAGCAAAATAATATCCTTCACTCTCACCCGAAAGCGGCGCGCCACCAGGCTGTGTCCCAACTCGTGCAGTACCACCATACAAAATACCGTCAAGATCGCCCCAGCGACGATCAATCCCTCGCGGATCCTATCCGTCTCGGCCTGCAACGCCGTCAGCACCGACATCAGCAATACCAGCAATACAAAAAAGTAATGCACCCGGATGGGAATGCCAAACAAACTGCCGATTTTAAAGGACCATTTCATATCTTTTTGGGGCTTCCGCCTCCGCCAAGGCTACAGCGTGACAGGCGGGGTTTGGAGTTTATAATTTAGGGCCAGGGAGTAAACTACCACCGATCTTGTCGGTAGCTTTGCAAACCCTCTCCCCTGGTGGAAACGGCAGCAGTACGGGAAACAGTTTAATCGCCTGCCCGTAGGGCCGCGGGAAGGGTGAGGGGGATAAGCTTTTCACCCTCTCCTTTGTCCCCGGCCTTATTCTATTTAATGTTGGAGTGTCCGAAGACCGGCCTTATTCTATTTAATGTTGGAGTGTCCGAAGACCGGCCTTATTCTATTTAATGTTGGAGTGTCCGAAGGACCAACTAAATACCCATGTCCGCCATAGTCTAGACGAAGGCGGAAACGACCAACGACCAAATACTAGCGACCAGCAACTGCTTGAAAACTAGCCACGCAAACTAGGCAACTCATCAAACACGCGTATCATTAGCGGCGGAGACTTGATCACCTTCAAACGATATATCTCATCCAGCGCCGCCCGCATATCCCGCTCGCGGGCGAGGTGAGTAAGCATAACTATCGGTACCGCCTTCCCCGGCTCTTCTTCCTTTTGAATAACCGAGGCAATAGAAATATGCCGCTTGGCCAGCACGCTGGATATCGCCGCCAAAACGCCCGGCTTGTCCAGCGCCATGAAGCGAACGTAAAAGTTGCTCTCTACTTCATTGATACCGGAGATCGTTAGCCCGGCTTGCCGTTTGGGGTAGCTGTAACGATTACCGCAGGCCATGGTGATGACATCGTCCAGAACCGCGTAAGCCGCCGGGAACTTCCCGGCCCCCGGGCCGATGAAGCCTCCCACCTGGCCCCTGGCATCTTCCAACTCCAGTCCGTTCATCACTTTATCCAGAGCACCCAGTTGGCTGCGCCGCGAAACAAGACAGGGATGGACCCGCACCTGACAACGACTGCCCGCTTTACGCACAATAGCCAGTAATTTGATCCGGTAGTCCAATTCGGCGGCAAAAGAGATGTCCCGATAATCTATCTTCTGGATACCCTCCACATAGAGCTGCTTCATATCCATTTGATAGCCGTAGAGCAAATTTACCAACAGCACCGTTTTATGCGCCGTATCCATACCGCTGACATCCAGATAGGGATCAAGCTCTGCATACCCCTCCTCTTGCGCCGCGGTCAATGCCTGACGGTAACTACACCTCTCCCGCTCCATGCGCGTAAGGATATAATTACAGGTGCCGTTGAATATTCCATAGGCTCCTTCTATCACACGTGACTGGAGCTGGCTGCGATTTAAAAACTCTATCAACGGGAAATAGCCGGTTATCGCGGCGCGGTAACCAAAAAATCCGGAAGCATTCATAGCGTCACGTAGTAAACTACGCGCTTTTTCAGCCAGCACCTTCTTATTAGCCGTTACCAGGTTACGCCCGGAAGCAAGCGTACGCTTGATGATCTCTTCCGCCGGCTGCAGCCCGCCGATCAGTTCTATCACGGTATCTACCCGCTCATCGGCCAGTACCCTGCGGTAATCACGACTAAAAACGGTCGCTTTAGGCAGGCCAACTTTCTTTCCCTGGCCGGCACGCAAATCGCAGGCAGCGATAATACGCAGGTCTATCCCCTGGCGCCGCCGCATCTCGGGGCCGTTTTTTTTGATCAACTCCACCAGACCTGCGCCTACCGTACCTAAACCGATTATGCCGATGTTTATCTTCTTCATGATGAGATTATACCATTTTGAATCCATAGATTACTTTTTAAATAACCCCTCGACAGACTTCCGCCGTCGTCTTCGACTATGGCGAGACAGGCAGGGCAGGCGGCTAAAGGCTATTTAGCCACAGAGAACACAGAGGAAAGACTTTGGATCCACAGATTACACAGATTACTTTTTAGATAACCCTTCGACAGACTTCCGCCGTCGTCTTCGACTATGGCGAGACAGGCAGGGCAGGCGGCATAAGGCAGTAAAAATAGTCGCCTTAACCATGGACACCCGCCTACGCGGGTGTGACATAACGGTTTGTTTGTAGGGGCGTATTACAACATGTCCGCCATAGCCGAAGACGACGGCGGATACGCCCTTCTTATCCGTTCAGCTGAATTCGTAAGCCAAACTAGATACCAGATACTAGATACGAGATACTAAATGACATCCCGTATACTTTGGAGTCACAACTTCTCAGCCAACAGGCGAATTTTCTGTATAACGTCCGGCTTCTCCTTCACCGACCCCGCCTTATACATAAACGGCACGATCAACTCCCCCACCCGTTTAAAACCGCACCACTTTATCACCGTGCGCATCATCTTGCGCGTATCGGTCAGGCCGTCCTTGATACCACCGCCCGCCACCAGGACCAGGATCGCCCGCTTGCCACTGATCAAAGACTTGTAACTTTCGCCCTTCCATTTCATCATGGCGAAAAGACGGTCTATAAATATTTTCATCTGCGCCGTAACCCCGTCCCAGTAAACGGGGCTCCCCAGCACCAGACCGCGACAGTCCAGTAATTCCCGGTAAAGCTCGGTCATCTTATCTTCTTGCACACAATGACGGCTGTCTCGCTTCTGACACCAGTTACACCCCCGGCAGGGCTTTATGCGCAGGCTATCCAAGTGTATTGTCTTTACCTTTAAGCCCTTGCGCGCCAAGACCTTTTTCGCTTCGCCAAGCAGGATCGAGGTGTTGCCCTGCTTGCGCGGACTACCATTGATCAATAAAATACTATTCATAAAAGTATTATACCATACGAGTAATTTGGGAACAGTGAATGGTACAGGAGCTTGCCCTCTGTCCCCCACCCCTAAATATTTATTCACGTTTTGCTCTTGACAAAGCATGTACTATAGTATACATTATATTCAGGGGACATTATGAAGCAGATAAAATATTACGAAACAGAGGACGGGGATCAACCTCTTACGGAGTGGTTAGATAACCTGAACGACGTTCGAGGGCAGGCTAAAATAGAAATAAGATTAGAACGAGTTGAGGAAGGCAATCTTGGCGACGTTGGCAGAGTGGGAAAGGGAGTCCACGAACTAAGAATACATTTTGGGCCGGGCTACCGCGTTTATTTTGGGAATATTGATAAGAACACTATCTTGCTCTTATCAGCCGGCATTAAGAAAAACCAAAAGAAGGACATTAAAAAGGCCACAGAATTTTGGACAGATTATCTTAAAGGGAGGAATAAAAATGGCTAAAACAAGAGACTATAATGAATATTTAATCGATCGTTTGAAAACCCCGGCTAGAGCGGCCGCGTATTTAAATGCTGCTCTCGAGGAATATGAGCCGAAAATATTTCTTAAGGCCTTGAGAAAAGTCGCGACGGCCCAAAGCAGCATACAAAATGTAGCCGCCAAATCCGGGATGACTCGAAAAGGAACTTATAAAGCACTTTCAGAGGAGGGAAACCCTCGGCTGACTACTGTCCTGGGTATATTATCCGCTCTTAAACTCGGGATTAATATCCAGCCAAAGGTTGCTGTAAAAAAGTGATGGTGATCCTACTCCGCCCTCCCGGAGCTTCCGCCTTCGCTCCACCTAGGATATCTAAAGGGTGGCGCCTAGGCTTTTGACCCCCGCCCCCTAACTAAGCCCCTCCATACCTGTTAGGCGTCATTCAAAAGTGAACTGTTTAGCATTGAAAAGTGAACTCTCTCCAAGACCTTGTTCCATGTGTTTCGCTAAGCGAGCCTCCCCTCCCTTGAGGGGAGGCACTATGTGCACTCCAATATTAAATAGAATAAGGCCGGGGAAAGGGGAGGGTGAAGGCAAAGGTAATAATACCAAAGTTGTTCACCCCCCTCTTAATCTCCGATGCCTTCCTCCTCCATATTCGTGCGGAGGGAAGACATGGGGTCGCCTTCGGCGACCGGAGCCCATCAAGGGGGGAGATAATCGTTATTGGCAATTGGCTTCAGATTACACCAAATTCAGGAGTTCACTTTTGAATGATAAACTCAGTCAAAAACGGTTCACTTTTAAATGACAGATGACATAAGCCCCTCCATACCTTGACAAACACTGATTTTGTGCTACATTTTAATTAGCTTGGCTAAGGAAACGGCAAATTGCAGGTTATCAGGGGGAAAATTAAGATGAGCAAATATATAAAACCATTGCTTGTTGCTGCGTTAGTGGGCTGCGTTTTTGTTCATTGTTCCTGCGTGAGTAGTCGCGGGCATACCCACCCCCTGGACCCGGTGAACGGAAATAATGCCGTAAGTCCTCCCGCTCCCGATCAAGAGACGGTAAGTGCCCAGAATTATACTTCATATCCGCCGGCCACAGCTAATAACTACTTCGGTCTAGACTTTTACAGCGAGCTTAAATCTTCTGAGGCGGGGAATATATTCTTTTCGCCTTTCAGCATTTTTTCAGCCATGTCAATGACGGCCGAGGGAGCACGCAATAGTACCTGGAATGAAATGAGGGCGGTGCTTCATTTGCAGGCAGACGATAACGAAAGGTGGAACGCGTTCCTAAGTTTAATAAATACGATAAATGACCCGATCAAACAGTACCAGCTCAAGACCGCGAATAACCTCTGGCTTGAAAACACAATGACGTTTTTACCTGAGTACCTTGATACAACGCAAAATTATTATTTAGCCGAGCTCACCAATATGGATTTCATAGGTGATCCTGAAGGTTCAAGAGTAACGATAAACGACAGGGTAGAACAGCAGACGGAAGAGAAAATAAAGAATTTGCTGCCAGCGGGTTCCATTGATTCATCTGTGAAGCTTGTTCTGACCAATGCGATATACTTCAAGGCGGAATGGCTCAGCAAGTTCCTCGGAGAAGATACGTATGAACGGGATTTTTATGTCAGCCCGGGCGAGACCATCAAAGTGGATATGATGCGTCAAGGAATGATGGGAGTTATCGAGGATTATCACGGGGTAGCCCGCGTGCTGGAGCTTCCCTACCTGGGAAATGAAGTATCAATGTTCATCTTTCTTCCTGATCCGGGAGAGATGGCAGAGCTTGAGAATAACATGACTATTGAGCAGGTTGATTCCTGGATGGCTTCAAGAACATCAACACCACAGCATATACACGTGTCCCTGCCGAAATTCAAGGTTGAAACCGAGTATACTCTCAATGACATCTTGTCAGACATGGGTATGCCGTTGCTCTTTAATCCGGGTCTTGCCGATCTTTCAGGCATGATAGGATACATGGGATTATACGTCTCACTTGTAGTCCATAAGGCATTTGTTGCGGTTGATGAGGAAGGAACCGAAGCCGCTGCCGCCACCGGGGTCGTCTGCAGGTTTACCTCTGCCCCAATGTATGACGACTATTTTATGGCCAACCATCCCTTCATATTCACGATATGCGAGAATTCCACCGACGCGATATTGTTCATGGGAAGGATAAACTATCCAAGTAAGTAATGCATGGTTCATGCCGCGCCCCGTACCAAGCTTTGTTCTGGTTGGGGGACATGTCCCTCATATCCCGGCTTTAGCCAGGGCGCTGTCGAAGGGTTAACTTACTACTCAAGCCTGCCCTGAACCTGAACCTTCGTGAATGGTACAGGGCTGTCCCCCTACTCTCTAGACCCTCGATCTCGAATACCCCTTCACTTTCTCTCGATTTCGTGGTAGCCTTTGGATGGTTCGGGAAAGTTTTCAATGGTAGAATGAGTAAATTATGACCAAGAAGCTAACAGCTGTCATCACAAGAGAAGAAAAGTGGTATGTTGCCCACTGCCTGGAATTGGGAGTCGTGAGCCAGGGGAAGACCATCGAAAAAGCTATGGCAAATCTGAAGGAAGCTGTGGAACTATATCTCGAAAGCTTTGGCATAAAAGACATCCCCAAAACCAGCGGTGAAGTTATCCTTTCCCCTCTGGAGGTTGCCGTTGGTCGTTAGGTTACCCGTTCTTTCCGGCAAAAAGCTCATCTCCATTTTGAAGAAGCTGAACTTCCAAGTCATACGACAAAAGGGTAGCCACGTCAGTCTGCAAAACAGTGGTTCCCCTGCACAATGAATTGGCCAAAGGCACTCTCCTCGCCATTCTCAAGCAGTGCGCCTTGTCCAAGGAAGACCTTGCTATCTAACCTAAACTTGATCAACTAAGACGTGTCCCCCAAGCCCGGAGACTTGACCCCCTTGTTTTCTTCTGGTTAACTTGACCAGCTACCACCTGTCCCCGTCATTCTACTCAGAACCCTATCTTCTTCTTCGGTTTTTCAGGCGGATCCATCAATTCCCTGATGGCATCGAATACAATCCTGAACTTGACATCGTATTTCCGCTCTAACGCGTCCAGCTTCCGAGCCAAAGCAACATTCGAAGCCAGCAATCTCCGAAG
>JAUXIB010000166.1 GCA_030621225.1 candidate division FCPU426 bacterium
TCCAATATTAAACAGAATATGGTTGGCCGTTCCGACACTCCAATATTAAACAGAATATGGTTGGCCGTTCCGACACTCCAATATTAAACAGAATATGGTTGGCCGTCCCGGCACTCCAATATTAAACAGAATATGGTTGGCTGCTTACAGTTTGCTGACTAAATACCAGATACCAGATACTAACGACCAGGTACCGCATAAGCAACAACATCCCACAAACTATCAAGACCTTGACATTTCGGGCTGATCGTGGTACACTCATACTATCATGAGGATTGTAACGTCATTTTATGTGGTTCTTTTATCGTTTGGCAGCCTTTTGCAGGCAGGCTCTATGGGGACTACTGCTGCTGATGTTCTTAAGGTAAATATGGGAGCGCGGCCCTCTGCCATGGGGGGCGCTTATGTGGCGGTTGCTGACGATATTAATTCCACTTTTTTTAACCCTGCCGGATTAGCTCGTTTGGTTCCATCCTGGACCGCTTATTTTACCCACTATCAACAGTTGTTGGATATCAGATATGATACTTTTTTGGTTATGAACAAGCGCAATGATAAACAGTGCCTTGGTGGGGGCGTTATTTATCGTCACATGCCGGAAATCGACAACGGAAATGGTTACCCGCCGGTACAAGTTCGTGATATTGTCGTTATCTTTTCGGGCGCGCATCGTTTAGGAGATGTGAAATCCGATAAGAACATTAAACGGGTGGGGATGAATCTGAAGATAATCAATTCTGTGCTGGATGTTTGGTCGGCCAACACCGTCGCCTGCGATTTAGGGTTTCAAGTGGTGGATTTTTTCCGTCGCTTTGATTTTGGATTCTCAGTCCAGAACCTTGGACCGCCGATGAAATATATTGAAGCGCGCGAGCCGTTGCCTCTCTTTATTCGCGGCGGCATAGCCGTGCAGCAGCAGGTGTCGACGGTATATACTTGCCTTGCCCTGGATGTGACCAAACCGGCTGATTCAGGCTATAAATTTGACTATGGGTTGGAAACTCGCTTTTATAAGGATCGGGTATTCCTGCGTACGGGAAACTCTCATGAAGCAGGTGTGGTCAGAGGCGGCCCGGACAATTTGTTTGAAAACTTCACCCTCGGAGTAGGTTTCGTTCGTCGCGAAAGGGATTTCAATATCCAGATAGACATTTCGTATAATCCTGCCGACTATGTGGCAACGATCGAGGAGACCTTTATGGTCTCGCTTACCTATGAGCGGAAATGATTAGTATCTAGCATCTAGTGTCTAGTATCTAGTTGGTCGTTCCGACACTCCAATATTAAACAGAATATGGTTGGCCGTCCCGGCACTCCAATATTAAACAGAATATGGTTGGCTGCTTACAGTTTGCTGACTAAATACTAGATACCAGATACTAACGACCAGGTAAAGTATAGCGCTTGCTTTTTTAATTTTGAATTCTGAATTTTTACTTTTAAATTCCTTATCCAGCCCCCGGTATCCCATATCCCGTTTCCTGTCTTCTGTATCCTGCTCACTGACCCCCGACCCCTGACCACCATTTTCGCGATTCAGCAGTCATTGAGTGGATGTTTTCGAAAAAGGAGAAGGGAAAAGGGAAAAGGACGAAATTGGAGATTCGAGAGTGGACCGCACTGGATTATTAAATTCTTTGTGGTGCCAGTATGACCATCGCTTAAATTCATGGTGTTAAGGAAGCGATGTCCTCAATCTCGAGGCTCAATTCTCATCTAATTTCGTATTTCGGATCTCGATTGCTCTGGGGAGTCAAAAATGCCATTCACATTAAACGAAATTATGGATGGCATTTTTGGCTCTCCCATTTGTCTTGCCTTAATTCCCAGCACAAACTATAATCATTCAAAATGTATAAGTGGTGTGGTTTCATGTGAATGGGGGCAGTTTTTCTGGGGCAAAAAAGGAGAGTTGTATTATGGATGTGATGGAAAAGATTTACGCGCGGGCGGGGGAAAAGAAACGCCGGATCGTTTTGCCGGAATGGCAGGATGAACGTACGCTTAAAGCGGCAACGCTCATTTTAAAGCAGGGAACTGCTGAGGTGATTACCCTGGCTGCGGAAGATAAGGTGCGCGAAGTGGCGAGCAAGGCGGGAGTGGAGATGCCGGCAATAGAGTGTGTTGACCCCGCGACGAGTTCCGAGCTTGATGGATATGTCGCGGCGCTTGTGGAGGCTCGTAAGCATAAAGGCATGAAGGAGGAAGAGGCTAGAGAAAAAATGCTGGCACCGCTTTTCTATGGCGCGATGATGGTGAAACAGGGAGCTGCTGACGGGATGGTGGCCGGCGCGGCAAATTCTACCGCTGACGTGATGCGCGCGTCGATCCAGTGTATCGGGCTAGTGGAAGGGATCAAGGTAGTCTCCAGCTTTTTTATCATGGTAGTTCCTGATAGCGATTTGGCTGAAGCCGGCGCGTTTATGATGGCGGACCCGGCGGTTAACCCAGATCCCAGCGCGGAGGAACTTTGCGACATTGCTATTTCTACCGCGGACAGCGCGCGCCGGATACTGGGCTGGGAACCCAGGGTTGCGATGTTATCTTTTTCTACCAAGGGCAGCGCTAAGCACCCGGCGGTAGACAAGGTAGTGCAGGCGACGGAAATGGTTAGGGCTAAGCAGCCGGAGCTGATGGTAGACGGTGAGCTTCAGGCGGATGCCGCCCTGGTTGAATCAGTCGGTAAGAAGAAGGCGCCTGATAGCACGGTAGCGGGTAAAGCCAACATACTTATCGTGCCTGATCTGAACACCGGCAATATTGGTTATAAAATGGTGCAGCGTTTCGCTAAGGCCCGGGCTATCGGTCCGATACTGCAGGGATTGATCAAACCAGCTTCGGATCTGTCGCGGGGTTGTAGCGTGGAAGAGATCGCGGATACTGTGGCGATAGTCGCGGCGAATGTCAGCTAAGGAAGGCGGTAGTCAGTTCTGAATTATGAATTCTGAGTTATAAATGTTGTGTTCAGAAAGTGAATGGTGAATAGTGAATAGTTTTGCTTCTGAATTTTGCTGAACTAGCTACGAACTACGCTTGTCACGCCGTAGTCGCGAGCGGAGCGAAGTGCGAAGGTGGAAGCTGCGAACCAATGGTTTACGAAATAAAAACCAAAGTCTACAAAGGTCCCTTTGATATTCTGCTGAGCTTGTTGCGCAAGCACGAGGTGGATATTCACGATATCCCCATCTCTAAGATCACGCGTGATTTTCTGCGCTATATTTCTACGATGAAAAATAAGGATCTGGAGATCAGCGGGGAGTTCATCCTGCTGGCCGCCACCCTGATGGATATCAAGGCGCGCATGCTGTTACCGGTAACAGAGGCGGAGGATGAAGAGCCCGAGGATCCACGCCAGGAGCTGGTGGAAAAGATCATAGAGTACCAATATTACCAGCAGGCGGTGGAAAAATTCCAGGAGATGGAAAAAGAGCGTTCCTTTGTATTTAGTCGTATGAACCAGGAGCGTGAAGAAGAGGTGGAGCCATACTTGGAAGATATGAGCGTTTATGAGCTGCTCAAGGCGTGGCAGGAGGTGGCGGGGAAGGTAGCCGGGATGAGGGTGACCGAGCTTACTCGTCCTGAGTATACCATGGCGCAGCGTCTTGCCGAAATAGAGACGTCCCTGGCGAGCGAGGGGGAATTGGGGTTTGCGGAGGTTTTCCCTGCGGGGAGCAGCCGCCTGGAGTTGATCGTTAGCCTGCTTGCTCTGCTGGAGCTGGCGAAGCGCGGGCGTATCAGAATATTTCAGGATAAGACTTTTGGCGAGATCAAAATTATGCTGGCCGAGCTAGCCGAGCGGCGTGGCGTTGGGAAAGAAGATGTGCCGGAGGAGGATAAAGGGGCAGAAGGATTGCCGCCGCCTCGGCGTCCGAGGAAGCGCCGCGAGGAAGAAACAAGGGTTGCCAAACAAGATAAGAGTGAACGGGGAATAATTTCGCCGCCTGCTGAGAATTCGCGGCAAAGAACCGGTAATAAAGACTAGGAGGCTGTCTGGGAACCCCTTAAGATTCCGCTGATTTTTCAATTACATCCGCGTAATCTGCGTGGGATCCGCGTAATCTGCGAGAATAGGTTTCCCAACACTATCAGCAATAAAAAATGCAAACCGTACTTCTTACAATATTGACGATACTATTTAGCGCGCTCGTGGGCTTGCTCTTTTTTCGCGAAAAGTTGATAAAGGGATTGGTCGAAGCGGCACGTGCCGTTGCGCCACCGCCTGCCGCCGCGTCGTCTGCGGCAGTTCCCGCTGTTGCGCCAGCTTCGGGCCGACGTCTCGGCTTTTGGCTGGCGGGTGACGCCGAGGGGTCCCGGGAAAGAAAGGACCTGCTGATTTTGGAGAGCTTGCTGTTTGCTTCTTCCCGGCCGTTGGCTGTTGCGCGCGCGGCGGAAGTATTGGACAAGAGCGAGGAGTATACGCGCAAGACGCTCGGCGAATTACGCAATGAATATCGTTCCGCCGGACGGAGTTTTCTGATAGATGAGGTGGCGGCCGGTTTTAAAATGGTTTCGCGCGGTGATTATGGCAAATACATTAGCGACTATTATAAAATAAAAGTCAAGACCGCGCTTAGTCGGCAGGCGCTTGAAACCTTGGCGGTTATTGCTTACAAGCAGCCGATCACCCGTTCGGAGATAGAAATCGTCCGTGGCGTCAATGTAGACGCGGTGGTCGCCGGTCTTATGGAGAGGAATCTTGTGCGTAGCCGCGGCCGTCGGGCCGGGGTGGGCCGGCCGCTGCTCTTTGGTACCAGCAATTATTTTCTGGAGTATTTTGGTCTGAAGAGTCTTGATGACCTGCCTACTCTGGATGACATTGAGCCGCTTGAGGAGATCAAGCGGGGCGCTAATTTTCTCACTGAGTATGAGCGCCGCCTGCAAAAGACGGGATTTGAGGATAAGGAAGGTGAATTACCGTTTGATGGGGACTCCAAGCCCGGAGCGAAAAAGAAGCAAGCCGGCGAGAAACCGGAGGAAAAATAGGAAAGTCCTCGCGTCGCGAGTTCAAGAGCCGAAAAGGCTATCTAACCACAGAGCCACAGAGGTCACAGAGGAACGACTTGGGAGAAACCGCTCTGGATAACGGCACTAACCACGACGACACGAGGCCTATATTTGCTTGGAAGTCAATGTAGGGGCACGGCATACCGTGCCCGTTGTTAGTTGTTGGTTTTAGAAAAAGAACGTCGTGTCGTCGTGGTGAAAAAATATTTGTGACCTTGCAATCTTCATACATAAAACTCCACAAAAGCGGTGAACTGGCGAAGCGTGCCAGTGCCGCTTTCGATATTTTAAAGGCCTGTCGGCTTTGTGCCAATGATTGCCGCGTGGACCGTACTGCCGGCAAACGCGGGTTGTGTCGTTCCGGTGAGCAGGCGGTGGTTGCTAGCGCCGCGCCTCATCATGGAGAGGAACCGCTTATTTCCGGCAGCCGCGGTAGCGGTGCTATTTTTTTAACCTCCTGTACCTTGAAATGTGTCTTTTGCCAGAATTTCCAGATTAGCCAGGAGGACCTGGGTGAGGAAACGTCCGCGGAACAGCTCGCCGTGCGGATGATCGCGCTGCAGGAACGGGGATGTCATAACATAAATTTTGTGTCCCCTACACATTTTTTGCCACAAATTTTAGCAGCCCTTTGCCTGGCGGCCG
>JAUXIB010000065.1 GCA_030621225.1 candidate division FCPU426 bacterium
CGTTAACGTCGTGTCGTCGTGGTGGGTGTCGTTATCCAAATTGTTCCTTAGTGCCTTGGCCTGTCCGCCAAGGCACGCAGGATAACCTGTGCTTTTTCATTACCGGGATCTTGCCGCAAAACGGCAGCGACCTCACGCCGCGACGCACGATAATTTCCCCGGTTATAGTAGGCTACTGCCAGGTTCAAACGGGCAAGATTATAGGTGGGATCAAGCGCCAATGTATGCCGATAGTAGTTGATGGCCCGCACCGTCTCGCCTATATGATAATAGCCGTTACCAACATTATAAGCGAATTCTTCATCCTTGGGGGAAAGGGACAACGCCTGGCGGAACCAATAAAGGCTGGCGGCATAAAACCCCCGCTGCCCTGTCTGCCGTGGTGTCATCTGATCACCCAGGTCTTCGTAAAAAACCCCGGCGCTGTTCAGCATGATACTGTAGTCGTGGATCATTCGCAACTCCGGCCGGGCCGGACGCGAAACCCTGCCGTCAAAGACCCCTCGTAAATAGTAGCCCCGCCATCTCGCGGTCAAATCCGGCGCTGGATACTCAACGCTCGCCGCACGCACCAGGCGGTGCACAACTCCGGCGGGAATAGGCTTATAACCCGGCGGAAAGTCTTCTCCCAGTTTATTATAATTGGTGTAAATTAGGCGTTTCCCTTCGTTTAAGGTTATCAATCCGGATAGGAATTGCGGTATAAGCTCATTGCCCCGCCGTCGCCCCGCCTGATGCAACTGCGGCACAGACAGCCAGGGATGGAGCCGGACCATATTATGCCGCACCCATTCCATCGGCAAACCGTCCACCCCGATCACGGCCACATCCATACGCCGGCCTTCCACGTATTGAAAATACCACAAGGGAAAGATCGCGGTGTCCCCCTTGGCGAAAAGCACCGAATTGGGCGGCAGCGAGTTCAATACGTTCAGTCCATAATCATAGGCAAAGAAACAATCCCGTCGGTCCCGTTGCGGAAACTCGCTATATAACCGGCCCAGGGAAAAACCGGCAACCAGCAATAAACACACGGCAACGACCTGACGCCGTCCTCTGCACCATTGCCAAAGCTGACAAGAACCGGCACAGATCCCCGCCAGCCAAGCGGGATAGACGGTAAGCATATAGACATCAATAAGGTGGAAACGCTTCTCGGACAGATTAAGGTACCCCGCCAACACCAGCAAGATGCCAAAGCTGGTCATTATCAGATAAGCAAGCAACGCCCGCCTGCGGCGCAAACGCCAGAGGCCGATAAGGAATAACGGCGCCAACACAATAAAAGCGCAATACCCATACTCCCCCGCCAAGTTGATAATACCGTGACCAAATTGCCGGAAGATCACTCCGACTGAACGCGCTCCCTCGCTGGCCAGATAGCCGCGACGCAGAAAGGTCCAAAGAAAATTGCTCCAGTTAATCGGATCCTCCCAATTAAGCAGCGGTTGGCGTACCGCACGCAACGGATGATAGAGGTAGAGGGAACAACCGAGTAAAAAAGCGAAGGCCTGATGCAGCAGGTGCTTTGGCGAGACAGAGCGCCAGTAAAACCACGGAAAGGTCCTCCTGAACTCGAAAGGGAATACCCCGCAGAAATATCGTTTGACTCCATAATAAAGCAGAAGGCAGCAGCCAAATATCACCGCGCTCATCCAATGATGCGCAACAAAAAGACCGAGCAAAAAAAATACCGTTGCCGCGCGGAAACGCCGGCGACGCTCGGCCATCATTATCAAATATAAAATAGACGAAACTAAGAGGAGGTTCAGACAGTAATATCCGCCCTTGGCCGAGCCGGCCTGCGCCCAAATAGTCCGCCCCTGCATAAAAAGCAGGACACAAAAGACCGCCAGCATATCGGCCGTCCCTCTCGGCATATCCAATACGATAGCCAAACAACGCAAAGCCAGGAAGAGTAGCGCAACCGCAGCCGCTGCCAATAACGCCGCTAAAAAGTTAAGCCTGATCGCTGTGTTGCCGGGCGCCAGGCAGGTAAAAGTCCTGCTGAGCAGCGTATAAAACGGATAACCGGGCGAGTGGGGGATGCCCAATGTCGCGGCGGCGATCACCGTTTCCGGACTATCATCAAGATAAAAGGTCGGTGGCAACGTCTTAAGATAAAGGCCGAAAGAAAACAGAAAAAGAATGAGGCAGATGATCTTTGCGCGCCACCTCAACAATCGTTGTTCGTTGTTCGTCGTTCGTCGTTCGTCTATCTTATCAGGCATTTCGCGAAACTACCAATACCACTTATGCACGTTACCGTTTTTTCATTCACTATGCTCCCACACCTGACATGCACTAACGGCCCTTACCATAACTCACCCCGAATTTGCGGCGCGATGCACGCACTCGCCTCTCCAGTTGGCGGCGGATCAATTCAGGGTCGTCACTGCTCAAAATGTTTTGCACAGCTTTTCTGGTCTTCCGTCCTTCCATCGACCGTATCGCCTGTTTCACCGCGGGCACGGCCGCCGGTGACACGGACAGCGAATCCAGGCCCAAGCCCACCAGCAGGGGGACCAGCGCCGGGTCCGAAGCCATCTCACCGCAAATACTGACATGGATACCGCCTTCCTTGGCCGCGCGGACCGTCATATCTATCAAACGCAATACTGCCGGATGTAGCGGTTCATAAAGATAGGATATAGACTGATTACCGCGGTCCACCGCCAAAGTATACTGGATCAGGTCATTGCTACCAATAGAGAAAAAATCCACCAGCCGCGCCAAAGCGGTAGCAACGAGCGCAGCGGCAGGCACCTCGATCATCACCCCCACCTGCATATCACTATTATAAGGGATCTTCTTTCGCGCAAGCTGCTGCCTGGTATGCTCTAGCACCTCCAACGCTTGACGCAACTCAGCCAGACCGGAGATCAATGGAAACATCAGTTGGATGTTTCCATAGTGGCTAGCCCTTAATATGGCCCTTAGCTGTGTCTCAAACAACCTACGATTAGACAAACAAAGTCGAATCCCCCGCAAGCCCAGGAAGGGATTAAGTTCGCGGTCTTGCCCCAGCTTGGAAACAAACTTATCTCCGCCTGCGTCAAGTGTACGGATCACCGCCGGGCGTTTTTTCATCCTTTTGGCCAACTCCTTGTAAATCCGGAATTGTTCTTCCTCCCCCGGGATCTCTTCCACAAAGAGAAATTCGGTGCGAAAAAGACCCACGCCGTCAGCGCCGTACTCCTTTACCGTCTCCATCTCCTCGGGCATCTCCATATTGACCATTATACCGACCCGCTCGCCGTCCCGCGTACACGCCGGCAACGAACGCAACCCCCGCAAAGACCGCTCCTCTTCACGCCAATCCCTCTCCAGGGAACGATATCGTTTAACCTGCGCCGCGCTGGGGTCAATGAGCACCGTACCACGCCGCGCGTCCAGAATGATCAAGTCCCCATTCTGGGTGCGCTCACGCAGACTACCCAAACCAACCACGGTAGGAATACGCAAAGCCCGAGCAACTATCGCCCAGTGCGCGGTAGGGCCGCCGCTGTCTGTAGCTAAACCAATGACCCGTTTTTTAAGAAGATTGGTCGTTTCCGAGGGAGATAATTCTTCGGCTACCAGGATCACCTGCTCCCCGGCATCGCTAAGCGCAGGCTGCATCTCCCCTTTGAGATTGCGGATAATGCGTCCCCCGACATCCTGGAGATCATTGATCCGCTCACGCATCAAAGGGCTATCGAGCGCCGCAAACTTCTTCTCGTATTCGTCCAGAAGCTCTCTTACCAGAAAAGACGCATTCAAACGGCGCGATTTAATTTCCCGCTCCACGCGGCCCGTGAAGGCAGGATCATCCAACAGCATACGGTGCGCCTCAAAGGGAGCGGGCTGTCCCTTGGGCAACTGGCGGAGCATGGTCTTCTCTATTTCCGTTATCTCAACTCCAGCCTGGCGACAAGCCCCGCGAAACTTGTCCACCTCTATCTTGACTTCCGCCGACCGCAATTTTATCCGCTTAACCACCGAGAAGCCACGGCGATACTTGTAAACCCTGCCCACGACTATGCCCGGTGAAACGGGTGTGCCTCTCAACATTTGTATCCTTTTCAATAATTCCGTCTAACGTCACACGTCTCAATATCTAACGTCGTTTGTCGTTCGAGGTTTGACGTTTGACATTCGACGTTCGACCTTTGACATTCGACACGTGACGCGCGACCTTCCATTCACAACATGCGATATCCGATATGCAAAACACCGGCCCCTGACCACCGACCACTGACTTCATACCTCATAACTCAGAATTCATAATTTCTATGTCCGCTTCTTGCCGCCCGCCCCAAATCCCG
Source organism: candidate division FCPU426 bacterium (assembly GCA_030621225.1). GTDB lineage: Bacteria > Oederibacteriota > JAUXIB01 > JAUXIB01 > JAUXIB01 > JAUXIB01. The sequence goes on from JAUXIB010000065.1 coordinate 4,308, forward strand.
AAGCCACCAATTCACTGAGCTCCTTGAGTAGAGCCCGCGCGTCGGGGCCTTCCACATAAACGTAAAAGGACGAGCCGCAGGGAACCCCCAGACTCACAATGCTAAGCAAGCTCTTGCCGCTGACTTTTTCTCCCCGGTAACCAAGCGTGACCTTGGCCTTATACCGACCGGTCACTTTTACCACCTCCCCGGCGGCCTGCAAATGCATGCCCTTCACGTTAACCACGCGCAAGCGCACGGACAACACCTTGCTCTTCTTCGGCTTTTTATTTGTCGCCATACTCATCTCCCCAACCAGCCAACCAACAATACGATAACCAGCCCGAAATATATCAGGCGCGTTGGTCCCACCCGCCGTAACAACGCCAGGTAACAACCCAGAACGATGGCTAAAAAAGAGAAATTAGCTAAATCAAAGAGGTCTGACCAATTGCCAATATTACTCTGACAGAAATGCGCAGCCAATACTCCGATCAATATACAACCAAAAGTATTATAATATTCTGTCAGCTTATAAAAATAGCCGCCATGAATTCTATTCAGGACCTGCTCTCCTGAACGATAACCCTCAAAAACACCGCTAATCCGGTAATAAAGATGCGGCAAATTATACAACACCAAGGCAACGATAGGTCCCAACAGCTTGACAGCTAAATCGTCACCAGCAAAAACTACTATCATCACTCCGATCAAAGCGACCAGCGGCTTTAGGGAAGCCCAGAAGAGGAAATCGCCGATCCCCGATAAAACACCCGCCACATCCCGCGTTACCTCCTCCTCCTCCCGCGGTTTGATCTTTTCACCCAACCTGCCTCTCTCCTCCTCGATACGCGTAGCCAGCCCGAGCAGGAAGGAAGCAAAATAAGGGTGTGTCTGTAGATTCCCCCCATAGCGTTTGTAAGCGCGAGCCCTGGCAGCTCGGCGCGGAAACAACTTGAGCAGGACCGGCTGTAACGCAAAAAGGAACCCCAGGTTCTGCAGCCCTTTATAGTTCCAAGCTGCTTGCAACAGGAAACTTCGCGCCACTATCTTACGCAAGTCACCCCTGGTTACTGACTTAGACCTAGTCCTTCGGTTCATAAGTTCGAGTCAATCTGCCCCCGCCGCAGTTTAACCAGCATCACCACCCCTACCACCGCTACCGCGGCAAGTAAAAGAAAGCCGCTCACTCCCAGATGGATGAGAAACAAACCGACCGCAAAACTCAACGCAACCAACAGCCAACGTTTCCTAGCGGCAAAACGGCGCAAGACCACCGCCATGCCCACTGCCGGGATCAACCATTCCATAGCTCCCAGGGCATCCTCATAATAAAAGGAAGGCCAGCCAGCGATAAGCGGCACAACCTTATATAAACACCAAAGCACTAGGAAAAAAGTCAAAAAAAAAGTGCCCAGCCGAAACAAAAGACCCAACCAGATCACTTGCGGTAATACCTTATCATCGCCTCGCCCCAATCTGATTTCCACACGACGGGCAACGGCGGTAAGCATCTCACGATTAAAGCGATCTACCAAACTACTGAGAAAACCGAAAGGCAGGACCAAGAGGATCGCCATCACCTCGGCATGAGCCACGCTCTCTGCCTTTAAGCAAACTGCCAAGGCAGTGGCCGTCACCGTAGGCAACGTAATATCAGAGGGTATACTGATCCCAATCGGCAGCTTACCCAGCCAGATCAACTCCAACAGCACGCCGATCCACAAGCCGCTCACCGGATCTCCCAGCAGCAGACCGATCAGAGTGCCACAGACCAGGGGACGAGAGAGCATCAACTGTGCCACAGCATGAGAATCCAAACAAAGAATCGCTCCCACAAACGCGACTAGCACTAATTCAGGCATCCCTCTCCTTAAACCACAAAAAAACACGGGGAACAAACAGACCGTGGAACCCAAGGCAGCGGTTAGCTACAACTCATTAACAACTGCCAACAAGTTGCGTTGTTTATCTCCGGGGATTCCCTGCGCTACCACCTCTACTCCCAAAATCACAAACTCGCGCAGCACCCTGATATCTTCTTCGCTTAAAAACACGGAATCCGAAATACGTTTTTTGCCGGGTTCATGGCGCAAACAACCTACATTTATCCGTCCCATCTTCCGTCCCAGTTTATAGTACGACAAAGCATCAGTGAGCGAACCGAAGATGACCATTACACCGCTGCCGTCTGCTTCTTTCTTCACCAACTCGTGCGCCGCGGAAATGCTAAGGACGTCAACGGCTAACTCGGAGGTGGCCATCCTCTGATACATGCTCTTCCTGCGCGCCTCGCACGTCAACCTGTCACAACCGATAACTATACGGCGTAGCTTCAACTCCCTGGTCCAACCCAAAAGGACTTGACCGTGAATGAACCGGTCATCTACTCGGGCAAATTCCAAACACATTATTCGATTAACACCCCTTTATCCCCCGAGTTCTTCTATACCGTCCGCCCCACCCTCCATGACTTTCTCTACTAACCGTGCCAACGTTTCCTGGCGATAAGTCAAAGCCTTTATCAACATCGGCAGATTCATACCGCTGACCACCTTGAGCTTAAGTTCATCACCCAATAATGAACAAACATTCCCCGGAGTACCTCCTTTGACATCCACAAGCACGAGCACCCCCGCGCCCTCCTCGCGATGATCGTATGCTTCCCGCACTTTCTTCTCCAAGTCTTCCATCCCTTCGGACATTTCCAAGTCAACCGCTTCAACACCGTCCATCTTCCCCAATACTAGCTCACAAACGGCGAGTAACTCCGAAGCCAATCTACCATGTCCAACGAGCAGCACTCCTACCATCAGCCATTTCCCTTCATATACTTCATTATCTTGCGGTTGAAATCCTGGGCACTATTAATGCCCAGTCGCGAGAGACGATAGTTCGTTGCGGCCACTTCTATGATTACAGTTAGATTCCTACCAGAACGAAGCGGCAAAACCACATGCGGCAAAGATACACCAAGGAGCTTATAATACGCCTGCTCCATCCCCAACCGCTCATATTCTTTCTTGTCATCCCAAGGCTCCAGGCTGACGACCAGTTCTATATGCTTGCCTTCCCGCACCGCCCGATAGCCGAATACCTTCTCAATATCCACTACCCCCAGCCCCCGGATTTCCATATGATGACCGATAATCGGCGAGGGGGAACCCAGCAGCACGCCCCCTTTGACCTTGCGCACCGCAATGACGTCGTCACCCACCAAGCGATGGCCCACATCAATAAGGGCCAACGCACATTCGCTCTTGCCCACCCCGCTCTCGCCCAGTATCAATACACCAACGCCATATACGTCCATCAACGTCCCGTGGACACTCCGTTCAGGAGCCAGTTCATCCTCCAAATATTCGTGCACTTCGCTGATAATTTTTGTGGTATGCAAAGAGGAGGAAAAAAGCGGAACCCCTTGTTCGTTGGCCTGCTTGATCATACAAGGATAGGGACGCTGACTCCTGGTAGAAATCATCGCTGGAATTTTAAAACCCATCAGCCGCCGCAACACCTTTTCGCGTTTCGCCTTAGGGATTCCCCGCAAATAGGTGAACTCCGTAAGTCCGACGACTTGCACTTGGCTCTCCGGAAAATAATCGAAGAAACCGGTGAGCGCCATACCGGGACGGTTGACTTCGGCGATAGAAACCTGTTTCCTTGCCAGGCCCTTCTCGCCGGCCAACAGCCTAAGCTTCAGCTTCGTCTGCAAATCGCAACGAAGCTTTTCCATTGATACACGTTTCATTAGTTTTTTCCCTCCTCAAACCTTACTGCCCGAGCCGATCGAGAAAAAACTGAACAACCTGAATCCGGCGCAATCTATCCGACCATTCGATTCGCCGCCGGATTCAGGTTAATATTTCGTCTTTTCTTCCCGCTTGATCGCCGACAGCACCTCTTCAGGAGTACGGCTGTTCTGAAGCTGGCGCCGAAAGTAACGGTCCTTGAGCAGACTAGCAACCCTGGCCAAAGCCTTAAGATGAAGTCCGGCTTCCTGGTCCGGAGCTACCAACAAGCAAAACACATAGACCCGCTCGCCATCTAAGGCGTCAAAATTCACACCGGTTTTAGACACCCCGACAGCCGAACAAAGCGACGATACGCAATCGCACTTCCCATGAGGAATAGCCAAACCCTGACCGATGCCAGTGCTACCCAGATCTTCCCGCTCCCGTAACACGGAAAGCATCTTGCGTTTGTTATCTACTTGTCCACTAGAGACCAAAAGGTCCACTAGCTCCTTCAAAGCCTCATCCTTGGTTTTGGCTTTCATTCCGACTTTGATTGCTTCTTTTTTCAGGAAACTCGTAATTTGCATCGAAAATTCTCCTCTTTGTTTCCCCCTTAATATACTTTACGTTTACTAGCCGACAACAACCTTAAATCCTCACGATACTTGGCTACCGTACGACGGGCAATCTTCACGCCGGCCCGCCGAAAAAGTTCCGCCAACTTCTGATCACTATATGGTCTTTTCTTATCCTCGCTGAGAATAAACTCCCTTATCGTCTCCTTCATGCTGCGCGCCGATACCTCCTTTCCAACCGTCGCCGCTAGCCCGGGAGAGAAAAAATATTTTAACTCAAATAGTCCGCGGGGCGTCTGAACATACTTTTCCGAAGTAGCACGACTAACTGTTGACTCGTGAACTCCGGTCATTTCCGCTACCTGAGAAAGTTTCAGCGGCTGTAAGTACGCCGGTCCCTTCTCCAGAAAATCATGCTGTATCTTAAAAATAGCCTCACCAACTTTATAGAGGGTTCTCTGCCGCTGAGCGATACTGCGCACCAACCGCTGTGCCGAATGAAAATGTTCTTCCAAAAAATCTCTGGTGCCACGAGCAATCTCTTTTTTGTTTTTCAACATGCGCAAGTAATGAGCGTTAAAACGTACAGGTGGCAAACTATCGTTATTCAAAACAATCACATAGCCGCCAGATTCCTTCTGAACATAAATGTCCGGGACAATATATTTTACCGTATCGCCGGAGAACTGTCGCCCTGGTTTTGGCTCCAGGGCAGAGATAACTGCCAGAGCACGCTGAACTACGCGCGGACTGATCTTCAGTTTCTTGCTGATCCCTCTCACATCACGGGTTTGCAGCTCCTTAAAACATAGTCTGATAATCTGCTTGGCCCAGCGGTTCCCCCTCTGGTCCGGCCCCTGTAACTGAATAAGCAGACATTCCTGTAGGTCCCTGGCCCCAACCCCGGACGGATCTAGCAGTTGAATAACCTTCAACCCTTTTTCAGCCAGGACAGCACTCACGCCCGCGGTTACGGCTACTTCCTCAAGAGACACCCCACGAAAATACCCGTCCTCATCAATATCTCCCACTATTTCCCGCGCAACTTTGTTCAGGTCATCCGGCAGATCCACAAGCGCCAACTGCCCTTCCAAATGCTCGCGCAGACTAGGCAAGCTGACAACCGTGTTCTCCAGATAACGTTGACGACGAAACCCATCTCCCGGCGTTTCCCCACTGTCCGAGATTTTTCCGCCGTAATACTCCTCCCAATTCGCCGCGTCAAGATCCAGCCCAGCCGGAGACTCTTCCGCCGACTTGCTTGCCTCTCCATCGCCAACTTGCTTTTCCTCCGCCACTCCTTCGGCAGCTTCTTCTACCTCGGGGGCCTCCTCCAAAACGGGATTTTTCTCCAACTCATCCTTGACATAATCCTCTAGTTCCACACGGGAGAGCTGTAATATTTTTAGAGACTGCTGCAAATACGGCGTCATCACCATCTTCTGCCGCTGCTCCAATCCCTGTTTTAGTTCCTGCTTTAGCTGCATTTTCTAGTGACCTTCCCCGCAGCAAACCGCGGGGGATTCGACTAAATGGTCGCTAAAGTTCAAAGAAAAAGGGTAATATATCACAAAGGATATATTACCCTTTTCTATCTTACTGTCAAGGTCTTTCAAAGCCACCTGTCATTTATTGGCCAACTGCACTACCTTGGCATCAGCGTTCTTTTTCACGCCCACATCCGTCAAGAAATCCTCCACCATATCTCTGGCAACAGAGTCAGAATACTGGTTAGCAGGAGATTTCATGAAATAGGCGCTAGGTCCATCAAGTTGACCCCCAATACCGTGATCCATGGCCAACTGACAACACCTAATGGCATCGATCGATACGCCAGCACTATTGGGTGAATCCCATACCTCAAGCTTCATTTCGATGCTAACGGGCACATCGCCAAATTCCCTGCCCTCCAGGCGAATATGAGCCCACTTGCGATCTTTCAGCCAAGGCACATAGTCAGAAGGACCGATATGTATATCATCCTTATCTATGCCTCTATCCAGCTGCGAAACGACTGAATTGGTCTTGGAAATCTTCTTGGACTCCAGTCTCTCTTTTTCCAGCATATTCATGAAATCCATGTTACCGCCAAAGTTCAGCTGCGAAGTATGCTGCAGCTTGACACCGCGGTCATTGAAAAGTTTTGCCAAAACCCGGTGGGTAATCGTCGCACCTACCTGCGCCTTGATATCATCGCCTACGATGGGCAGTACAGCATCCTTGAACTTCTGCTCCCATTCTTTTTTGCTGGCGATAAAGACCGGCATGCAGTTAACAACCCCACAACCCGCCGACAAGGCCTGTTCCATGTAAAATTTCGTAGCTTCTTCGCTACCTACAGGCAAATAGTTCACAAGAACGTCCGTCTTGCTCTCCCGGAGAACGGCGGCCACGTCCACTTCCTTCTCTTTGGACTCTTTGACCACTTGCTGGTAGTATTTCCCCAATCCATCCAGGGTACGGCCACGGTAAACCATGGCGTTGCCCTCGGGCACATCACTGAACTTGATGGTATTATTGGGTTTTTCCCAGATAGCCTCGTGCAATTTTTTACCGACCTTATTCTCGTCCACATCAAACGCCGCGCTAAACTCAACGTCATTGACATGGTATCCACCGGCGCGCACGTGCATCAGACCCGGAACAAATTCATCGTCTTTAGCGTCCTTATAGAATTCTATCCCCTGTACTAACGAAGAAGCACAATTCCCCACTCCCACGATAGCTACTCTAATTTTTTTCATTTTCTTAGTATCACCTCCTTTCCGAAATATTTTTCAAGACAATTATTGTACTCACAAACACTCTTTGCGTCAAGTGTTTTCTAAACGACTTATTTGACACTATTTTTTCTTTTTCTTCGCCTTCTTTTTTTTCTTTTTTTTGCCTTCTTTCTCCACTTTTTTCACCTCCGTTGCGCCACTTTTGTCTTCCGCGGACTCCTCTTCCGCTTCTTCTTCCTCCACCCCATCCAGTTGAGAACTATCTATCACCATCTTACGTTTCTTGATCTTGTTGATTTCATCTTTTTCCCGTTCGCGCCGAACCCGTTCGTTATCGGAATGATTTTCCAGGTGACTGGTAAGGATCACCTTCTCCTCCCCCTTTTCCTTTATCTTATCAAACTTCACCAAGGCCCTGTCACCATGCGCGCCCTTGCCCATCTCCTCCAATACCTTACCCGAACCAAACTTCGCATGCTCTACCTTATCGTTTTTCTTGAACATTTATATCTCCTTTTTATTATGTAGCTCGATACTGGTTTCGCATCTCACAGCTCGTAGTTCGTAGCCTGCCCTGAGCACAGTCGAGGGACTCGATCGGCTGAATTAAGAGGCAAAACCAGCCCTTCGACTCACTTCGTTCGCTCAGGGCCCTGCACCTGAGCGTACTAACGCGAAT
>JAUXIB010000064.1 GCA_030621225.1 candidate division FCPU426 bacterium
CACGTGTCGCCTATGACGTCTTGCCGTTCGACGTTTGACTTTTGACGTTTGACACATTTCCCCCGGTACCCCGTGTCCCGTGTCCTGTGTACCGTGTCCTTTTTTAGAACTCATAATTCCTACTCCTCTCCCCTCACCTCCGACCAGATCGGCTCGTACACTTCACGGCTCTTTTTTTTGATGTAGCGAGCGAAGAAGCCTCGCTGGCGCGTCCCATCTTTGCCGGGATAATTTATCAGGAAGGCTATCATCTGAGGGTCGGTCTCTTTGCCACGCGCACGGAAATCCTTCGACAGAACAAAAAGACGATCAATAACCACCTCTTCACCCGGCATGATCATATTCAGCTTGATCTTGCTTATTTCCTCACGCTTTAGGCTCTGGGTATCAAGCAACGATACTTCTATATCGTAAAAAGCCTCCTCCCCCATGTTCACTAACTTCACCGGCAATTTGAGTTGCTGATAGCTCTCCACTTCATCCTCGAGCATCAGCTCAAGATGCAGATCCATCTTCCCCGTCGCCTGCCGCAGGTGTGTCACCGACGCGCCTCCGGCAATCACCCACTCTTTTGCCGAATAGGGACCGGTCCGTCCAAAGAGCGCGCGGGAAAGGTCATGCCAAAAAATACCGAGATCAGAATTATAAGGCAGCCAATTCTCCGTAATATCCATGTTCCTTTGCAAAAGTTCCTGCGGTCCGGGTGGGTCCGTGGTGTATTGCAGCAAGCCCCAGTCAACACACTGTCCGACCATCAAGGGAAGCGTCTCTCCCCTCAGATACCGCTGCGACCAATCGTCATTCATGCGGTCAAAAACAGGACGCGTAGCTTCATAAAGCATCACCGCGTCGCAACTTACCCCGGCATCGATCAGCATCGCCGGATCCTGACCGTGCTCTTTGCCCTGGCGCCAGCCCAGGGTAAACGTCCACACCGGTTTGTCGGGCTGAGCCAGGTCCATTATCTTCTTCACTACCAGCGCGGTCTTATGCGCCCGCCACCAATGCCATTTCTCCAGTAAGACAACATCCTTTTCGATCTCCAACTGGCTGGCCAGCCATTTCATCTTCAACTCCATGTTTAGCGAAGGCCATTTAGCGGAAAGGGGCACGCCCATCTCTCGCACGAAGTCCTCTATCAACTCATAGCCACCCAAGCCGGTGCGAATGTAATCCAGGCCGATAAAATCCACCTCCGGTTCTTTGTCCAGCAACTTGATCAACTTGGCGATATCCCGAATACGGTCCTCGTCCGCCAGCGACACATGACGGATCGGCTCCACCAGGTCTTCGCGGCGATTGTAAGCGTAGCTATGCTGATAAGGGCTGCGTGAGTCAACTCCACCGATCATCGCGAAAGCTTGCAACCAAACACCATATTTCATGCCCTGGGCACGGATCTCGGGGCCCAGCTTACGCATCATATCCAAGCTGCGCTGATCCCAGGGATTACCCCCACCGTTCTTCTTCCAGGCAGGCGAGAATCCCACACAATGCCAGATGGCATCCACTCCCATATACCGGCCCCATGAAGCAATATGCCTAAGCCCCCTGCCGACGCCAATGGGATTAGGGACTTTATCGTACCAATCATTGCGCATCGTCTCTACAGTCATAACACTCAAGGGGTGCGGCAAGGGACCAAGCTTGCGGGATACCAGCTTTATCTCACGGCTGCGGGTAACCTGCCGACCGCTCTTATCTTCCAAGCACACCTCAAAAACATAAGCGCCCAGACGGGGATTATAGGGGATGGGCCAATAGCCACTGAAGCTGCCATCAGGATTTCGCCGCAACGGCCACTCGACAATACCCCCTACCGTTTTGATCTTTTTCTCGCCTCGCCGAACGCTAACGCGCACCGATTTAATATCGACTCCGCTCAAGGCCGGCCCTGGTTCTACCCGCGCCTCTACCAGCTCATAACGATAAAAGACGTCTTTGTTAAGGAAGAGTCGAAAATCTGATTTCTCCCAAACCATTTCGCCGGTTGTGGCGATAAGCGTATCCTGGCGAAAGATACCCCTGCCGCCGAAAGCCAGTAGTCCGATCATCGCCAAGGCAAAAACCGCGGCGCCGGCCCTTTTCATCATCAGCTGGCGCCACAAGTCGCGGTGCATCAATAGAGCCACACAACGCATGCCCCGACGTTGCGGCTGGGTGTCCAACGGTATTACACTCCGCAGCAAATAACCGCTTTGTAGGATCACACCCAAATAACGCGCCATCGCGCCGGCGCTTTCCGCGACCAAGGCCACCCGTTTGAGTCCACCGGCGGCGAGCTTTTTCAGCACCCCGCGCTGGAGTTTCTCGTTCCTGCTATGCACCACCGCGCCATCCGCCCGTCTCTTCCCCTCCAAGAAACCTATTCTTTCCAAGACCTCACCACCAACCAGATTGACATTGTAAAGGTCGTTGGTAATAAGATTATCCTCCAATAGTTGCCGTTGCTCAGGCTCCAAACCGAGGACATAAAGCGCCCGAGCGGCGCCGGCCACCCAGAATATCTCTTCGTGCATGTGCTCGGCTATTTGGTAAACAACCCCCCCGCCGCCACTGACAAAGGAAGCAAGTTTTTGGTTAACTTTACCGCCGCCCTGTATGCTCGATTCTAAGTTCATGTCGGCCTCGATCATGAACCGCCCCCGCCGTTCATAAACCGCCGCTCGTCCGTATAGCAAGCGCGTTACCCCGCTTTCCTCTCCGTCTCTCCCCAGTTCCTTAAGCAACACACAACTCAAAACAGGAAAACGCATCGCCAACCCCTTGGCCATAACATCTATCGCCGCGGGCACCTCCCCCTTTATGTAAAAAACGAGCATCGCCTCTTCGGTGCCCGGAAAATATCTCAAGTATAACCGCCCCAGCCCACGCGCATCCTTCCTGCGGCCGTCACGCAGGGGAATATCGTACTCACTAAGAAACGCCAGGAGACTGGTCAAAATACGACGTAGCACAGGATGAAAACGAGGACACTTCTCCAATGAAAAACCACTACCGCCACTACCCTTGCCGCTAAGAAAAACATAACCGTGCCGCGCATCGAGCAGCGGCTCCGCTTCCAGGAATATATCCTCATATGCCTCATTATCTCTAACTGCGCGGACACGCGCATCAGCCCCAGTGTAACGTGACTTGACACATTTCTTCAAGTATTCGCGTTTAAGCTGAAGCTGGTAACCGTATTTCAAGTGATCCCACTCACAATAGCCACAATCCCGATAATAAGGGCAGGAAACGTCGCTGCGCAACTTTGACGGCCTGATTATCTCCTCCAAATGACCGTAAGCCTGTTTGCCTTTAACCTCTGATATAAAGACACGCACCAGATCGCCGGGAGCAGTACGAGGCACGAAGACCTCGAAAGAACCCAAGCGCGCCCGACCTAGACCTTGCGGGGTCATATCTTTTATATATATAGAATAGGTTCCACCGACGCGGGGATAACGGGGACGATTGACGGAATCACCTTCATTTGTCAGGCTTTTCCAAAACTCCTTCAAGCGATTAAGCAGAGATTTCAGCATAACCAGGTTCTCGTCTCCCGCTCTGTATGCAAGCGCGTATCACCCATTAAAACGGGCAATAAAAAAATACCCCCAATAACTCAACATAGGGGGTATATCTTATCTCACCTGGTTACAAGGATTGTACCATTTAAATGCAACGTTTACAACCACTAAATACAATAATATCAACCCGTGTAAACCGCTTCTGCCTCCTCAATAACCCTTCTTAATTCCTTCTCCAATTCTTCCCGCTTCCGCTCCATTAGTTTTTTATCAGCTTCTTTGCCGACGATTATTTCATTACCACCGACAAAGGTCAGCTCGCTTCCCGGCAAGGGGATAATATGTTTGTCCCAAGAATTTAACCTTTTCGACCAACTAGCGCCAAAAGCTATGGGGACTATCGGCGCGCCGCTTAATTTAGCCAAAGAGATAATCCCCAGCTGAGCGTCACGACGCGGGCCGCGCGGGCCATCAGGCGTCATCGCCACGGTCTCCCCATCGCCGAGCGCGCGGGCCATCTTACGCAACGCATCCTGCCCGCCGCGCGAACTGGACCCACGGATGCACTTAAAGCCGATCTTCTCCACCGCACGCACCGCATATTCGCCGTCCCGGCTGGCGGATACAAGTATATTTATGCCCAAGCTCCGGTAGTAATAGGCATGCATAAGTAGATTCTCGTGCCAGAGCGCGTAGATTATTCCCCGCCGCTTCTCGCCGGGAGGAGCCGGATGGCCGGCCTTTATTTTTCTCCGCGTATACAACCCCAGCAAATATAAAATCGCCAGGCTTAAGCCTGGCACTATTATCATAAGTAATCTGTCGAGAAATTTTCTCATCAAACGTTATTCTCTTCGTTCAAACTCAACTTCAGTTCCAACCAACTAGTTCGTCGCTCGTTGCTAGTCGCTAGTTCTGCCCACAACCAGCGACTAGAGACCAGCGACCGGCGACAGGGGCGAATATCACGACTAATGTATGACGCCCCGCCTCGAAAACGGCCAATACACATACCAGGCCAAGCCGCGCACGTAACCCCGGTGCAGTTGGCCCCAATCCCGGCTGTCACTGCTATAGTCCCGGTTATCTCCCAACATCATGTAATGCTCATCCTTAACGGTCACCGGCCCGTAGTCGCTGCTGCCCAGGAAGCCAAAGGGGTTTTTGTGCACCACGTAAGGCTCATCCTGCATCACTCCGTTGAGATAAAGGAGCTGCTTTTTTATCTCCAACACATCACCCGGCATGCCAATCAGCCGTTTTACATAATATTTGCTGGTGTCTTTCGGATAGCGGAATATCACTACATCTCCCCGCTCGGGGTCACGCATCTTAAATAACCGCTTGTTCTCGGTAAAAGGCAGCTTGGCGCCAAAAACAAATTTATTGACTACCAACCTGTCTTTAATCAATAAAGTATCCTCCATACTGCCGGAAGGAATTTTAAACAACTGAAAAACCCAGGCGTGAATAGCCATCACCACTACCAATACCACGCAAAGCGCGTCCACCCATTCCATCAACTCGCGAACAATACGGTTCGACTTATAGTTCCGGAAAAACTTCCGCACCACCAGCGCTATGACAACGGCCGCCAGCCAAACTATCGCCATGATAAAGGTATTCAGCGGAATACCGTATGTGTTCATTGTGACGTCAAACATAATTCGGGATTCTATCACGCCGGCGCGCGAAAGGCAACTTATTAAAAACAGTTCATTTACAAACAAATACCGTGTTTTCACCACAGAGACACAGAGTAAAATGAGAATTCACAGAGTTTTTTCTTTTCATTAACTACTCAGCGCGCTCGCCAACAATAGTCATCAGTTGCTGCTCTCCAAGGGGCATTTGCGATCGGCGAAGGCCACAGAGACGCTAACTGAGACCACCGAGAATTAAAGCCGCTCTCTGTGCTTTCTCTGTGAACGACGCCTATTTACAAGCGCTCCGTCAAGCCCAATAATTGCTTCCCTAATAACGAAGAACGCTTTTTGTCTTTATCCAAAGAATTTCCTCCCAAGCCGTTCCTCTGTGAACTCTGTGGCTCTGTGGTTGGTCCTCTGGACACTCCAATATTAAACAGAATATAGCCGGATAGCCTTTTCGATTTCTCGCCACCAACTAAATCGGAGAAGAACCTTAAAAACTAACGTGTGTGGGAATACGGCAGACCTTATTCAGAATTCATAACTCAGAATTCATAACTCCGCATACTGCCTACCAGCTTGCTGCCAAACCCAATAGATGTTATCATAGCGAAATTATGTCAGCACGCAGACCAAACAACTACGCCTTTCTGTTCCGCGTCCTCTACTTCTTTCTCTTTGCCGGGATGGGCGTACGCTTCCCCTACATCGGGCCTTACTTTCGAGAGATAGGGTTGTCCGGCACACAGATCGGAACACTGGGGCTGATCCAACCGGCAATAGCGCTGCTCACTCTGGTGCCTCTCGGTTGGCTATACGACCGCCTGGGCGGCGGCGGTAAATTCCCCGCCGCAATGACACTGCTCGGCGCCGGCGCTTTTCTGGCCGTTCCCTTCTGCGCTGACTTCCAGAGCATTTTCATCGCGATAGTCGCAATGTCCCTGGTAGGAATGGCCATCATCCCCATCATTGACAGCTCCGCCTTTAAGCATCTAAAGGATATGCCCGCCAGCACCAGCTATGGCAGCCTGCGCGTAGCCGGCACCATCAGCTTCATGCTAAGCTGCCTGTTGCTGGGCTACCTGATAGACCAGGGCACACCTAAGATCATACAAATATTCCCGGCCGCCAAACAGATCAACGAAAACGTTTCCGGATATCTGCTGGTCTTTCCCGCCTATGCTTTATTCGGTATCCTGACAGCGCTGTTCTTCCTCAAACTGCCCAAGACCTCGATGAAAGGAAAAACTGCCGAGGGGCTGGGGATTCTCCTGAGAAACAAGATCTTCCTGCTCTTCCTGGCCGCAGTCTTCTTCTCGCAGCTTTCCTCAGCCGCGGCCCAGCGCTTCCTCTCCATTTATTTCCACGATTTAGGGGCAAGCGCCAGTGTCATATCTTACTCCTGGCTGGCGAGCACCTCGGCGGAAGCGGTGGTAATGCTGCTCTCCATACGCATCATAAAAAAAATAGGCGTGCGCAAACTGATAGCGCTGGGCATGGGCGCCGCGGTGATCCGTTGGGGCTTACTGGGCTTCATCAGCAACATTCCATTGGCCGTAGCCATCCAGGTGCTGCACGCTTTCACCTTCGGCGCCTTTTTCATCGGCGCGGTCACCTTTGTAGACCGCAACGCTCCGGCTAACCGAAAATCCACGGCGATGACGCTCTACTGGATGGTTCCCTGCCTAGGACAGATCATCGGCAGCATAACAGCCGGGGTGATATACGACCATCTTGGAGTATCTCGGATATTTCTCTTCTCCGCAGTAACAGCACTGGTAGGATTGATTATATTCTTGCCAGTGGTGTTTAGTAAGCAAACAGTCCGCAGCTCGTAGCTCGTAGCTCGGGACTCGGCGTTCGGACTCTGCAATTCAGCATTCAGAATTCATAATTCAGAGCTGCCTACTACTGCCTGCCCGCCTTCACCTTGCCCTTAGAAAACACCACTCGCTTTCCGTCATAATCAACATCCACCACTGCGCCCGCCACAAACTCCCCTACCAACACCTGCTTGGCCAACGGGTTCTCCAGCTCGCGCTGGATCAAACGTTTCAACGGCCGCGCGCCGTACTCCGGATCAAACCCCGCCTCGCCCAGGTACTTGATCGCTTTGTCCGTGAATTTCAACGATAGATCGCGCTCGGCAAGCCGCTTGTTAAGCTGCGCCAACTGGATCTTAACGATACCGGCTATCTCCTGCCTGCCCAGAGGATTAAAGAACAGCGTTTCATCCACCCGGTTGAGAAACTCGGGGCGGAAATGATCGCGCAGCGCGGCCAGCACCTTGTCCCTGGCGTGCTTTTCTTCTCCGCGCAAATGTTCGCTGCCAATATTAGAGGTCATCACCAAAATCGTGTTTTTAAAATTCACCGTGCGGCCATGGCTATCAGTAAGACGACCGTCCTCCATTATCTGCAGCAGGATATTAAACACCTCAGGATGTGCCTTCTCTATCTCGTCCAGCAACACTACGCAGTAAGGCCGACGCCGCACCGCTTCGGTAAGCTGACCGCCCTGATCATAGCCCACGTATCCCGGCGGCGCGCCGATCATACGCGCCACTGAATGTTTTTCCATATATTCGGACATATCCAGACGCACCATCGCCCGCTCATCGTCGAACAAAAATTCAGCCAGGGCACGCGTCAGTTCTGTCTTGCCCACGCCGGTCGGCCCTAAAAAAAGGAAGGAGCCCAAAGGACGGTTCGGGTCGGATAGCCCGGAGCGAGCGCGTCGCACCGCGTCTGACACCGCAGTCACCGCCTGGTCCTGGCCGACAACTCGGCGACCCAGTTCTTCCTCCATCTTCAGCAAGCGAGCAGCTTCCCCCTGCATCATCTTGACCACAGGGATGCCCGACCACTTGGAGACTATCTCCGCTATTTCCTCTTCGCCCACCTCTTCATTAAGCATACCGCGACCATTAAGCGCGGCTAGCGCCTTTTGTCTTTTCGCCAGCTCCCGTTCCAATTCCCCGGCCGTACCGTAACGCCATTCCGCCACCTTGTTCAGCTCGCCACGTCGCTCCAGCAGCTCGGCCTCCGCATTCCCCGTCTGCAGCTTCTCTTTCAGCTCGGCGATCTCCTTGATCATGCCCCGCTCCTTCTCCCACGATGCTTTAAAACCGCCCAGTTTCTCCTGCTTATCCGCCAATTCACGGCCTATTTTTTTCAGCCTTTCCTGCGAAGCCTTATCCTTTTCCTTGGCCAACGCCTGCTTCTCCACCTCGAGACGCCTGACGCCACGTGCCAGTTCGTCCATCTCTTCCGGCATACTCTCCATCTCCATACGCAGCTTGGCAGCGGCCTCATCCATCAAATCTATCGCCTTGTCCGGAAAATAACGGTCGCTAATATATCGATCAGCCAGTGTAGCCGCGGCAACCAAGGCCGCGTCTTTGAAACGCACCCCGTGGTGCGCCTCGTAACGCTCACGCAAGCCGCGCAAGATAGAAATCGTCTCGTCTACACTTGGTTGCCCTACCAGCACCGGCTGGAAGCGCCGTTCAAGCGCCGCGTCCTTCTCGATATGCACCCGATACTCATCAAGCGTGGTCGCTCCCACACAACGCAAAGAACCCCGGGCCAAAGCCGGCTTCAACATGTTCGAGGCGTCCATAGAACCTTCCGCGCCGCCGGCACCGACCAGGGTATGCAATTCATCAATAAACATCACCACCTCGCCCGCCTTGCTCTCTACTTCCTTTAGCACCGCCTTAAGCCTGTCTTCAAACTCACCCCGGTACTTAGTACCGGCGATCAGCGCGCCCAGATCCAGCGACAGCACCCGCTTCTTCTTAAGAGATTGCGGCACGTCCCCCATTACTATACGCTGGGCCAGGCCCTCAACGATCGCCGTCTTGCCCACCCCGGGCTCCCCGATCAAAACCGGATTATTTTTGGTGCGGCGCGATAATACCTGGATGACCCTACGGATCTCCTCGTCCCGCCCGATCACCGGGTCCAATTTTCCCGCGGCGGCTTCGTCCACCAGGTCACGCGTATATTTCTCAAGCGCCTGGTATTTATCCTCGGCGTTGGGCGCGTCAACCGTAGCGCCACCGCGCAGCTCGGGCAGCATCGCCCGTACCTGCTTCTCGTCCAGGCCCCCTGCCTTGAGCAGCTCCGCCGCGCCGCTCTTACCGGCGCGCAGAATGCCCAAAAGCAAGTGCTCAGAACTGATATACTCGTCCTTCATCGCCTTCGCCTGCTTAACGGCAAGATCCAGCGAGCGTTTCAACTCCGGCGAGAGATAGCCCTGCCCTTCCGCGCCTTCCACCACTGGGAACTTATCCAGCTCGCGCTTCAGGCCATCACGCAAAAGACCCGTTTCCACACCGCACTTCTCAAGCAAAGGAGCGGTCACACCGCCCGCCTGCGCCAACATAGCCAGGAGCAAATGTTCCGGCTCTACGGCCTGCTGGTCGCGATCCGATGCCTGCTGCATGGCCTCCTGCAGCGCTTCCTGCGATTTGACTGTCAGTTTATCTAAATTCATTATCCACCACCTATTTATCGTACAGCGTCTTGCGTATAGCGTACAGCGTGCATTCCCAGGTCAAGCTCCCCGTATGTTGTCTACCGTATACCGTCTACCACAATTCAGCATTCATAACTCAGAATTCAGAATTCTCCCCTACTTCTTAAGCTTTAACACCATGTACATACGATGCTCACCGCGGCGTATCCGCAGCAAGAGCTTGCCCTTATCCTTCGCCTGCTCGAGAATAACCTTCAACTGTTTAGCGTGCTTTATCTCGCTCTTAGCTGCCTCGGTTATCAGATCGCCCCGCCGTAGACCGCTTTCGGCCGCGAGTCCGCCGCGCTCCACCAATAAGACCAATACACCGCGCAATCCACGCTCTCCTAATTCAGCCGCCTCTTTATCCGAAAGCGTCTTGACCTTCATACCTAGTTTCTCTATCGCCGATAATTTACGCGACCGCATATTCGTAACACTTGCTTCTAAATCTCCCTCAAGCTCCCCAATCACGATCTGTAACGTCAGTTCCTTGCCGTCGCGCAAAAGTCGCGCCTTGATCTTACGTCCAGGCGCCACCGCCGCGACATAATTGCGCAGGTCTCCCACGTCGCCAAATTTAACATTATCAAAACTCAAAAGGATATCGCCCTGCCGCAAGCCGGCATCTGCCGCCGGGCTGCCCTCTGCAACATCATCGATCAATACCCCCACTTTTTTCGGCACCCCCAACACCTCCGCAAAATCCTCATCGATTTCCCTTATCTGCACTCCCAGCCAGCCACGCGTAACCTTGCCGTGCTCGATCAGTTGTTTCATCACCCGGCGCGCCATATCTATCGGCACGGCAAAGCCCACACCAGCGTATTGCTGCGTACCTGAAATGATCATCGTATTGATGCCGATCACCTCACCCCGGTCGTTAACCAGGGGACCGCCGCTGTTGCCGGGGTTGATCGCCGCGTCAGTCTGAATAAAGTCTTCGTACATTCCACCGCCGCGTATTTCCCGGCCCAGCGCGCTGACGATGCCGGCTGTCACCGTCTCCTTTAAGGCAAAACCAAAAGGGCTGCCTATCGCCAGTACCAGTTCCCCCACCTCCAACTTACCGGAATCACCCAGCACGGCTGATCTTAGCTCAGGCGCCTCGATCTTTATCACCGCCAAATCGGTGCGCGGATCAAGCCCGATTATCTCCGCCTCAAATTTACGGTCATCCGCAAGCACAACCACTATCTTATCAGCGCCCTCAACAACATGGTTATTAGTAAGAATATAACCGGCCTTGTCCAAAACCACCCCGGAACCGAGCCCTCGCTGACGGCGCTCTTCGCCGCGCCCTTTACCACCCGGCCCAAAGAAACGCTCGAAAAATGGGTGGTCCACGTACGGATGAACATAGCCCTTAACGGCTTTTTCCATGCTAATGCTCACCACCGCGGGCCTGACCCGTTTGACCACCTCAACAAAACGCTCAGAGAGAGCGCTGCGTCCCGTCAGTTCTGCCCGGGCCGTTACCGCTAAGGCCATCGCTAACACTAAAACTAACACTGTCTTGCGGTATCTTATCTTCATTTTTGTCTCCTTTGCCGCGCCCCTTGAGCTTGGTCGTTAGTATTTGGTCACTGGCCGCTATCCTGTTTAATATCAGTTAGTCCCCGCAGGGGGCATTTGGTCGCTGATCGCGTACAGCGTATAAAGTATAGCGTTGTTTCCGTCCAACGTCATACGCTGGTCTAACGTCGCCTATGACGTCTTGCCGTTCGACGTTTGACTTTTAACGTTTGACTCATTTCCCCCGGTATCCTGTATCCGGTATCCCGTATCCTAATGTGCCGTGTACCTTCTTCATAACTCATAACTCATAACTCAGAACCCAGAATTCCTCACTTCTTCTTTTTCTTCTGCTTCGCCTTCTTATCATCTTCCTCTTCCACCTCATACTCAGCGTCCACCACTTCCGCGTCCGCTTTTTTGCCTTTGCCTTTTTTCTTCGCTTTAGCCGGTTCCTCCGCCGCGCCCGCGCCTGCGGCCCCGGCAGCTTGGGCGGCCGCCGCGTCCCCGGCGCCGGCCGCCTTGTACATCTTCTCGGCAACCGCCCCCCAGGATTTATTCAACTCATCAGTAGCCTTTTTAATGCGCGCCTCGTCATCGCTATCCAGTTCCTGTTTAGCCTGCTTGAGCGCGGCCTCCACCTCTTTTTTATCCTTATCATCCAACTTGTCCCCGGTATCGGAGACAGTTTTTTCGATAGAATGTATCAACTGATCCAGACCGTTGCGGGCATCTACCGCTTTGCGTTTTTGCTCGTCTTCTTCTTTATGCTTCTCGCCGTCTTTGACCATCTCATCTATTTCTTCCTCCGAAAGCCCGCTGGAGGCCTGGATCTTGATGCTCTG
>JAUXIB010000149.1 GCA_030621225.1 candidate division FCPU426 bacterium
GCGAAGTAGGGTGGCTCTGTGGTTAGAACACCTTAAGGGGGTCACTATTTCTCTTCCCATTTTCACACAGAGTGATTTATTTTGTTGTTTCAAGGTGTTATAATCATTCGGAAAAGGTATCCTCAGTGAATTCTCTGTGGGCTCAGTGACTCTGTGGTGAGAGAAAGGATGGAATGATGAAAAAGGTATTTGTTCTTGTGTTGGTTCTCCTGCTGTGGCTCCCTTGCTCCAACAGCCAAAACATGCTCAACATGGGCGGCGCTGGCGCGCGGGCGATGGGCATGGGCGGCGCCTTTACCGCCGTTGCCGATGACGCTACCGCGGTTTATTATAACCCAGCCGGGTTGGCTCAGTTGAACCGGCCCGAGCTGAGCCTGGTCGGTTACTTCTCCTACACCAGTAGCGAGCTGGGGTTCGAGCTGGGAGAGCTTGCCGTCAGTGTCCCTGCCAGCAGTAGCAACTGGGAGCTCAATTTTGCCAGCGCTGCCGTGCCGCTCAAGCTCTTTGGGCGCAACCTGGTGCTGGGAGGCTCGACGCACCGCCTTGTCGATGGCGATTCCTCCTATGAGTATAAGATCGACACGATCGTGGCTGGTGCTCATATCTGGGGAACAATGCTGGGGGAGCAGGCGGGGAGTATTTACGCGCACTCCGGTTTTGCCGCTTTCGAAGTAGAGGACTGGATGTTGATGGGTTTGGGTCTGAGCGCTATCAAGGGCAAGGTGAAGAGCGAGAACCGTGAGGAATTTAACACGGATTCGCCGAGTGGGGATGATGCGCTCAAGCTGGCGGGAGAAGAGAGAAGTTTCGAGGGCTTTCCCCAGCTTACGCTTGGTACCCTCTTTCGCCTCAAACGCCGCTGGCGTCTCGGCGTAATGATCAAGACGCGCACCGAGCTTGATTTCACTATGACGGAGTTTGAGGAGAACTGGAAGAACGGTAGTCTCGTGTCTCCTCGCGAGGACGATATCTATGTGGGGGGGATGCACTTTCCTTCGGTGTTCGCCTTTGGTTTCGCCTTTCGCGTGAATGACTTTTGGACGGTGAGCGTGGACAGCCATTCCTATCATTGGGCGGATTGCGATATCCTTGATAGCGAGGGCAATGTCGTGCTCAACGCCGGTGGCAACCGCCTGATGAATACCAAACACTCGAATCAACTACACCTCGGTGTCGAGTACCTGCTTGTGGGGCCGCGCCAATGGTTGATCCCTCTGCGCCTCGGTATTTACGCCTACCCTGAGCCGATGCCTACGGGCTTGCAGGATGAGCTGATGAAGGAGACGGGAGAGCGGGAGTGGGAACAGCGCGAACGCACCTATTTTACCTGGGGCACGGGCCTGGCGACGAAGAGCATGGTGTTCGACCTGGCTTTTGAGTTTAGTTCCGACGAGGAGAGTGTGGACAAGCCGGATGATACGACAATATCCACCAAGAGCAAGCAGTTGAATGTCTATTTCTCGTCTATATATAAGTTTTAGACTACGAAAGGAACCACTATGAAGACCGTAATGTACCTGCTTTGCGTTTTGATGTTTAGCGTCACTTCTTTACTGTCGGCAGGCGAAAGGTTTGATCCGGCTAAACAAAAGGTTTTGGCGGAGGGGACGGAGGATTTTACCTTTGCCGTGCTGGGCGATAACCGGCCATGGGGGAGCGCGGAGGATAAGTTTAAGCAAAACGAACATTTTATGGCCGTGATTAAATGGGTTAACGCTTACAAACCGGACCTCGCGGTTTTGTGCGGCGACATGGTGCTGGGTTACAGCGAAAAGGCGATCTTGCTCAAGATGTGGGATGCTTTCGACAAAGCCGCGGCCAAACTTGCCATGCCTTATATTTTGGTGGTCGGCAACCATGATGTCTGGAGCCGGGAGAGCGAGGATGTTTGGCTGGAACGTTACGGCCCGATCTATTTCTCCTGGGAGCACAAGGGCTGCCGTTTCATCGCTCTGGATTCGGATGAAGTAGGGCATATGGGCGAAATTGGGACGAAGCAACTGGCCTGGTTTGCAAAGGAACTGCGGTATGCCAGGAAGCACGGGGCGCGGCGAATATTCGTCTTTCTGCATAAGCCGTTATGGGCGTATGATTTCTCGGAGAAAGAGCAAGCCGATAAATGGGCGTCGGAAGTGCACCCGCTGTTGATCGAATATGGTGTGGATACGGTCTTCGCTGGACACGAACATTTGTATCGTCTGTATCCGCTGGAGGATGGGGTTAAGTACGTGGTGACCGGCGGCGCCGGGGCGGAGTTGAACCGTGGACCGGGAGGTTTTTTTCATTTTCTCAATGTTGAGGTCAAGGGTTCCAGCAGCAGCTTCAAGCTGGTGACTTCAGCAGGTGAAGAGCTTGCCGAAAACATAGCGACCTCAAAGGTGACGGCGGCCTTGGGCCGGGCAGTGCGGATAGAGCCGCTGGAGGGGTTGGGAAAGAAGGGGCAGGCTGTTATCAAGGTTAAGATCACTAACCCGCTGGAGAGCGAGGTGAAGGTGAACATCGTTTTGGCTGGCAAGGGTACTTCCTGGAAGAGCGTGAAGCAGGAAGTGGTTATTGCCGCCGGGAGTAAAGAGCAGCTAGTGGAATTGAAGACCAGAGTAAAGGGCAGCATATTGCCGTTACCGCAGGGGCAGGCGCAGCTCCAAGTAGGGGAGACAAAATTGATGAGCTGGAATTTTTACCCGGATATATCGGCTATAGCGGAAAAACTTCCCGTGCGGCTGCTGGATAACTTCGAAGATCGAGATACTAATAACTTATGCGGCGCCAGCGGTATCTCCGGCGCCAACGGCGCCTGGGAGGTGGCTTGTGACGACTATGGGGTTTCCAAGATATCGCCTATTTCGATCGGCGATTTTCAGCATGTCAGGCGGCGGCCGGAAAACTCTTTGCATCTGTCAGGGACGGCGGGAGTGAGCAAAGCGCCTAAGTGGGTCTGGGCATATCTGTCTACTTCCTTGAGCGGCAACGGCGGGGCAGTCGACATATCCGATAGTATAGGGATCGCTTTCCGCGCTTATTCGATGCAGGAAAGCAAAATATATGTATCGGTCAATGGTACGGTGGGGGGGAAGGACCTGGCCAGCACCGGTGCGTCGCACCGCGCGGAGCTGTCCCTGGGCGATAGCTGGCAGACATACAGGCTTTACTGGCAGCAGTTCAAGCAGCCAAGCTGGGCCTGTCCCGGAGAAAACTGTGTCGAGGACTTGACCCTGGAAAGTATTAAAGGCTTTAACTGGGCGATTCTTGATGAAGGGAAGCAATTCGACCTGTGGCTGGATGATGTGGAGTTGGTGTATGAAAAGCAATGAGCGGAATTCTGAATTCTGAGTTATGAATTATGAATAAGCCCGTATACAGAATACCGGAAACAGGAAACAGGGGAAATGCGTCGAACCCTAGTACACGGGATAAGGGTTAAAGGTTTAGAAGGTTCGCTCCACCCCGGAGGTGGGACTACGCCTGTCCGCCGTAGTACCCCTGCGCTTGTCTGCTGACAAGCAGACGCGGGGGGACGAAGGCGCTTGTGCTTGACAGGGGCCGTCCTCTTCGGTAGAATCCTTAGGACTTGGGGGGAGTTTAATCAAAGGAGAAAGAGAATGAAGAAGATGTTTTTGTGCGTAGTGCTTGGTGCGCTGATGGCAATGCCGCTGGTATATGCCCAGGCGCCGGATCTCAATGTCACTGGCGCCGGAGCCCGGGCGATGGGCATGGGTGGCGCTTTTGTCGGTGTGGCGGATGACGCTACCGCCGCTTACTTCAACCCGGCCGGTCTGGCTCAGCTCAAGCGCCCCGAGATAACTCTGGTCGGCTTCATGGGTAAGCAGGATCTTGCCTGGACCTATAGTGATTCAAACGAAGTTGATTTGGGAGAAACCGGCACCAGCTATTGGGCACTTAATTTTGGCAGCATTGTAGTGCCGCTTAACCCGGACGGCAACAACATTATTCTGGCGGCCTCGACACATATGGTGATTGACCTGAACCGGGAATGGTCATTGCCGAGCAGTGACGGGAGTACGGACGGTTATCTTACCGCCAAGGACAAGGGGGGCGTTTACGCCTACTCGGCGATTATCGGCTACGAGCTTAATAAATATCTGATGCTTGGCGGCGGGGTGAGTTTCTATCGGGGGGGGCAGGAAAGCAGTGCTGTTTTTACTGCCAAGCCCGAGGATGGTGGTGCGTCCCAAGCCTTGGCCAGCCGAACCGCGGACGCCAGCAGTGGGCCGCAGTTCATCGGCGGGGTACTGGCTAAGCTGACCAGGCAGTTGAAGCTCGGCGCTTCTTTCCGTTCGAAGACATCGATGGATTGGTCCGAGACCGAGGAGGGTTATGAGTCTCACGAGGTGGAAATTGATGTGCCGATGTCGCTGTTAAGCGGCATTTCTTACCGACCGCACGATTCACTGACCCTGGCTTTGGATTATCACCTGGCCAAATGGGGGGACAGTGAGATGCGCGATGCCGCGACTGGAGCAGTAAAAACTGGCAGCGAGGAGGAGGAATTTGCCGATTCCGGTCAACTGCATCTGGGCATGGAATATTTGCTTTCTACCGGTGGCTACCCAATTCCTTTGCGTCTGGGGTTCTACCGTTACCCAATGTCTACCGCTAGCTTCTTTAAGGCCTATGTCGCTGGTCAGTTTCGGGACGAGTCGACTGGGGAGCGGGTATACAAGGCTGACATAGGCGAGCGGGATTACTTCACGGGTGGTGCGGGGATCGTGCTGGCTGACGTGGTGTTTGATGTTGCGGTTGAATATAGCCCGCTTGAGGAGGAAATCGTAATCCAGGACGTTGTCTTGACGAACGAAGATACCAAGTTGAAGGTGTACTTCTCGGGGATCTATAAGTTTTAAAAGGCAGTAGGTAGTAGATAGTAGGTAGTAGCTAGGGAAGACGGACGTCAAGCTGGCGTTCGTCTTCTTGTGTATTGACAGCAACGAGTGGGCGATGTAGAATCGGTGGAATTCAAACTGGAGGATAAAGATGAAGAAGACGTTAGTTTGCCTTGCGCTTGGCGCGCTGCTGGCAATGCCGCTGGCATATGCCCAGCCGAAAAGTATGAACATCGGCGGTGCGGGGGCGCGAGCGATGGGTATGGGCGGGGCGTTTACCGCCATCGCCGATGATGCCACGGCGACGTTCTACAACCCCGCCGGTTTAGCTCAACTGAAGCGTCCTGAAGTGACAGCGGTGGGTTACTTTGCCTCAAAGCAGACGGTCTGGGATGTTACCTTTACCGATCACCCGGAATTTAATGAGAGCAGTGAGAACACTGCTAATAACTTCAGCCTTAATTTTGGCAGTATCATCTATCCTCTTAACCCGGGAGGTCGCAATTTTGTGCTGGCAGGTTCTGGGCACATGATAATCGACATGTATTCAGGCGAGGCATGGGCTTTTGAAAATAGCTACGATAGGGATCTGAAGGAAACAGGGGCTGAAAGCCACGAGATGAACCAGAAGGGGGGCATCTATTCTTACTCCCTTTTTGGCGCTTGCGAGGTGAGCAAGCGCTTGCTCCTCGGCTTTGGCGCGGGAATATTTGCGGGCAGCTATAACCAGACGAAGATAGAGGAATTTAAGTCTTCGGAAACGAGTAAGATACAGAAGGAGACTCGCCTGGAGAATAATAGTTTTGGCGGTGGACCACAATTTACTATCGGTACGCTGGTGAAGGTGAACCGCAAGTTGAAAATTGGTGCGATGATTAAGCCGCCTTCGGTGATGACGATGGAGGGTGAATCGAGATCTGAGGATTACTACAGTTGGGAGAGTTCCGAAGCTAGAGCCCCGGACATCACGAATGGTGAATTGGATATCCCCTTGATGGTCGCCGGCGGTGTCTCCTACCGTCCCCGTGATTTGCTCACGCTGGCCTGCGACTATCATTTACTCCAGTGGTCTGAGAGCAAGATGCGGGATGAGCAGGGAAATGAGAAGATGGGGATGGTCTGGAAGGACTCGGGGCAGGTGCACGCGGGCCTGGAGTACCTGGCGCCGATATTCGCGGGATATCCAACCCCCGTGCGTCTTGGCTTCTACAGCTATCCTATGGCTCTGAATACTTCGTTGCAGAGCGAGAAGCTGATGGATGATATATATGACTATGTAGATGATCATCCGAGTGTCGACAAAGATGATCTGCCGCCGTATCTTTTCGAATGGGAGCAGAGGACGCGTTATTTTTACACGCTGGGGTTCGGCGTGATCACTGCCAACACCGTTTTTGACATTGCTATGGAATACAGTCCCTTCGAGGAGACCGAGATGTTTGGTGGTGACAACGAGGAGGTGCCGGTAACGGCCACGAATAACCTGCTTAAGTTGTACTTCTCGGGGATCTATAAGTTCTAAAAGGCAGTAGGTAGTAGGTAGTAGGTGGGGAAGGCGAACGTCAAGATGACGTTCGCTTTCTTGCTTATTGACAGGGATGAGTGAGCGATGTAGAATCGGTGAAACTTAAACAGGAGAATAAAGATGAAGAAGACATTAATTTGCCTTGCGCTTGGTGCGCTGATGGCAATGCCGCTGG
>JAUXIB010000221.1 GCA_030621225.1 candidate division FCPU426 bacterium
ACCGGATGATATCCGGATGGTGCGCATGAAGGACGAGGACGGCGAACGGGAAATAGCGGTGCGGGCCAAGGCCAGCCTGGATGGCTCGCATTTGAAGAACGCGACTGTGACCATGGATAATTTCGGCGGACCGCAGGTGAGTTTCCAGTTACATGAAGCGGGTCGCGAGATCTTTTCCCAGTTGACCTTTGCCAATGTGGGCAGTCGCCTGGCGATCATTCTGGATGACCTTGTTTATTCCGCTCCGGTTATCAGGGAGAGGATATCCCAGGGAGAGGGGATCATCAGCGGCAAGTTCTCTATGGATGAGGTGAAAGAATTGGCGCTGATCCTGCGCGCCGGCGCCTTGCCCGTGCCGATAAATATTATCAGCGAGAGGATCGTCGGGCCGACACTGGGCGCCGATTCTGTGCGTAAAGGATCGATGGCCGCGCTGTTGGGGCTGGGGCTGGTCGTGCTCTTTATGGTTTTCTATTACCGGGCCTCCGGCCTGATCGCTAATCTGGCGATGTTCTTGAACATCCTCTTTTTATTGGCCGTGATGGCCAAGCTGGGCGCGGTGCTGACCATGCCGGGGATCGCCGGCATCATACTCACCATTGGTATGTCGGTGGACGCGAATGTGCTTATATTTGAACGTATCCGCGAGGAACTGCGAGTGGGCAAGACGGTGCGTTCGGCGATCGAGGCCGGCTATAACCGCGCCTTGTGGACGATCATTGATTCGCACGTTACCACTTTGATCACGGCGGTGGTGCTGTTCCAATTTGGCACCGGGCCTATCCGCGGCTTTGCCGTGACGTTATTCTGGGGGGTAAGCATCAATCTTTTTACCGCTTTTTGGGTAACCAAGGCGATTTTTGATATACGCAAAGAGCGTAGAACACTAAGTATTTAGTATTTAGTCGTTGGTATTTGGTTAAGACGGACTAAATACTAACGACAAACGACTAATGACGAATAACTAACGACCAGAAAATGTTGCGAATATTAAAAGACACAAAAATAGATTTTCTCAGGATGCGCAAGGGAGCCTTTATCATCTCGGGAATCATGATATTGGGCGGATTATTCAGCATTTACCAGATCATGTCCGGCAAGGCAAATACCGGCATTGACTTCTCCGGCGGCACCATGCTCTATCTGCGCCTGGATAGCGAATTGCCCGTATCGGAAATACGGCGCGCTCTGCGACCGATTGGTTTTGAGGACGCTACTATTCAGCGTGTGCGGGGCGAGGAGTCGCCGCGTTTTATGGTACGCACCCGTAATAAGCAGTTTAAGACCGGGGAGGTAGCGGATAACTTGCTTTCCACCCTGCGCAAGGAATTGCCAAGAAGTAAGATCACGCTGGAGGGGAGCGAGGAGATCGGTCCGGCGGTAAGCAGAAAACTGCAGCGGGACGCGGGCCGCTCCGTGCTAATAGCGATAGTCTTTATCATTATATATATTACCATCCGTTTTGATTTTAAATTCGGCGTGGCGGCCGCGCTGGCCACACTGCATGATGGCCTGGCGGTGCTGGCGGTGACCCAGTTCTCGGGTATTGAGTTCAATCTGCTGATCATTACCGCCGTGCTTACGGTTCTCGGCTATTCGCTTACCGACACGGTAGTTGTTTATGATCGCATTCGCGAAAACCTGCGCCGCTATCGCGATGATGATATGCCGAAGATCATCAATCGCAGTATTAACGAGGTTCTGTCCCGTACGATCATTACCAGTTTGACTACAATGCTGGTGGTGGTTTGTCTGCTGGTGCTTGGCGGCGCCATCCTATACGGTTTTGCTTTCGCCTTATTGGTGGGTGTGATCATCGGTTCTTATTCTTCCATTTTTGTGGCCAGTCCGATCATCGTTGAATGGGAACGATGGACTTCCGGCCGGTAAACAATGAAGCAAGTCCCTGCCTCGCGTTCTTCTTCTCTAGAGATAAGCGATTCTCTATCTTGTGATTACCTGATAATCGGCGGTGGTGTAGCCGGCCTGAGTGCTGCTATTGAGTTAGCGGACAAGGGCAAGGTGCTGATCCTGACCAAGGACAGCGCTGACGAGAGTAATACAGGTTACGCGCAGGGCGGCATCGCGGCCGCGCTGGGTCGCGAGGATAGCACTTATCTGCATACCAAGGATACGATGGCCGCCGGCGCCGGTATGTGCCGGCACGAAGTGGTATTGCTCACAGTGGAGGAAGGGATCCCGCTGGTACGGCGTCTTATCAAATGGGGCTTTAAATTCGACCGCATTGGCCGGCGTCTTG
The DNA here is from genome assembly GCA_030621225.1 of candidate division FCPU426 bacterium. Taxonomy (GTDB): domain Bacteria; phylum Oederibacteriota; class JAUXIB01; order JAUXIB01; family JAUXIB01; genus JAUXIB01. The sequence continues at coordinate 2,261 of JAUXIB010000221.1, forward strand.
ATTTTACCAGGGAAGCCGCGCACAGCGCACGGCGCATTTTGCACGCCTATGGCGACGCTACCGGATCCGAAATGGTTCGCACGCTGAGTGACCGGGTGCAGAAATTAAATATCCCCGTGAAGAGCTTTAGCATGGCCTTGGATCTGTTGGTTAAAGATGGACGTTGCCTGGGGGCAGTGGTCTTGGACGCGGCCAGTGGACAGGCCAAGGCAGTGCTGGCCAAAGCGGTGGTTTTGGCCAGCGGTGGGTTGGGTATGGTCTACGCTGAGACATCTAATCCTACAGTTGCCACGGGTGACGGCTTCGCTATGGCCTACCGGGCCGGCGCCGAGATGGCCGATATGGAGTTCATCCAGTTTCACCCGACTACCTCCTGTTTGCCGGGCGCGCCGCGCTTTTTGATTTCCGAAGCGGTGCGGGGGGAAGGCGGTAAATTAGTTAACGCGCGCGGCGCGCGCTTTATGTCGGGGTATCATCCGCAGGCGGAACTGGCGCCTCGCGATGTGGTTTCCAGGGCTATCGTCGAGGAGATGCGCCGTACCGGGGAGGATCAGGTTTATCTTGATATGCGTCCGTTGGGACGAGAAAGGATCAAACAGCGCTTCCCCAGCATATACCGTTTTTGCCAACAATATGGCGTGGATCCGCGCGAGCAGCCTGTGCCGGTAAGGCCCAGCGCCCATTTTTCCATGGGCGGTGTGCGCACTGATATCTACGGCAGGACGAATATCCCCGGCCTTTTTGCCTGTGGTGAGGTGGCCTGCACTTTTTTACATGGAGCTAACCGCTTGGCCAGTAATTCACTGCTTGAAGGCCTGGTTTTTGGCAGTCGGGCAGCGCGTGGCGCAATGGCGTATCTTGAGGAAGAAGAAGTTTCTTTCCCGGATAAAATATTTTATCGCGGCTTCAAACCGAGCGGCGGCATAGAGGATTGTGACGCGCGCCTGGATAAATGGCGGCAACGTATGTGGGAAGGCGCGGCGGTGGTGAAGGAGCCGCGTGAATTACGCAAGTTAGTCAGGTTGCTTGGCAAGGAGTTGGAAATGCTTATCAGCAGTGGCTTGAGTAAGAAAGAGGAGTTTGAATTGTTGAATATCTACCAGGTGTCGTCGCTAATAGTTCAATCGGCGCTCAAGCGAATGGAGAGCAGGGGTAGTCATTTTCGCAAAGATCTACCTCGACCTGACCCGGCTTTGGCCGGCTGGCATCAGCTAGCGAGATATGCCCGCAAACGCGGCAAGGAAGCCGTTGTCATAGAGCGTATCAATATCACTTGATTGAGCCCGCTTTTAAGTGTAGTATTTATAGGAGTTGCGGAGAGTTTAAGTCGCAAAGTCGCGGAGAATGCTGGACAGCTTTTTTGATACTGTCCCAGGGCTTGTAAGTTAGTGACACGGGGAAACAATGAGATGTGCCAAGTGTAATTCTTTTAATGAGGACGGCCCCAAGTTTTGCCATAACTGCGGCGCCGGACTTCTCGGGAAAGAAACGAAGGATAGCGT
>JAUXIB010000204.1 GCA_030621225.1 candidate division FCPU426 bacterium
CAACCGATACCATAACGCTGAGCGCGACGCCGACCTACACGTCGACGCATACCGAAACCGATACCCGGACAGCAACGGCATCGGCCAGTGATACGGCCACGCCATCCGCTACGCTAACGTATACGGATACCACAACCTTGACGGCGACGCCGACTTACACACCAACGCATACCGAGACGGATACCGAGACTCATACCCGGACGGCCACTGAATCGGCCAGCGAGACCGCTACGCCAACTATTACGCGGACGGCCACGTCAACTGACACCGAAACCGCTACGCCGACACTGACCGACACCGGAACCGCTACCCGGACGGCCACCGAATCAGCCAGTGATACGGCCACGCCATCCACTACGCTAACGCATACGGATACCACGACCTTGACGGTGACGCCGACTCACACGCCGACACCGACAGACACTGAAACCTGGACGCCTACTGTTACGCTGACTCCGACGTCAACCTCTACTGCGAGTTGGACGCCAACGCAAAGTGCTTCGGTTACCAGAACTGCTACGCCAACCGCTACCAAGAGCTATAGCGCTACGCGGACAGCTAGCGAGAGTGTTACTCAGACTGTCACGGTCTCGGCATCCGCTACGGCTTCGGCCAGTCACACGGTAACGCTGACCAGGACGCTAACTGAATCGGCTAGTCGTACGGTAACGCGGACCAAGACGCCAACTGAGACGGTTACCCTGACCGGGACTCCAACTGAGAAACCGACCGAGACAGTGACGCTAACCAAAACGCTGACGTCCAGTATTACCTGGACTCGGACTCCGCGGCCGACCAACACCGCGACTCCCAGCGCTACGCCGACCGCTACGCCGACGGCGTCAATAACTTATTCGGCTACCTTGACCTGGAGCGGGACATATACGGTGAGCGCTACGCTAACGCCTACGCCAACGGTTACCTTGACCTTTACTATTACGCCGACATTCACCCGCACGCCGACCTGGTACCTGCCGGCTTTCCTGGATAAGAACTATTTCAATCCGGCGGCCGGAGATGATTTGAAAATACAGGGAATAGCGGTCAGGAGCGGTCGTTTAACGGTGGATGTCTACGCTATATCCGGCGAGCGGATAGGCCGTGTATTGGAAAGAGAAGTGAGAAAGGACGAGCCTTACCGCACCAGTTGGAACGGCAGGAACCTGAAACATACTTTTGTCGGCAACGGTGTCTACCTGATCCTGATCAAGTGCGGCGATTGGCAGGAAATTAAAAAAGTAATAGTTTTGAAATAGAGTTTTTAATGAAAGGGGATTTACAATGAGAAAATATTTTTTGCCTTTAGCCGCGCTGCTTATCGCAGGTTCTGTTTGTTATCTGTCGGCGCAAGGTGTTTCGCTGATGCAGAACAGATTACGCCAGGCGCAAGTCGGCTCGACAATGGTAGTGCAGAACACCGAGCATGGCGTCGTGATCGAGATCATGGCCAGCGAGGGTGAGACCGTACGCCTGTTACACGAGTTCTGGGCTGCGCGCGCCGAGCAGTGGAACGCCGTTGGCAAACCCAAGGGACCGAAAAAACAGAAGCAGCTAGCGGAACCGCAGCGCAGATCCAAGGATGAAGGCCGGCCGGAGGTGAAGCAGGGGAAGAAGTAGGCGCGGCGCTATGCCAACATCGAGGGTTAGGGGACGGTTGGTAGGTGGTTTAGTTGGGTCTGTCCTCTAAGGGCATGATCCTGCCTATTATGCAGAGTGTTTTCGAGAGAAAGCAAAATTGCGCGAGGTATTCTTGATGATTCGGCGGTTTAGCCTTTATGGATTTCTTAAAAACCAGCGATATTATGAGCCGTTTATAATTCTGGCGTTTTTGGAGAAGGGTTTATCATTTTTTGATATTGGTCTACTGATCGCTTTTCGGGAGATAATAAAAAATCTTTTGGAGATCCCTTCCGGAGCGATAGCCGATATCTACGGCCGGCGCCGGGCGATGATCTTATCCTTTGCTGCTTATATCGTCAGTTTTATAATTTTTGGCGGAGCCGATAGTATCGCTTTTTTATTTTTGGCGATGTTTTTTTATGGGGTTGGCGAGGCCTTTCGCACCGGCACGCATAAGGCGATGATCTTTTCCTGGCTCAGTATGCAGGGACGCGCCGCGGCAGGAACCAAGGTCTATGGCTTTACCCGCTCCTGGAGTAAACTCGGCTCGGCGACTTCGGTTATCCTGGCGGCGATCCTGGTTTTCACCAGTAGCAGATACAGCTACATTTTTTATTTTTCTATTATTCCTTACATCCTGGGGATAATTAATTTTCTGGGCTATCCGGCAATACTTGATAATCAACGGCAAAAAGAAGCGCGATTTGCTGATATCGTCAGGCATTTGAAAGAAACGGTGCGCGATGTACTGAAGCAGGCTGCTCAGAGGCGGTTGATTATCGAGTCGATGTGTTTTGATGGCGTTTTTGAAGCGACTAAAGATTACTTGCAGCCGATTCTCAAGTCGGCGGCCTTGTTGCTGATACCCGGCATGTTGCTGAGTATGAGTTTGAACGAGCCGCAGCAGGCGGCGCTTTTTATCGGGCCGGTCTATTTTTTATTATATATCCTGGCGGCCTTGGCCAGTCGCCAGGCTCACATTGTGGTGCGCCTGGCTGGTTGCGAGCAAAACTGCGTGCGTTTAATGTGGGGGTTGAACCTGCTGGTCTTCGCGGCGCTCGTCCCGGCTATGTATTATCAGAATTACCCGGCAATGATCTGTGGCTTTGTTTTTCTTCATGTGCTGCATAACTGCTGGCGGCCGGTGCTGATCAGCCGTTTTGACCGCTGCAGTTCTGAGCGGAAAAAGGCGACCGTGCTTTCGATCGAGAGCCAGGCCAAGAGTTTCGCCACCATTATTGCCGCGCCGCTGTTGGGCCTGGCGGTGGATCTAGTGCGGCATAATAATATTGGCGGAGAATATTGGCCGATCGGTGTTTTAGGGCTGGTGGTTTCACTGTATTGCTTGTTAACGACGGCTAGTTCTAAGCAGTCCGCGGCCCCAAAAGGGAACTGCGGCACGGTTCGTAGATAGTCCGGTGGAGCAACCGCGGTTCGTCCCCTAAGGGTATTATTATGATCAAAATAACCGAGGTGGCCAAGTATTTCGACGAGGAGGGGCGCTTGAAGATCTGGCCTTCTAAACACAGTGTGCAGAGCCGGGTGCTTGAAGTGCTTGCCAGGGACTTTGAGCTGGACAAGCTCTACTCTGAAAAGGAAGTTAACGAGATCATCAAAGCCAGCCATACCTTCAATGACATCTGTCTTCTCAGAAGGGAACTGATAGATCGTAGGTTCATGAAGCGAGATAAGTACGGCACGGAATATGAGAAGTTAGGGATAGGGGACGGTTCGTATGGGGAGAAAAAATGGAATAATTACGGTCCGTCCCCTAGTGGCATTCGGGTCGTGAAAAGCGACAGATTTCATTGGATGTATGATATATTGTTCCGGCGATGAGATTGTTACTGACGAAAATCATATTACTTACCGCTATAGCGCTGTTACTTACTACCATGGTTAAAGCGAAAGATGCAAGAGTTGGGTTCAAGGTGTGGGCCGTAAACGACGGCGAGAAGGTGAAACAGGACGACCTTGACCATCCCTGCCGCCGGAGGAACTCCGCTTGGGACGGCAAGCGCGTAAAGCTTTTCGGTGCGCGAAACGAGTTCGTAGCTTTCCAGGTCATGGTCGTTGCGGAAAAATCCCCGCTCACCGTTAAATTTGTGGAACTCCGCTTTGGCCAGGAGGCGCTCGACAGGGAAGTGGAGATATTCTCCGAGCATTACATTGACGTGCCTACGCCCTCTACCGTCAGGAACGGGTGGTTTTGGCAAAAGGCGGTCTCCCCGCGGATCGCGCCGGGCCCCATACCGGATGCTTTGGTGCCGCTGCATGCTACGCCTGGCCGCGGCGGACTGCCCATAAACGTGGAAAAAAAGAAACTGCAGGGCTTTTGGGTGGATATTTATATACCAAAACCAATTGCGGCCGGAGCATATGACGGAGAGCTGACCATTGAGACAGACCAGGGCGTCAAACGTCTGCCGGTAAAACTGGAGATCATTAGCGCCACCTTGCCGGACAAGGACCTGATAAAGATCATGGTCGCGATGTCCGGCCAAGGGGCTTACAAGAAACGGCATGGCCGCGACGACCCTAAGCTCGCTAAACTGTATAACTTCATGGCCCACCGGCACCGCTTTGATCCAGTGCGCGGCTGGCCGTTGAAGACGATCAAGGAATACGAGCCCTATCTTACTGGCGCTGCCTATACCCGTGCTAACGGTTATCACGGGCCGGCAGAGGGACTGGGACACCGTGTTTTTCCGGTGG
>JAUXIB010000130.1 GCA_030621225.1 candidate division FCPU426 bacterium
TTGTGGATTTGCGACATCTGAAGCCTCCCTTTTTAGCTTCAGAGTACAGCATTTTGAGGGTTCACTTTTGAACTGAAAATCGGTTGAAAAATGGTTCACTTTTGAATTGCAACTGACAACTTGCAATGATATAATTGACATTCAGGGCGCTCGGATATATTATATGGCATTAATCACAAGGGGAACAATATGCCGAAGATAGGGATTATGCTGGGGAGTGAATCTGATTTGCCGACGATCAAGTCCGCGTTAGAGGTGTGTAAACGATTTGAGGTGGAGGTGGATCTCTGTATATCTTCCGCTCACCGTACGCCGGATGATACCGCGCGGCTGGTGGATGACGCGGCGAAAGCCGGTTGGGAAGTGATCATCGCGGCCGCGGGAATGGCAGCTCATCTTGCCGGCACGGTGGCCGCCAGGACTGTCCTTCCTGTAATAGGTATACCACTCAGGGGAGGGATAAACGACGGCATGGATGCTTTGTTGTCCACCGTGCAGATGCCGCGGGGTGTGCCTGTTGCCTGCGTGGCCGTGGGAGAGACAGGCGCGTGTAACGCGGCACTGTTGGCGGTGCGGATCCTGGCGCTGAAATATCCCGAGCTTAGCGGTAAGTTGGAAAAATACCGGTGTGAATTACGTGATAAGGTGCGCGAGAGTAACAAGCGGGTAAGCAAGCGGAAGGGTGAACTGTGACGACGAAGTCGAAGGCGGACATAAAAAAAGCAGCGGCTTTGATCAGGCAGGGGAAGGTAATAATTCTTCCTACTGAGACCGTATACGGTTTGGGCGCGGATCCTGCTAATCAAGAGGCTCTGGATCGGGTGTACAAGATGAAGGGAAGGGACTGGCGCAAGCAGTTGCCGCTTGCTGTGAAGGATATATCCTGGCTTGATAGATGGGGTTTAAAACTCAATCGGCAGCAGAAAAACGTGCTTGGCGCGTTTTGGCCCGGTCCTTTGACGCTGGTAGTGCGTGCGGTCGGGGGGCTGGCTGAGTTTGCGGCGGTTCGGGAAGAGACGGTTGCTCTGCGTTGTCCAGATCATCCTATTTTATTGAAGTTATTGCAGTTGCTTGATCATCCCCTGGCCTTGACCAGCGCCAACTGTTCTGGCAAGAAAGCGCCCACACAATTGGCGGAGGTGGAAAAGGATATACTTAAAGGAGTGGAATTAGCGATTGATGGGGGCCCTTGCTGGGTCGCTGAGGCTTCGTCCGTGGTTAGTATGGTAGATGGGGTGGAAGTTTTACGTGAAGGGCCCGTCAGCAAAGAGGACGTTGAGCGGGCGATCAGGGGGAAGGCAAGGCGGAATTCCGAATTGTGAATGCTGAATTGCTTCCCGACAACTCATTGTTTAATATTTGTCATTTGGCATTCGGCTAAAATGAAGATTCTATTTGTTTGTACCGGAAATATTTGCCGTAGCGTGATAGCTGAGAGTCTTTTTGCCAAGCAAGCCAAGGCGAAAAAAGTTAAGGCCCAGGCTATGTCTGCGGGAGTTGGTGCTTTCCCCGGTTCGCCGCCGCCTACCGAGATAGTAGAGATACTCAAGCGGGAAGGGCAGGAGGTATCGGCACATACTTCTACCCCGTTGATGCCGCAGGCGCTGCAGCAGGCGGATCTAGTGTTGACGATGACCGGTAGGCAGCGGGATGCGATCGTTAAGAAGTTGCCCCAGATGGAGAAGAAGGTTGTGGTGTTAAAGGAATATGTCGGGCTGAAAGGTGATGTCGTTGATCCGATGGGTGGGAAAGCTGAAGTATATGAGGCGGTATTTGAGGAGGTGAAGGACGCGATTGAAAAGTTGGTGGAGATGCTTTAGTCAAGACCATGGACGAACGACGAAAGTCTTTCACCACAACGCCACGATGTTAACGGCTTTTTTTGGGACAACGGCTAATTAACCACAAAGTCACAAAGTTCACAAAGGAACGATTTGAGAGAAAGCTCTTGGGATGACGACAAGAAGCTTTCTCCGTAACGAGGGTAGCAATCATTGGTCTCAACGAGGCGCTTGAAGGCGAACTAGACCACAGAGAACGATGTGGCCTCATTCTGATTGGGAGATGAGCCAAAAGTTATAACTGGTGTCGTGCGACGGCCGAGTCCCGAGCCAGATGATAGTTAATTTCCAAAGGATGAATTATGAATAAAGGAAAAGTAGCGGTTGGTTCCGATCACGCTGGCTACGAATACAAAGAGAAACTGAAGGACGTACTGACTGAGCTTGGTTACGCCTGCGAGGATTTTGGCGCGGCTTCCACCGCGAGTGTGGATTATCCGTCTATTGGGCGGGGGGCGGCGGAGGCTGTCGCCTCAGGCCAATGTCAGTGGGGATTATTAATATGTGGCACGGGTGTCGGTATGGCTATGGTTGCCAACCGGGTCAAGGGTGTCAGAGCGGCGTTGTGTTACAACGAGGAAGTGGCCGGGGTTACCCGCGAGCATAACGATGCCAACGTTATAGTATTGGGGCAACGGACGATGGGATTACAGGAGGCAGAGAAAACGCTGCGTGTTTTCTTTGCTACTGAGTTTTCGGGGGATGAAAGACATATAAGGCGGATAGCGGCGATTGATGAATAAGCGGATAAGGAGAACAAATTGTTTGATAAAGTAGCGAAAACCGATAAAGAGACAGCAGACATATTAGAGAATGATCTTGCTCGTCAGCAGGATATTCTACAGATGATCGCTTCGGAGAACTATGTTAGCGAGGCGGTGTTGCAGGCCCAGGGATGTCCGATGACTAATAAGTACGCTGAGGGGTATCCCGGCAAGAGATATTACCAGGGGTGCGCGAACGCGGACCAGGTAGAGGACTTGGCCAGGGAACGGGCCAAAAAACTCTTTGGAGCTCCGCACGCTAACGTGCAGCCGCACGCCGGCTCCCAGGCGAACATGGCGGCGTTATTGACGCTGATGAAGCCGGGCGATACCCTGATGGGAATGAATTTGCAGGCCGGGGGACATCTTACGCATGGACATAGCATTAATTTTTCTGGAATTCTTTTCAAGTCGGTGCAATATAATGTTTCTCCGGAAACCGAATTAATAGATTTCGTGGAGCTGCGCAAGCTAGCGAAAGAGTGCAAGCCGAAAGTGATCATTGCCGGCGCCACCGCTTATCCACGGACGATCGATTTCGCGGCTTTTCGTGAGGTGGCCGATGAGGTGGGGGCTTATCTGATGGCGGATATCGCTCATCCTTGTGGTTTGATCGCCGCCGGGCAACATCCCAGTCCACTGCCGCACGCGCATGTGGTGACCTCCACTACGCACAAGACTTTGCGCGGTCCGCGTGGGGGGATGGTTCTTTGTACTGAGGAGTTGGCGAAGGACATAGACCGCATGGTTTTCCCGGGACTGCAGGGCGGGCCTCTGATGCACGTGGTGGCCGCTAAAGCAGTATGCTTTGCGGAAGCAATGAAACCTGAGTTCGTAGAATACCAGAAACAGGTTATCAAGAACGCGCGTTGTCTGGGTGAAGAGCTGGTGAGGAGGGGGCTGCGTTTGGTGAGTGGTGGCACGGACACCCATCTCAATTTGGTGGATCTTACCGCCAAAGGTGTGACCGGCAAAGCGGCAGCGATTGCCTTGGAACAGGCGGGGATAACGGTGAATTATAATACCATCCCCTATGATAAGCTGAAGCCGATGGTTGCCAGTGGTATACGCATTGGTACTTCCGCGCTTACTACGCGCGGCATGAAGGAGGAGGAAATGAAGAGGGTTGCTGCCTGGGTCGTGCGGGTGCTGGATAGTCCGGAGGATGAGCAGACGATTAACGCGGTGCGGTCAGAGATCAAGGAGTTTGCCGGGGATTTCCCGATTTATTTTGAGCAGTGAGAAAGCAGTGGTCAGGGGTCAGGGGTCGGGAAGGGAGTAAGCTAGTCGTCGGTCGTTATTATTTGGTATGCGACTAGATACTAGATACGAGATACCAGATACGAGATGGAGATCTTTACAAAAACATTAAAGGATGTATAGTGATCAAGAAGCATAAACGGCCCGACTGGAACGAGTATTTTATGGGCATCGCCGAGCTGGTAGCCGGGCGGTCTACCTGTCTGAGCAGGCAGGTGGGGGCTGTTCTGGTCAAGGACAAACGGATACTGGCGACCGGGTACAACGGCGCGCCGCGGGGGATCGTTCACTGTGAAGAGGTGGGCTGCCTGCGGAAAAAACTGAAAGTCCCCAGTGGGGAACGGCACGAGCTATGCCGCGGCCTGCATGCTGAGCAGAATGCTATAATCCAGGCGGCATTGCACGGGGTGGGTGTGGCTGGCTCAGAGGTGTACTCTACTGTTTTTCCCTGTGTTGTTTGCGCTAAGATGTTGATCAACGCGGGGGTGCGTAGGGTGGTCTATTTGGGTGATTATCCGGACAAGCTCACAAAACGCATGCTGGAAGAGGCCAAAATAAAGGTGGTGCGGTTTGCGGGAATTGGTTAGCAGGGGATGGAGGGGCAGTTTTGAATTATGAATTATGAGTTATGAATTATGAAAAGGTACACGGTACACGGGATACGGGACACAGGATACAGGGGGCAGGATAAGGAATTCAAAATTCGCGGCTAGATACGAGATGCTAACTCCTAGTCCCCTTTTTACTTTTTAATTTTTACTTTTTAATTTCTTCTTACGCTCCCTTTTTCCTTGACATATACCCTCGTATTGCTATAATTCTCAACTTGTTCAACTTATTAGCACTCGTTGCTGTTGAGTGCTAATCTTTTTATCCAACAACTTTAAGGAGGTAAAGGTATGAAGATCAAGCCTTTAGGCGACAGGGTTCTGGTAAAGCCCCTGGAAGAGGGAGAGGTAAAGAAGGGAGGGATCATTATCCCCGATACGGCCAAAGAGAAGCCGCAGGAGGGCCAGGTCGTGGAGGTGGGTCCTGGGAAGAAGAACGATCAGGGTAAAGTAAACGCCCTGGGAGTGAAGAAGGGAGACCGTATTCTCTATGGAAAGTACTCCGGTACAGAGGTGAAACTTGATGGTGATGAGCATCTGATAATCTCCGAGGAAGATATTCTCGCGATCCTTACATAATAAAGTTTTATAAAAGGAGAAGTAGATATGGCGAAGATCATTATTTATAGTGAAGAGGCCCGCGCGGCGCTTTTGCGCGGTACTGACAAGCTGGCCAATGCGGTCAAGGTGACCCTGGGCCCGAAGGGACGTAATGTAGTTCTGGACAAGAAGTTTGGCGCGCCTACCATCACCAATGATGGGGTTACCATTGCTAAGGAGATAGAGGTAGAAGATCCTTACGAAAATATGGGCGTGCAGATGGTTAAGGAAGTAGCCACCAAGACGAACGATGTGGCCGGTGACGGTACCACCACAGCTACCTTGCTGGCGCAGAGCATGATCCACGCCGGAATGAAGATGGTTGCCGCCGGCGCTAACCCCATGTACTTGAAACGGGGCATCGAGAAGGCAGTCGCGGTCGTTGTGGAGGAGATCAAGAAGAACAGCAAGGCTGTTAAGACGCGCGAGGAGACCGCTCAGGTGGCCACTATCTCCGCCAATAACGATCCCGAGATCGGCAATATCATTGCTGAGGCGAGCGAGAAAGTAGGCCGCGATGGCGTGATCACGGTGGAAGAGGCGAAGACCATAGAGACCAGCCTGGAGGTAGTAGAGGGGATGCAGTTTGACCGCGGTTATATCTCTCCCTATTTTTCTACGGACATGGAACGGATGGAAGCGATCCTGGAAGATGTTTACCTGCTGATCCATGACAAGAAGATCAGCTCGATGAAAGATATGTTGCCTCTGCTGGAGAAAATCGCGCAGACCGGTAAGCCCCTGGTGATCATTGCCGAGGATATTGACGGCGAAGCCCTGGCCACCCTGGTGGTCAACAAGCTGCGCGGCACGCTGAACGTGGCGGCCGTTAAGGCCCCTGGCTTTGGCGATCGGCGCAAGGCGATGCTGGAAGATCTCGCTATTCTTACCAAGGGTGAAGTGATCGCTGAAGAGCTGGGCATCAAGCTGGAGAACGTCAGCATTGACCAGTTGGGCAACGCCAAGCGGGTGGTGATCGATAAGGAAAATACCACCATCGTTGAAGGCGCCGGCAGTGCCAAGGATATTCAGGGACGTATCGCTCAGATCAAGAAGCAGATCGAAGATACTACTTCGGAATATGACCGGGAGAAATTGCAGGAGCGGTTGGCCAAGTTGGTCGGCGGTGTAGCTGTTATCAATGTTGGTGCTGCTACCGAGGTGGAAATGAAAGAGAAGAAGGCGCGGGTCGAGGACGCTCTTTCCGCTACCCGCTCGGCGGGAGAGGAAGGGATCGTCTGCGGCGGCGGCGTGGCCTTGCTGAGAAGCCAGGCGGTGATCGAGAAGCTGATGGGAACCTTGAAGGGTGATGAGAAAACCGGTGCGGAGATCGTACGGCGTTCGTTGGAAGAGCCGATCAGACAGATCGCTATCAACTCCGGTGAGGAAGGTTCTATTGTGGTGGAGCAGGTGAAGGGCAAAGGCACTACCGCTCCTAACTCCGGTTACAACGCGGCGACGGGTAAATACGAAGACCTGATCAAGGCCGGCGTGGTAGATCCGGCCAAGGTAGTGCGTAGCGAGGTGCAGAACGCCGGTTCGATTTCGGCGTTGTTATTGACCACCGAGACGCTGATCGCTGACAAGCCGGAGGAAGAGAAGCCGATGCCAGGTGGTGGTGGCGGCGGCATGCCCGGTGGTATGGGCGGCATGGGCGGCATGGGAATGTAAGCCGATTCGGTAACATAGTAGTAGAAAGCGGGAGTTCACTTATGAACTCCCGCTTTTTTTTTTTAGATAAAAACAAGGATCGGCTTACATTCTCGTTGCTCGTATCTAGTAGCTCGTAGTTCGTGCGCCACACCCCGGAGGTGAGACCACGTACTGCCTTGTGTTACACCTCTGGGGTGGGCGTGTCGGCCATGCTTGGTATTTTCAACAGGCTTAGGCGCCAGCCTTTAGACAGCTTGCCTACCAATGATGTTCTGATGGAAATCAAAAAGATAAAACCTGGATAGGCCAAAAACCGTCATGAATTTGAGTTGATATTGACGAAATTTGTTATTACCGGGTGCGAAGAATAAATGTTGTCTGCACTCGGTAACACGGGGCATACAAGCTAAACGCTTGCTTTAATAGATACCGTTAATAACCAAGATGAGAACTATTTATTGCTCATCCTTAGTATCTTTGCTATCTTAAACATGGACCTTAAGTTGTTATTCGCTTTCGTTTAGGTTCAGGGTGTAGCGCCTTTTTTTTGGCCATACT
>JAUXIB010000189.1 GCA_030621225.1 candidate division FCPU426 bacterium
TCCAGTTCCTCAGCAGTGGTCTCCTCGGTGATTATCGGCTCAGGCTCCGGTTCCGGCTCGGGTTCCGGCTCAGGCTCCGGTTCCGGCTCAGGTTCCGGCTCGAGCTGCAAGTCGAGGTCGGGTTCCGCTTCGAAGGGAGGCGGTATAGGCTCCAAAGGAGCCCCCACCTCTTTGACCACTCTTGGTTTCAGAAGCGAGCGCAGGAAGATCAGGAGGAAGAGAGCCACGATAAAGACCAGCCCTCCCAGCAGTAAATTGTGCCAAAAAGCTTGCTGTGCCATTGTCTCCATTTCCATTCGCTCTTGTTGTAACAAACTAGTATCAAAAGGTATATTCTCAACAGATATCGTATCGCCCCGCACCAGGTCCAGCCCGGCGGCATGGATGGCCGCCTGCTGTATGGCCGCTAATTGCTGCGGCTGAACATTATCAACGATCACCGAAAGCGTTATCCGCCTTATCCGTCCCGGGGCCTTCAAGTCTTTGGTAATACGACGGCTGATCTCGTAATTTTCGGTGCCCTCTTCCCGGTTATACTGCGATGTGCCACCAACGACCTGCTGATAACCCGGTATATTGGATTCGGTGCCCGGCACCCCGCCAGGCAGCCCGCTGGGCAAGCCCTCACCGATATAAGTCTCAAGAGTAGACTGCTTACTGCGCAAGATGCCCTTGTCATCAGCCACCGGCTCGAAAAGTTCGGCCTCTGTTTGCTGCTGGTCAAAACTGATCTCCACCCCGGCACGAACGGTAGCTCGATTGGGCCCCAGCACCTTTATCAGGTGGCTTTCCACCTTGGCTTCTATTTCCCGTTCCTTTCCCCGCTGTACCTTGAGTTGGTCCGCGGTCAGCTTTACCCCACGGCTGATCGACAGCTCACCTTCATCGGCCGAATCATAATCTTCCTGGATCCCATCCGAAAGGATATTCCCATGGGCGTCAACCACCTTGACCCTGTCCGGCTCAAGTCCCTCCACCCCGCTGGCCACGATATGCACAATGCCCTTCACCTGCGCCTTGCGCAGCTTGACATCGGGAAGCATAGTCAGCAACACCGAAGCTGACGCCGGTTCCTGTTCTTCTATATATAGTTTAGGCTCGGGCAAAACCAGGAAGACCCTGGCGCGGCGCACCTCCTGCATACTGGCGATAGAGCGGGCCAATTCTCCCTCCAGAGCCCGGCGGTAGTTTATCTTTTGCACGAAATCGGTCATGCCGAATTTCGGCTCGTCAAAGAGCTCAAATCCCACTCCGCCGCTTGACGGCAATCCCTGAGTAGCCAACTCAATGCGCACGCCATGCACCTGATCTTCAGGCACAGACAGCGTCCCGGCCCCCGAAAGAAGGAAAGACACCCCCGTCTCCTTAAGCCGGGCACTTATCTTCCCCAGATCCTTGTCCTCTAACCCAGTATAGAGAACGGCGTATTCCTTCTTGGTCGCGTTAATCAAAAAAACAACAAAAATCATCATGATCAACGCCGGCAAACCGACGAGGACACCCCGCTGTATCCTGTTCATCCGTGCCCAGATCTCTTTCAACTGCACCACCAATTGACTCAGGAATTCACGCAAAGCTCAATCTCCTTTTTTCGCTAATTCCGCCGATTTCACCAACTATATCTGTGGTCCGGACTCTCCAAGAGAGTCCCCGTGGTCTCCGTCTTTCAGATATCATAAAAGGAGACCACAAATCTGCGCTACTATATCTGCATCCTCATTATTTCCTGGTAAGCGTCGACTATCTTGTTTCTCACCTGCAACACATACCGGAAATTCAAATCAGCCTGCGCAATGGACATCACCGCGCGATGGATATTCTCAACCTCGCCAGTGACCAACCCCTTGGCCACCTGGTTAGCTTGCAACTGACCCTGATTCGCCTCCGCAAACGCCGTTTGCAGCAACTTGGCGAAATCCTGCCCTGTCTGCTGCATCGCCGGAGCTGCCCCTGTCAACTGGGCGATCGATTTAAAATTGGCTGCAATCGGATTAATCTTATCCACAGTCTATTATCCTCTCAAAAGGTCGAGTGTTTTCAACAACATGCCCTTGGCAGCGTTCATCACGCTCATATTCGCCTCATAAGCACGGGTGGCTGTCATCATATCCACCGTCTCTGAGACGATATTCACATTGGGCATGGCCACATATCCCTGCTGGTTAGCGTCAGGGTGCCCGGGATCATACGCCATACGCGGCGGCGTTGGATCATTAAAGATTCCCGCCACACGCACGCCCGTGCCCATTTCACGCTCTTTCACCATCCCCGGCAACTGCACGAAGAATTCAGGTTTCTGGCCACGCGGAGTAAAAGCCACTCTCTGCCGCTGGTACGGCCCGCCTTCCGCGGTGCGCGTGGTATTGACATTAGCTATATTATTAGCTATCACATCCATACGCAGGCGTTCCGCGGTAAGACCAGAAGCGCTTATCTCAAAAGTAGAAAATATCTGCATTACCTACCTACCTCCCCTCCGTTATGGCCGTACGCAAACGCCTATGCTTGGAGCCGATTACCTCCAATAGCGTACTATACAGCAACTGCACTTCAGCCAACTTGGCCATTTCAACATCCATATCCACATTATTGCCGTCGGCACGTAAAGTGGTATTGCGCACACGATAGATCTCCGGCTTGATATCCTCCAGGGCAACACGCGACGCGCCACCAATATGTTTGGCATGGGTCGTTTTCAGGAAGCCCTCTTTTTGGGTTTTAAGTGCGGACTGTAATTTGTCCTGGAAAGATATCTCACTGCGCTTGAAGTTAGGCGTATTCACGTTGGCGATGTTGTTAGCTATCACCTTCTGGTTCAACCAGGCGGAATCCATCGCGTTGGCCAGCAACTTATCTACACGGCCGGTGAACATACCACTCATCGCCCCCCCTTGCCGTTGCCGTCGTTATTCATACTCAAAAGTTCCTTGATCCCTTTCAAGCTGATCCCCCTGCCAGAGTACTTATGGATCTTATGACAAAGCGCGACATCCTCTTCACTGAACACCCTGGTCTTATTGATTCCCACCCGCTGAATAGCAAACAGCCCGCATCGCTCCCAGTTGCGCAAGGTCTGCTGATGGACCATTAACTTCTCCGCAACTTCCTTGATAGAGTATATCGTCATCGTTCTATGTCCCTCATCCTCTTGGTGACAACAAGTTTGTCATAGTCATACAACACTTCTATCAATACGCTACAACGGTTAATATATAACATTACATAAGTACTGTCAACGGTTTTCGCAAACTAATTTATCTTTCTTATAAAACATGGCCATTCCACACCATATCTAGGATAAAAAGAAAAAGGCCATACTAGATGTATGGCCTATATAATATTGTTGACAATCGACTGTCCGGCAATCCCGCCGCGAACTTCGCGGCCCCGTCAGAAAAAAAGTAAGCCCGCGTTTGCCGTGTACCCCAATAACTGCCGCCCTTAACCAGGTGGGAGCTCCAGTGCGGTCGAGCCGCTAAAAATTCTCCCCCGATGTTTCCCGGGCAACAGCCGCGTTTGGAGTAATACACGAACAACGCAGGCTTGTCTTTCATATCGGCTGCCGCGGGATTTTCTTTAGCCATAATCGTAATTTTTTTAACAAATATGTTTGATAGTTCTATTTGATATAAATAGCAATACTAGTATAGCCGATTGATATATTGTTGTCATTGTGTTTTTCGCGGGTACAGAGCGCCGGGCGCGATCATCCAAGCCACGGAAACGCACTGCCGCTCAGCCGGCCCGCTTCCCTTGTAAAAGGGGCCGACATCCCGGTATAGGTGGGAACAACGCCAGGATATGACTAAAGTCTATACCTGTATATTGAGATGTCAAGGGGCAACAATGAAATCTCTTCCTTCCCTCTCTCCTTCTCAGGGGGAGATGCCGCGCCAGCGACAGAGGGGGCAAAGATGATTTTCGCACAGCTTGGCCTCCAATATCTTGAGGTCATAATTTGTGACCTCAAGATGGGGCGGACATTTGTCGCTCGTCTATCGTCTATCGGACAACATCACCCTCCAAACAGAACTTGCGACACACTTACGACACAACTTGCGACAAAAAACTACGAGCAACACAATCTGACGCCTCACCCTTTGCCCCGCCAAGAACGGGACAGTATAGGAAATGCGGAAGCGATAGAGCGAGTCACACCACTTCGCTCCTTCGGAGCTACGAAGTGCAGGCCCCGGATTGCCCTAAAGCATCGTCTAGAGCAGTAGAACAGTAGAGCACCGTATTATTAAATTTCCTGTGGTGACGGTATGACCCGCGCTTTTGATATGTGTTTTATAGAGGCGCGGCCCTCAGGTAGACCGCCCCTGCGCCTGTCTGACGACAGGCAAACGCAGGGGCTCTGCGCCGCTTCCGCCTTTACTGGCTTACGCCAGCTATGGCGCGACTGGTTGCGGCGCCCCCCTACCCCCTCTATGCAGTTTGCCGCCCTTCATTTCTGCTTCTGCTTTGGACCGGGAAAGAACCGGGGAGCATTCCGCAGCATGTTCTCTTCCCATTGCTCCACGGCCTTTGGCACCGCCTTCTTAGCCCATCTTCCGAATTCGGACTCCGACTTACCGACGTGCTTCACGAGGCCAACCCAATTCTTGATGGTGTGGTCGTCCCTGCCCGATATCCTGGCCACTGACCGATAAGAAACCGCGGAGACCCCCCTACCCCCTCTCCGCG
>JAUXIB010000253.1 GCA_030621225.1 candidate division FCPU426 bacterium
CGATCGAGGCGGTGCGCCAGGGGCTAAAGGAAGTGGGCGACGAAATAGGGGATCGGGTCTCGGTCAAAGGGGTCGGCACTACGGGTAGCGGGCGCTATCTGATCAGTGATTTTGTTGGCGGTGATATAGTGAAGAACGAGATCACCGCGCAGGCGACCGCCGCCGCGGCAATCGACTCGAAGGTGGATACCATCTTTGAGATCGGCGGGCAGGACTCCAAGTATATCAGCTTGGATAACGGCGTGGTAGTGGATTTTGAAATGAATAAGGTCTGTGCCGCGGGGACGGGGTCCTTTCTGGAGGAACAGGCGGAGAAACTGGACCTATCCATAAAGAAGCAGTTTGGTGAGCTGGCTTGCGGGGCTAAGAGTCCCTGTCGTTTCGGTGACCGGTGTACGGTCTTTATGGAGACGGATTTAGTGCACCACCAGCAACGGGGCGCGCGCAAGGATGATATGGTCGCCGGCCTTGCTTATTCCATTGTACACAACTATCTCAACAAAGTGGTGGGCGACCGGCGGATAGGGGATAACATATTCTTCCAGGGGGGGACCGCCGCTAACCGCGGGGTCGTTGCCGCTTTTGAGCAAGTAACGGGAAAGAAAATTACTGTGCCGCGGCACCACGAGGTGACCGGCGCTATCGGTATCGCCATGGCGGTGCGCGAGCATATGAAATCAGCCGGCGAGGAGAGCGCCTTTAGGGGATTTGACCTTTTCAAACGGGAGTACAAGATAAAATCTTTTGTTTGCAAGGCTTGTTCTAATGTTTGCGAAGTGCGCCAGGTATCTATAGAGGGGGAGCGTCCTTTATATTACGGGCACCGCTGTGAAAAATGGGACGTAAAGGAAAAGGACCTGGGGTTGGCAGAGATCCCCGACCTCTTCGCGGAACGTGAAGATCTGTTGCTGAATATCTATCCGGATGTTACCGGCGGTGGTCGGCCGAAGGTGGGTATACCGCGCGCCTTGATATTCTATGAACATTACCCACTGTGGAAGGCGTTCTTTTCGGAATTGGGTTTCGAGGTAGTGCTCTCTGACGCAACGAACACCGGCATTATTCGTCGCGGCGTGGAGGACGTGATCACCGAGACTTGCTATCCCTTTAAGGTAATGCATGGGCATGTGCTGGACCTGGTGGATAAGCAGGTTGATTATATGTTCCTGCCGTCGGTCATCAATAATTACCAGGTTAACCCCCGTTTGAAGCAGACCTATAACTGTCCCTATGTGCAAGCGATGCCTTATCTGGTAAAGGGCGCTATTGACTTTGATGCCTTGGGGATCAAGTTGATCAAACCGGCATTACAGTTGAAACGCGGGCGGGTAAACCTGGTAGAGAAACTGCTCGAGGTAGGGGAAATGCTGGGCCGGGACAAAGAAGACGTGTACCGCGCGCTGGAGGTGGCCGAAGGGGTGCAGCAGGACTTCTATCAGCAGATACGCCGCCGGGGCCAGGAGATATTGAGCCAGCTGGATGATTTCAAGCGAGCCCTGGTCATAGTCTCGCGGCCGTATAATGGCTGTGATAACGGCATCAACCTGCGCTTGCCGCAAAAGATGCGCGAACTGGGAGTGCTGGCCATTCCCATGGATTATCTGGAGCTGGATGGGGTTGATATCTCGGATGATTGGCCTAATATGTATTGGCGCTACGGGGCGCGTATTATGGCTGCGGCGCGGCGGATCAAGGAGAATAAGAAGTTGCACGCGGTGTATATTACTAATTTTGGCTGTGGTCCGGACTCTTTCATTACCAAGTTCTTCCGTCACGAGCTTAACGGCAAACCATATCTGGGGATTGAGATCGACGAACATTCGGCCGATGCCGGTGCGGTCACGCGTTTGGAGGCTTTTCTGGACAGTTTGGATAACATTGACCAGACGGGAGCCCGCGAGATAAAGCAGTTGGGCACCGGTAAGGAACCAGTATTTAGCGTAAACGATAAGCAAAAGCGTACCATTTATTTCTCGCGTATGGCCAATCACGCCTTTGCTCTGACCGCTGCTTTTCGCGCGGAGGGTTTCAAGGCCGAGGTTTTGCCTCGCTCGGACGCCAAGACGCTTGAATACGGCCGGCGTTTTACGGTGGGCAAGGAGTGTTATCCCGCTATCGTCACCATCGGGGACATGGTGCGTAAAATGATGGAGCCCGGTTTCGATGGAGACAAAGCGGCTTTTTTTATGGCTTCCACTGACGGGCCGTGCCGTTTTGGCCAGTATAAGCGTCTGCAGCGGTTGGTGATGGATGAATTGGGTTATCCGGATATCCCGCTTTTTTCAGTAGAACAGGGGAAGATGGATTCTAACGATGGGGCGACGATGGTGGATTTCAGCGGTGATTTTCTGCGGCGCGCCTGGCGCGGTATTGTTGCTACTGATGTTATTGATCGATTGGTGCGTGAGACCAGGCCTTATGAACGAACGGTGGGCGAGACCGATCGGGTTCACGCGGACAGTCTCAAGATCATCGAGCAGGGAATAGAGCGGGGCAACCTTTTGGCTCGCTTGCCTGAGATAAAGGATAAGTTTCAGGCGGTGGAGACGGAGCGAGGTGAGCCGAGACCGAGAGTGGGCATCGTCGGCGAAATATTCGTGCGCCTGAATGATTTCTCGAATATGGATCTGGAAAGAAGGCTGGAGGCGCTGGGCGTAGAGGTGATGATGGCGCCGATGTGCGAGTGGCATCCATATACTAACTGGACACACAAGCGGGAGAGCAGGTATCACCGGCAGTATTTCCGCTTTTTCAAATTTTTCTTGAAGGGCAAGTTCATGGAGCGGGATGAGCACGCGGTGATGAAACATTTCCATGACATGTTCGGTAGCTACCGGGAACCGAAGACTGAAGTGGTGCTGCAAAATGGCGCTTACTATTTGGATGATACTTACGAGGGTGAAGCGATCCTCTCTATTGGTAAGGCA
>JAUXIB010000058.1 GCA_030621225.1 candidate division FCPU426 bacterium
ACTTTCACCACTAAGCCACAGAGGTCACAGAGGACACAGAGAAACGACTTTTTCTGGATAACCCCAGCAAAACACTCTGTTTTTTTTATGGTCTCCGTATCCTCGGCCTCCCAGAATAGTAAGTTGCCCGCTAAAAGCAGCACCGTCGTCCCTGCGACGACTAGACATCATAGAAGCACCAATAAAAATATCCGTAGTGCGCACCCTCTTTCGCCTTTCCTCTGTGACCTCTGTGGCTCCCTGCCTTTAGTCGTTATCCAAAAAAAGAGCCGTTAACGTTGTGTCGTCGTGGTTAAAGTCGTTCCTTTGTGAACTTTGTGACTTTGTGGTTAAAAGATCCGCCGTTATACTACCTCTCTTATTGTAACCAAAACAAAAAACTATACACGTAACGGTTGCCACGCTTATCCTTACCAAGCACATTCACACAATTAGCCTTGCCGCGCAGTTCGGGAACACTGCGAAAACGCAAATCCCCTCTGCCGGCTTGTTCTTTATATACTATATTCATATACTCACCGTTGATAGTCATTCGTAGCGGCCCTCTGTTCCCCCAATCAGGCAGGGATATCCGAAAATCTTTAAGTTGGGAACGATGTAACCGTCCGCCGTCCGGAGGGTAACTGTGGCCCGTCTTAATCGGACGGTATTCAAGCGCCCTGGCAAATTGCTTCTCGCTCATTGTGCCCGCGGCCAGTTTGCGGTTGATCGCATAGCTATCAGTTCCCTGTCCGACCACCCCGCCATTCAAGACGACAGCCGCGCGATATCCGTATGCCGCAACCATCTTCTTTAGCTCTAGATCGTAGACACCGTAGGGGTAAGAAAACCAGGGAATATCAAGATCGAGTTTCTTTTCCAGATAATATTTGGACTGCAACAGTTCCTTCTCCATACGGCGGCGGTACTCCCGCTCCGTTTCATCGCGCCCCTTGTTCAGCTTGAGGTGGGAAAAGCTGTGGCTGCCAATGTCGATCCCGGCTGCCATCATCTCCTTTATCTGCGGCCAGCGAAGGGAAGCGCCTTTATAGTTAATAAAATTAATATACAAAAACAGCGTCGCCGGATAACCGTATTCTTTGAGTATGGGGAAAGCATGCTGATAAACGCTCTGATAACCGTCATCTATGGTCAGCACTACCGTCTTCTCGGGTAAATCCGCGCCCCCTGCCAACGCTTCCACTAATCGACTTAACGGTATCACTTGATAACCGTTGCGCCGCAAATATTCCATCTGACCTCTAAAGGCGGCAGGGCTTATATCATAAACGGTACGCGGCTCAGTTTTAAACTGGTGATAACAAAGAACGGGAACGCCTGTCGGCAGCAGAGCCTTGGCGCCGCGCGACCACCACACATAGCCAACCGCAGCCACTACCAACGCCAATAACAGAAAAACAGCAGAAGCCCGGAGCTTACCTGCCTCACCGCGCCTGGACTTTTGCAAGCGCACTTCCCGCCCAGCAGCCGGGCGAGCAACGCGCTCCCTGCCGTGATTCACGACCGGGAATCTGTTCTCATGCTGTGTCTCCGTAGTTTCCTCCTAACTAAACACCGAATACCGGATACCGGCCCTTCGACACACTTCGTTCGCTCAGGGTTAGCATGCAACTATTTTTTATATATTAGAGTGTCGGAACGACCAACCAAATACCAGATACTAAATACTAGATACTCTTGTCCACCGTAGCTAGCGCTCGCTACCGTCGAAGTAATATTAAGCGAGCGTTGACGAAGGTGGAAGATACCAACTAACCGGCCTTTAGATCGGTTGCTCCTCCTCCACGCGCAACTTCTCGTTGCCACGACGGATAAAGGTTGGAATATTCAGATCGCCCTGATCTATCTGCGCCACAACCGCCTGCTCGGCTTCGTTTTCCTTTTTCGGCTCACTGACCGCTTGCATCAACTCCGAAAAATCAACGGTCGTCGCGCCTTCCTCGCGCCGTTTCCTCTCCTCCTCGTACCCAGCGGCGATAACGGTAACGCGCACCCCGTCCCGCAGGTTATCGTCCACAACGTCGCCATAGATCACCTGGGCATCCTCGTCCACGGATTCATAGATCACCGACATAGCTTCGTTTAATTCGTGCAGGGTAAGGTTGACGCCGGCCGTGATATTGACCAGTACATTCTTAGCGCCTTGCAGCTGAACGTCATCCAACAGCGGGTTGTTGATCGCCGCTTCCACGGCCTTTACTGCCCGGTCCTCGTTGGTGGCTACGCCCATACCCATCAGCGCCTTGCCCTTGTCCTGCAAGGTAGTGCGCACATCCGCGAAGTCCACGTTCACCTGGCCGGTTACATTGATGATGTCAGCTATTCCCTGCACCGCTTGCCGCAACACCTCATTGACCTGAGCAAACGCCTGTAACCGCGTTGTGTCCGCGTCCATCATCTTGATCAGATTCTGGTTGGGGACGATAACGTAAGCGTCAACTTTATCGATCAGTTGCTTGATCCCCTCAATAGCCGCCCGCTGACGCGGCGGTCCTTCCCAGAAGAAGGGTTTAGTAACCACCCCGATGGTCAACAAACCCATCTTTTTAGCTATTTCGGCAATTACCGGCGCGGAACCCGTGCCCGTGCCGCCGCCCATGCCGGCGGTGATAAAAAGCATGTCGCCGCCATCCAGCACACCAACCAACTTATCACTGTCCTCCATCGCCGCCTGACGACCCACTTCCGGACTGGCCCCGGCCCCCAAACCCTTGGTCAGCTTGTCCCCGATCTGGATCTGGATCGGCGCCAGCGACCGCCGCAATGCCTGCTTGTCTGTATTCACCGCCATGAATTCCACCAGCTCCAAGCCGGAAACCACCATGTGGTTTACCGCGTTGGTTCCGCCGCCGCCAACTCCCATCACTTTTATATGCGCACCACCCTGCTGTTCCATCTCAATCATCCTCTTTCTCCTTTCTTAAAAATTATCCTCAAACCATTTAACAATGCCCGCCCAAAAACCCGGCATACCTCTACCCACTAACAGACGTCCACTTTCCTCAGTTCCTGCTTGCTGGCAACCATACAATACTAAGCCCACACCGGTAGAATAAAGCGGATTGCTGACCATATCACTCAATCCCGCAACCCGCGTCGGACAACCGATGCGCACCGGTAACTCCAACATCTTTTCGGCGAGTTCGGCAATGCCGCCAAGCCGCGCCGTACCACCCGTCAATACTACCCCCGCGGGCAACCGATCCTCAAGACCATACTTCCTGAGTTCCTGACCCACAAGGTCAAACATCTCCTCCAGGCGCTGTTGGATCACCTCGGCAAGCAATCTACGCGCCACCGTCTTGTCCCCCCTGCCGCCCATGCCGGGAACAACTATCTCTTCTTCATCTCCCACCTGATTGGCCAAGGCGTAACCGTCCGATATCTTCACCTGCTCCGCTTGCTGGTTTGGCGTACGCAAACCCACCGCCACATCGCTAGTCACCTGGTTGCCGCCCAGCGGAATGACCCCTGAGTGTTCCACCGCGCCGCCGATAAACACCAGCATCTCACTGGTACCTCCACCGATATCAAGCAGCACAACCCCTAGATCTTTTTCGTCCTCCGAAAGCGTCGACAAACTCGCGGCCAACGGCTGCAAGACGACATCGGCCACCTGAAGGCCCGCGCGCTTTACGCTATTAATAACATTTTGCACCGAAGTGACCGCCCCGGTCACTAGATGCACCTCGCACTCCAAACGCACACCGGTAATCCCCACGGGATCTTTGACACCGTCCTGGCCATCTACGATGAATTCACGCGCCAAAACATGCAGCACTTCTCGATCACCGGGAATAGCCATGGTTTGGGCCGATTCAATAGCCCGGCGGCGGTCTTCCTCGGTAATCACCTTATCCTTACGGGCAACGGCCACCACCCCACGGCTGTTATCCCCCTGGATATGAGAGCCACCGACGCCCACCCATACCCCGCCCACCTCTATCCCGGCCATACGCTCCGCTTCCTTGACCGCGGCACGGACAGACTCTACCGTGCTATCAATGTTAACCACAACCCCCTTATTCAACCCTTGCGATGGCGCCTCGCCAATGCCAACGACGTTTACCTCCTCACCGGCATCGGCCTCGCCAATGATCACACGCACCTTGCTCGTCCCCAGGTCCAGACCGGCTACGATATTTTCGTATTTAGCGCTTGGCATTTTATTCCTCATCGGTTATATTCCCAAGTCCCGTGTCCCGTGTCCCGTGTCCTGTATCCCGTATACCTCATACTTCAATTGAGAATCACCTGTCCCGCCACCCGCGTATCAGCAGTACTGTAATCAATACCACGATGGGCAGCATCGTCCAAAACGCGCCGTAACAAGGCCATGCTCTCTTTAAGTTCCATGCCAGTTTGAACGAACAACATGTCCAGGGTGATCAGCTCATAACCGCTACTCGCGATCCTTATCTCCGAAAAATCCCTCAAACGAAAGGGACCCTCTCCCCCGGATATATGCTCCAGCAGGTTATTCAGAGCATAGGAACCGACAACCTGCCCCAGCTCCGCTGCTCCCACATCCAAACCACGTATTACCGGCAGTCCCAGACGGACCGCCTTATCACGTAGCGGCAATAATTTGCCGTCCGCCGCCAAACAGTAAAGACCCTGCCCGGCGACCAAGGCTACCGGTTGCCGCTCTTCTACACTGATCACTATTCGATCAGGCACCAACCGCCGCGCCCTGACGTTCTTCACCCAGGGATTAGCAGACAAACGCTCCTCTGCCTGTCGCGGTTTAAAATCAAACAGGTTACCACTGGACTTAAAACCAGACTCCTTTTTTATCTCCTGCTCCCCCAGGAAAAAGGCGCCACGCACTTCAACGGTCTCAACACGAAAATGTTCCGCCTGCCGCAGATATGCCTGCAACTTAACCGCCGCGAAAACCAATAGAACTATTATCACACTGTATTTAATTAGCCACATTATCATCAAACCCCAGAGTTATTATCTCCCGTGCCAAGTGTATCCCTGACCTTCGTTCCACCTCCGCCACCACTTCTTCCATCAATTGCTTATAGTCCGCGGCCTTGGCCCCACCGCGGTTGATGATAAAATTCGTATGCTTCTCAGAAACCTGCGCACCACCACGGCAAACACCCTTCAGGCCTGCCTCGTCCACCAAACGCCAGGCTTCCTTGCCGGGAGGGTTCTTGAAAACACAGCCGGCGCTGGGCACATCAAGCGGCTGGCTGGCGCGGCGCTCTTTAAGATTCTCCGCCAGCCGATCCTTGACACGCTCCGGAGTGTCTTGCTTAAGCGCCAGCACCACTTCGCTAACCAGAAACCCACTCTTTTGCGCCGAACTTTCACGGTAACGATAAGCTAATTTCTCCCCCCGCAAACTCGCTCGCCGCCCCTGGCGGTCCATACCATTGATCTCCGTGACAACCCCACCCATATCCCCGTCATAGGCGCCGGCGTTGACAACAGCGGCGCCGCCCATACTGCCGGGGATCCCCGCGGCGAATTCCAGCCCGCTCAAACCCTCAGCGGCCGCGAATTCAACTACCGTCGGCAGCAACGCGCCGGCTCCCACACGCAGCATCTCACCTTGCCGCTTGATGCCGCCGTGATCTTCAGCACTTATCTTCACCACCGCCCCCCGGTAACCCAAATCCGCCACCAGCAGGTTTGATCCCTGACCTAGAAAAAAAACAGGGCTGTCTTTTTCCGCCGTGCGGCCAAGGAAAAAGGAAAGTGCCTCCGCCGCAGCCGGAATATAAATGACATCCGCGGGCCCGCCGATACCAAGCGTCGTATGGGCGCCAAGCGGCTGATCATAAAGAAACGTCCCTGTCCCTTCCCCGCCGAAACGTTCCTCAAGCTCGGTTGCTAAGTTTTTCCAATAGCTCATCCCGTACCTGCCATACATCCCCTGCCCCCATCGTCACTAACCAATCACCGTCTGCGACCGATCGCCGAAAGTGCTCCCCGGCCAGCTTGAGGTCCCCTATATATTGAAAGCGCGCGGCCAACCGCTTGGAGATGATCCGTCTCGCTTTTTTCACAAGCATATCACCACTGATCCGCAGCCGGTCTTTCTCGCGCGACTTAAACACATCGGTAACCACCACCTCATCGGCCAGCGCCAAGCTACGCACGAAATCGTCCGCCAGCAAGCGGGTGCGCGAATAAAGATGCGGCTGGAAGATCACGCGCAAGCGTCCGCGACACGCTCGCCGCGCCGCCAGCAAGGTCGCTTTTACCTCTGTGGGGTGATGCGCATAATCATCCAATAGTGTCACCCCGGCCACTTTTCTCAGATCAAAGCGCCGCTTGACATTCTCAAAGCGGGCCAAGGTCCGGGCAATCACCAACAGCTTAACCCCCAGCTCCAAGGCCACCGCTACCGCCGCCAGAGCGTTAGATACATTGTGTCCCCCGGGAACATTCAAACAAACGCGCCCCATTTTTTTGCCATCGCGCAACACGGTAAAACTGCTCTGGCTAGCGGCCAGTTCTATCTCCCGGCAAGCGTAATCGGCATCCCGGTCAACAGCATAGCCCCTGAACGGCACACCCAAGCCCCGTCGAACCAGCCGCCGCAAAACCGGATCGTCCATAGACAACACCGCGCATCCATAGAAAGGCACCTTACGGATATATTTCTCAAACACCTCCAACAAACGCCGGGGCGTGCGGAAATATTCCATGTGCTCGGGCTCGATATTGGTCACTACAGCAACAGCGGGATTAAGCTGCAAAAACGAACTCTTATATTCGCACGCTTCCGCTACGACATATTTTCCCCGGCCAATTCTGGCGCCGCTCTTACTGCCAGGCAACACCCCGCCTAACACCACCGTTGGCTCGAGCCGGGCCGCGGTCAGTACGCTGGCGATCATCGAAGCCACCGTTGTTTTACCATGTGTTCCCGCCACACCGATCCCATAACGCCCCCGCATCAACTGATCAAGCAACACCATGCGGGGAACCAGCGGCACCCCTTTTGCCCGTGCCGCTTTTACCTCCGGATTATCCGCGGCCACCGCAGGTGAGAAAATTACCGCTTCGGCCCGCCCGAGATTGCTCCGCCTGTGTCCACGGTAAACCCTGACACCTAAACGAACCAACCTCTCGGTCGCGTCATTACTGATCAAGTCAGAACCGCTCACCTTATATCCTGATCCGGCAAACACCTCGGCCAGAGGGCTCATACCCGTACCGCCTATGCCGATAAAATGAAGACGTCTAAGACCCATCAACATCATCGTGTTCCTTATATCTTTAAAAGCTCTTCCGCCACCAACTGGGTGGCTTTACCTTTGCCGCCCAAACGGGCACTCTGCCTGGCCATCGCCGCTAACTTCCTCTTACCACGGATCATCCCCACCACCAATTCGCTAAGCGCGCTGCCGGAAAGGTCCTTTTCCGGCAATACCAGCGCAGCGCCGTGTTTTTCCATCCAAGCGGCATTAAGCCCTTGGTGTCCCCCCACCCCCGGCAAAGGGATGAGAATGGCCGGCAGGCCACGTGCCGTTATCTCAGCCATAGTTATCGCCCCGGCTCGCGCCACTACCAAATCAGCAACGCCATAAGCATCCGGCATGTTTTGAATAAATGGCCTGATCACCATACGCAGTTCACTTTTTTGGCAGCTATCCACCACCCACTGGTAGTCTTCCCAACCGGTCATCAGCAGTACCTGCAGGCTGACATCCCGGTGCGCTATCGTTTCCAAAAACCCCAGCATCGCCTCGTTGATGTTATGCGCGCCCTGGCTACCGCCCAAGGCCAACAAGGTGAATTTATCGGCATCCAGTTTCAGACGTTTTAACGCCTGCCCCCGCTGCACCCGCATGATCTCGTCCCGCACCGGAGTACCCACCACCCGCACTTTCTCCATAGCGCGAAAGGAGGCCGCGCTATCCTCGCTCGCCACCAGCACGCGCTTCGCCAGCCTCGCCAGCAAACGGTTGGCATATCCGGGAGCGATATTCGACTCGTGTAACACCGTCCTGCAGAAAGTCAGCCAGGCGGCCGCCAGCACCACGCCACCTATATAGCCCCCGGTGCCAAAGACGACCTTTGGCCGCAGGCGCCACATCAAAAAATAACACCTAACAAAAGCAAACAGGTTTCTCAACAAACACCAGGGCAATGACCAGAGCGGCACCCCGTTCATGCCCACCGCGCCGATCCGCACGCCAGAAAACCCGCTCCCCGCCAGCATCTCTTTATCAAGCTTCTTGCTGCCCGTGATAAAAAACACTTCCTTGTCAGGCGCCAGTTCCTTAAGCTTGCGGGCTACGCTCAAGGCAGGATAAAAATGTCCGCCGCTGCCACCCGCTGCTATTAATATATCTACTCTAGGCATCGTTTGTCGCTAGTCGCTAGTCGCTAGTCGCTCGTGCTTGCTCATAAACATACCAGCAACAAGAGACTAGAGACCAGCGACTGCCTTTAACTGTATTTACTCTCTTCCGCTACTTTAGAAATATTCCACAACAGTCCGATCATGCTTAAATTCACCACCAAAGACGAACCGCCATAGCTAACGAACGGTAACGTCGTCCCCTTGGTCGGCAACAGACCGGTGACCACACCCAGATTCATCAATATCTGCCCGGTGATCATCACTACCACCCCCGACGCCAAGAGAAAACTATGCAAATCGGGAGCGCTCTTAGATATGGCCAGACCGCGTAAAAACAGGTAGATAAAGAGCAACAGCACAATGATTGTCCCGATAATCCCGAATTCCTCTCCTACGATAGAAAAGATAAAATCAGTGTGCGGTTCAGGAAGATAAAAAAGTTTCTGGGCACTGTCCCCTAATCCCACACCATAAATGCCACCGCTCCCCAGGGCAATAAACGATTGGATAATCTGAAACCCCCCGCCCTGCGGATCATGAAAGGGATCCAAAAAAGCAAGAATGCGCTGCCAACGGTATTCGCTCCCCTTTACGCAGAAGTAAAAAAGCAAGGGCGTCGCCAAGAACGGCAGCATCAAATGTGAAAACTTTGCGCCCGTAAGAAAAAGCATCAGATAAATAATCGAGCACATGATTATCGCCGTACCGAAATCGGGTTGGGCGTACACCAGCATGAAAACAACAGCCATCAAAACGTAGTACGGCCCCACCCCCACTTTCAGGTCACGGATCACTCCATAACGACGACTCAAATTGGCGGCAAGAAAGATGATCAAACCAAATTTGGCAAATTCAGACGGCTGCAAACTAAAGGAACCCAGTCTTATCCAGCGTTGTGCCTCGTGGGCCTTCAGTCCCACCCCCGGGATCAAGACGATAATCAGCAACAGCAGTGATATCAGACCAAAGTAGTTTGCTGTGCGCCGCAAAAAATCCAGGGAGATGCCGGCAAAGATCACTAATCCCGCAACACCCAGCACCACCCAACAAAGCTGCCGCTTGAAAAAGTAAAGCGTATCGCCATATCCCTTAAGCGCGAGTATGGAACTGGAACTCCCGATCATCAACAATCCGAATCCGACCAGCAGCGCCGTGCAGGCGAGTAGTCCGCGATCACCTTGTAAATTTGCTCTCATTTTTCCACCTCCAGACCACGGATCTCTCGACGAAAAAGCTCACTCCGCTGCCGATAGTTACTAAACATATCCAGGCTGGAACAACCGGGAGAGAGCAGAACACAACCTTCGCCGGCCGCTAATTCCGCCGCTCGAATTACCGCTGTTTCCAATCCGCCGTGCTGTTCTATCTCGGTCGCCCCCTGCCAGGCAACAGCAATATCTTTGGCCGCTTCCCCGATCAGAAGCGCCGCCTTGACTTTCTCCGCCAGTAATCCCCGCAGTTCCGCAAAATCCCCGCCCTTGTAACGGCCCCCGGCGATCAAGACAAGCGGCCCGGCCAGTGTTTCCAACGCCGCCCGCATCGCGGCAGGATTAGTCCCCTGTGAATCATCGTAATAACGTACGCCTCGCACCTCCCCCACAAACTCCAAACGGTGGGGCAAGGGATCGAACGATTTCAGGGCCGCACTAACCGCTGCAGGAGCTACGTCAATGATCCCCGCAACAGTTAACGCGGCCAGCACGTTGAGCAGATTGTGCCGCCCAGCCAATTTTACCTCGCACCGCCGCGCCAGTACCGTCTCCTGCCCCGCGCAAGAGAAGACCAGTTCTTCTCCTCGCGGAAAACATCCCTGGAAATCATCTTCTTGCAAGTCAAAATAATAACGTTGACCCGCGGCGCTACGCTCAAACTGCCGACGTTCGCCCAGTCCCCGGTAAAGGACCAGGTGATCTTCTTGCTGCTGGTTCTCTATCAGGCGCAACTTATCGTCGAGGTATTCACCTTCATCGGCGTAGCGATCAAGGTGATCCGGAGAAAAGTTCAGCACCAGCGCGATCCAAGGCCGAAAATCATTGATGGTTGCCAATTGAAAACTGGACAGCTCAGCAACAACGATAGTATCCCT
Source organism: candidate division FCPU426 bacterium (assembly GCA_030621225.1). Lineage (GTDB taxonomy): Bacteria > Oederibacteriota > JAUXIB01 > JAUXIB01 > JAUXIB01 > JAUXIB01. Next base: position 10,419 of record JAUXIB010000058.1, read on the forward strand.
TCCCGCAGCCGCTACCAATTCGATAAGCGGCAAGCCGATGTTCCCCCCCAAAAGGGTATCCTGCCCGCCCTGCCGCAGGATATGATGCACCAAAGAACAAGTAGTACTCTTGCCCTTGGTCCCGGTCACCCCGATCATCCTGCCGGACAAAAACCGGTAGGCCAGTTCCGCTTCTCCGATCATCTCCACACCGCGGCGCCGTGGTTCTGCCAACACAGGAATATGCGTTGGCACTCCCGGCGAAAGTACGACCAGTTCCGCGAGCCGTAGTACCTCCGCCGTATGTCCACCACATTCATATTTGACCTGCGGCGGCAACTCGCGCAAGCGCTCACGCACCGCTGCTTCCGGTGCCTGCTCACTAACCGTTACCACCGCGCCTTTTTCCACCAGGAATTTAACCGCCGCGGGGCCGCTCTTTTCACCCAGACCCATGACCACTGTTTTTCGTCCTTTTAGTTCCATTTTTTGTCCGTTACTCGAAACTCATATTCGTAGCTCGTTGCTCGTTGCTCGTAGCTCGTTGCCAACCCTGATCCTTGTCGAAGAGCTCGTAACTCGTGCGTTTCGCCCCAGAGGTGTAATCACCAGCAACTAGCGACTGTTTCCCTGTTTACCGTATCTTCAACAAACTCAAGGTCAATAACATCAAAATAAATGACACGATCCAAAAGCGAACAATTATCTTCGGTTCGGCCAATCCCTTCAAAGTATAATGATGGTGCAACGGAGCCATCAGGAAGATTCGTTTACGCCGCAGCTTAAACCACACTACCTGCGCAATAACCGAACCGGCCACGATAACAAACACGCCGCCCAAAACCACGAGCATCGCCTCCTGCTTGATCAGAAAGGCTACCGCGCCCAGGCACCCCCCCAAAGCGAGAGACCCGGTGTCTCCCATAATCACTTGCGCCGGATAACAGTTGAACCAGAGAAACCCCAGACTGGCTCCTAACAGAGCCGCGCAGAATACAGCCATCTCGCCGGCCTGGGCAATATGGATGATATTCAAATACGAGCTGATCTCCATATGGCTAACTACATAGGAAAGTACGCCAAAAGCAGCAGTGCAAAAAGAGACACAGCCAATAGCCAGGCCGTCCATACCATCGGTAAGGTTGACAGCATTAGAAGAACCAAGGATGACCAGAATCACGAGTAATATGTAAAAAACACCCATGTGTTGAGGATCTTTAACTATCGGCAAATTGGTGGCTAAAATATATAGATCTTCCGAGCCGGAGAAGTGACCATAACCCCAGAGCAGAATCAAAGTTCCGAGCAACTGGCCGCTGAGTTTATAACCGGCCAGCAAGCCGTGCCGGTATCCCTTGACCACCTTCAAGTAATCATCTAGAAATCCCAGTCCGCCGAACCAAAGTGCGGTAAAGATGATCAACCAGGTAAAGTGAGTATCCCATCGCATCCAAAGCAGAGAGCTAAAAAGCAGTGCCGCCAAAATCAGCAGTCCGCCCATCGAGGGCCGCTGCCCCTTCTTGGCGTGGTCACGCGGCACATATTCCCGACCTGGGTCACGTACCTTACGCAATCGCAAATAAGCGATCAAACGCGGGCCAAGCAGTAAACAGATCAGAAAAGCGGTGATCGCCGCGTAGACGGCGCGAAAGGTTATATAGCGGAACAGATTAAAGATCTGATACTGTTCAGCCAGTGGATAAAGTAAATGATATAACATTTATTCCTCCATCTCCTTGTTCCCTGTTTTTTTTGGCGGTTCACGAACCGCCCCTACCTCAGTTATCTTCTTTACGATCACTTCCATTCCCATCCCCCGCGACCCCTTCACCAATACCGTCTCCCCACCACACATTTTTTTCTTCACCCAGGCGGCCGCCGCAAGCGGTCGCTTGAAATGACGCCATCGCTCCGGGCCAAAACCACTACCCCGGCCGATCCATTCACTTGCCGATCCTACCGTCACCAGCAAGTCAATATCGCGACCGGCCAATTCCTCCCCTAATTTCCGGTGCAAAGCACGGGATAGCTTTCCCAGTTCCAACATGTCACCCAGCACCGCTACTTTGCGTGCCGCTTCCTGATCATGCATAAATGCCAGCGCGGCACGCATCGAGTCAGGATTAGCGTTATAGCTGTCATCAACGATCGACCCACCCCGCCAGGGCCTGACATGCATCCGGCCAGCCAGCGATATTTTAGCTCGACTAAGTCCGGCGGCCGCCCGGGCCGGCGCCACCCCGACCGCTACGGCCGCTGCGAAAGCAGCCAGGGCATTGGCTACATTATGCTCACCGGGGTGCTTAAGGCACACGGCATAACTCTTACCACTGTACAAGATATCAAAAGCAGTTCCTCCTCGCGCCAGTCGACGAACGTGCCGCGCGCGCACTCGCGCCGGATGATAGCGGGCAAAAGTAACCACCGGACAGGGCGCGGCCACAGCGATACGTCTGGAATCAGGACAGTCCGCGTTGAGCACCGCTCGGCCTCGTTTTGGCAACACATTAATCAAGCGCGATTTTTCCACGGCGATAGCCCGTTTTGATCCAAGCCGGCCAATATGCGAAGACCCAACATTAGTTATC
>JAUXIB010000124.1 GCA_030621225.1 candidate division FCPU426 bacterium
CCACCGCCCGAGTCTCCAGCGTACGACAAGCTGTCGTCCCTACGGCGATGACCCGCCGCGCGGCATTGATCGTCCGCGCCGTCTGTTCCCTCATTATATATCTTTCGCCTTCTATCCGGTTGCGCGACAGGTCACCCGATAATTCCGAACGGAAAGTACCTGGACCCACGTGCAGGGTAATTCTGGCCAACCCTGTGCCGCCACGCGATAAACGCGACAATAAGCCGCGGCTAAAATGCAGGCCGGCGGTAGGCGCCGCAGTGGAGCCATAGGCCTGGGCGAAAACGGTCTGATAACGCTCTTTGTCCGCTGCTTGAGGGGACCCCGTTTTTGGCCGTTTGATGTAGGGCGGCACCGGCATCCGGCCGTGCCGCTCCAGGTACCCCCTGATCGGCCCGCTGCCGGACAATTCGACCAGGGAATAACCCTCGCCCAGTTGACGCACACACCTGGCCCGGGCGCCACCCGGCAGGATCAGGTTCTCATCCGGTCGAAAGCGCCGGTAGGGATTAACCAGCGCCCGGCGGATCTTCCTGCCGCGGGCTTCCAGCAGCAACAATTCCACCCGGCCGCCCGTGCCCTCGCGCTTGCCGAAAAGACGACAGGGCATCACCCGGCTGTTGTTCAGCACCAGGCAATCCCCCGGCCGCAGCAAAGTGGGTAATTCACGAAAAAAGTGGTGGCTGATACACCCGCTCTTTCTTTCCAGCAACAGCAAACGTGAATCCTCACGCCGCGCGGCCGGCTCCTGCGCGATCAACCCGCGCGGTAAATGGTAATCCAGATCAGATGCTTTCATTCAGGTAGAATAGCAGATTTTAAAGCTAGGAGTTTGGAATTCCGAGGAAGGATGCAGCACCCCTACGTGATGAGGTAATGTAGGGGAGCCCTACTACGGGCTCCTGCGGGAAAGTCACTGATAGGAAGATAGGTAAGTTGGTTGTGTTGAGGTAGTACGAGCGGGATACCGGATACATACGGGATACCGGAAACGGCAAACGAGCTACGCTTGTCCGCCATCATGTCCGCCCACATCCCACCCCAGAGGTGTAACACAACCAGGCTCGCCCTTCGGGCGAGGGGCGCCCGCGGAGGGACGCCCCTACGGGCAATTCATGTCAGCGCACTCACCACATTGACAAACCGTTCTTTCAGTGGTACATTTAAACGTATGAGAGGGGTTTTACCTAAAATCCATTGCGCGACCCTTGTTTTCCTGTTTTCCTTGCCGGTAACTTTCTTCCTCCACACCACTCCCTCCGTCCCCCTGGACAAACAAGGCCGCCCCATCTGGCATGAGGGACAGGTCCGCGTGATGTACTGGGAGCCGATAGGATTAGAACGGGCAGAAGAAGTAGCTCGTCCTCACGGCGGCAAGCTGTTAAGTCACTACAAAAAAATCTCCGTTTTTAAAATTCCTAAAGGCTTATCAGAAAAGCAGTTCGCGGATATTCTTAAAAAGAACCCACGTGTGCGCTTTGCTGAACCGGACTATTGTATTTATCCTCTTGTATACCCTATTCCTGACGATTTTCTCTATCAAGTTCCAAACCAAGGTGAAATAAGCACCCAGCGTTTTGACGAAGCTTGGAACGATGCTGACCCTCAATTGAGTTCTTGGAGCAGGGGTGTTGGCGACCCAATAGTAGCTGTGTTGGATTGGGGTATAAGGGAAACCCATGAAGATCTTGACGAGAAGCTCTGGACTAATCCGGGAGAAATCGAAAATGGAGTTGATGACGATGGAAATGGCTTGATCGATGATATTCATGGGTGGAATTACAACACAAACAATAACGATCTATCTGATGACCCTTGTTGCTCCGGGCACGGCACACACGTGGCCGGAGTAATAATCGCCGAGACAAATAACAACCAGGGAATAGCTGGATTCGGTTGGAATAACTTAGGGATGATACTTACAGGCAATTATCTTGCAAGCATATATTATGCAATAGACAACGGAGCGAGCGTTATAAACATGAGCTTCTCATCGGCTTCCGGTTACTCGCCTGCCGAGGAGGCCGTAATAAATGATGCCTGGGACGCTGGATTGGTTTTATGCGGTGCCGCCGGGAACACAGGTATAGAAGAATACAAATATCCCGCGTCGTATGATAATGTGATTTCTGTTGTGATGCTTAACTCATCAGGCGGCGCTGGAACTTCCAGCACAACGTATAATGACAAGGTAGATGTTGGCGCTATAGGGGAAGGTGTAAAAACCATGGATCATCAAGGGGATAGTACCTATGCGTCAGGAAATGGCAGCTCCATGTCTTGCCCTCAAGTATCAGGATTGGCAGCAATATTAATGTCACTGGGTTTGACTAATGCTGATGTTAAAAATAGGATAGAGCAAACTTGTAATGATATTAATTTCGCAATATTTCCGGGATGGGATAAATACTTTGGCTGGGGTCGCATTGACGCTTATCAGGCAGTAGCTTCACTCATCCCGCCCTCTTCTCTCGCGGCAACCGGAACATCAGGACAGATCGATCTTACTTGGGTAGCTCCAAACAGGACTGCCTACCCTACTGATCACTTTAAGATCTACCGCAGTGAATCTCCCGGAGGACCATACACAAATATAGGACAGACAGCCGACGGAGTAACTCTGAATTACTCCGACACCACCGTCAATCCGGGGACAACCTACTACTATGTAATCAAAGCCGTGGATGACCACGGGCTTAACACCAAGGTTTCTAATGAGGATTCAGCATCTGCTACCGGTACGCCCTGGACCGCAACTGTCACCTCGACCTCTACGGTAACTCCTACATCCACATTCACCAAGACCGGCACTCCCACCTCCACTTTGACCTGGTCTGCCACCGTAACCCCTACTTGCACTCACAGCGTAAGCCACTCGCCGACTTTCACGGATTCACCGACTCCTACTTCGAGCCCTACGTGGACCTCAACCGCTACTCCGACTTGGAGCAAAACGGTCACCGCAACGCTGACTGATTCCACTACGATCACTCCAACCGCTACTTCTACGAGGACTCTTACTTCGAGCCCCACGTGGACCTCAACCGCTACTCCGACTTGGAGCGGAACGGTCACCGCAACGCTGACTGATTCTACTACGATCACTCCGACCGCGACGCCTACCTGGACACCCTCTATTACTAAGACGGCGACCCGGACATACACGATGACGTTTACAAGCACACCATCGCCTTACTACTCGCCTACGGAGACAAGAACCGTAACCTCGACATATACAATAACTCCAACCGGAATATTATCATCGACATTTACGATCACCCCAACCCCAGAAGTAACTCCTACTCCACCAGCGGCTGACGAAGGAGACACCTACTGCTATCCGCAACCGGCAAGAGCCGGGCATGACATGACGATCGTGTATGGGTTATCCAAGCCGGGCAAAGTGAGAGTGCTACTCTACAACGTCGAGGGCGACAAGGTGGGCGAGTTTGACGGTCACGGAGAGGCAGGGGATCGAAACCAGCTCACGTTTAATACACGCGGCATGGCCGTGGGAGTTTACTACTACATCATCGAGGTCAGGTACGATGGCGGAGGGGTTGAGAGATTCAAACCAAGGAAGTTTGGGATAGTAAATAGATAAGCGCGTTTACTGGTTCAGATTACGATACTGCTCAAGCCATCTGCGGAGTTCTTCATTGGCGGGATTCAAGTTCAGGGAAGCTTCATAACATTTGACGGCTTCATTCTTCTTATTGAATTTATAATAAATATTACCCAGCTTTAACCAAACATCAGCATTATTAGCGTCCAAGTGCACGCTTTCATAGTATGCAGCGAAAGCGGCGCGCTGGTCGTCTTGTCTCTGAAGAGCCAGGCCTTCTTTATATTTCTTGTGAGCAAGAGCCCTATTGTCAATTGTCGTGGCAGCCTGCTGGGATTCCCCAGCGCTCTCGGTCGGCAGCTCGGCGGGCATAGCTCCTTCTTGTGCCGTAGGCCCAGGCGCTGGTTGCTTCTTGCCGATCCACTCCCCCAAGCGCATTGTTAAAGATATACGATGGGCCGCTCCGAGATCTCCGTTGGCGGAGAAGGCGTAGTCCATCTTCACGCCTTTATAAAGTCCACCAAGGCCGAGAGACAAATTGCTCAGCCCGTCAAGGTCGTTGTCATATCTTTTGACAACATACCCGCACCTTACTGCGGCTGTCCTTGCTATCGAATACTCCAATCCCAAGTTGAAGCGATCAAAGTTCTCCAGCCGAGCGTCGGTATCTATCGCGAATATCAGTTTGTGGTTGTCCCCTATCGTGGGATGAAGCGCTGCCCCGACGCGCAGACCCATAGGCAAGTCGAAGCTCATGTCCGAGCTGGTCATGAGAACGCCGATGTTGCGGGCATTGACGCCAAAGGAGAGCAGGCTGCCAAGATGGGTGATACCCCCAAGGTCGAGAGCAATTGCCGAGCTTCCTTCTCCAAATATCGATTGATAATAATATTTTACGGCGGCTCCGCCGCAGTGTCCGGCAAAGGGCCCTATGCCATAAGCGGCGACTATCCCCAGGTCATAGGAGGAAGTTTTGCCGGATAGTAACGCGCCGAACTCGTCCCGCCTTTCAAAGCTTCCATATCCCGTATAGGCGAATCCTCCACCGATTGTTCCGTAGCGCCCAAGCGGATGGGCGTAGCCGATGTTTTCACTGTTGGAATCTTGTATCCAGGAATTATGCGCGAAGGTCAACTCACTACTTTCGAGGTCAGCTAGACCGGCACTATTCCAGAAGATGGCCGTGACGTCATCGGCCACCGCTGTGAAGCTATCTCCCATGCCAGCGGCACGAGCACCGACCCCCACGTTAAGGATTGGCATGGCCAGAGAGGCGTTGGAGTTCACCCCGGCACGTGCTTCCCCGGAAGCTAATAGTAATACAATCGTGATTATATATGGAACAAAAGTTCTCATGCAATCTACCTCTACTAAAATGATAACACCGATTACGGAGAAGTCAATACAAGGCTTGGCAAATAACGTGTCCACGCAGAGCACGAATGGCACAGCGCGCGGGGTCAGAGTTGACATAACCGCATAATAGTTGCCCGGTTATTATGCAATGCACTAGCTGAGTGCACAAAACGTTGTTGGGAAGCTGAATGTTAAGGGACAGCAATTGCTTGAGGAATTTCCTTATCTCATCAAGGAAGTGCTGGGCGAGGAAAGTTTAGGTGATTTCAAGAGAAGGGTAAGGGGTAATAACATAGGCACTAACTAAACTCTAAATTCTATTCCCGTCACTTATCAAAAAGCCCACCCCAGAGGTGTATTTTGTTCACAGCTCGTAGCTGGTTACTCGTAGCTCGTTCTACTAAATTCAGAGGCCAAACCAAATACTAAACCTCGTGCCTTCCCCAATACTTTTCCTTGACACCAAAACCGTTAATTGTGCTATAATTTGACCATGTTATATATTCATTGGTTATTCATTGACACGGCAGCTATTCGGTACTAGAATGGCTGTCTTTTCTTTATTGGCTTATGGATTGACAAATTGATAGCGTATGGTAGTTTTGTGATGTTAGTTTTGCGCGGCAGATATAAGGGGGAGGGAGCAAATTGTGCCAGAAGTCTATTACGTGAAAGATGAAGAGAAGTATGAAGGTCAGTATGTAGCCAAAGAGGATTACACCACCTCTGATGTAGTTTCCTTTGGCGAGAACGCCGCCGCAGTGTACAAAGAGGCCACCGACAAGGGAATGGCGAACCCTGTGATTTTCTATATCTGCAAGAAGGGATCTACTCACATCTACTATGCCGATTAGAAATTGGCCCCTCAAGAATAAAAATGGTTGTCTTTGGGGCTATATTCCCATCACGATTATTAATCCCCATTCTGGCCGCTCTTTCAGAACTGTCGGTCTTGTCGATACTGGAGCTAGCCACTGCACGATACCCATTGGGTTCGCCTTAATTCTTGGCCACGTTTGGAATAAGGGAGATTTGAGTTTTTCTGATACGGCCGGGGGTCAGGCAAAGGGATTCAAGCACACAACCACCATAGAATTTAACGACTCCAAAAACGCAAAACCATTTCATGCGATAGTTGACCAGAAGGTCGACTTCCTTGATGGACTGAAAACCGTCTTGTTGGGGGTGACGGATTTTATGAACGGCTATCACCTACAGGTTGACTATCCCAAAGGTCGCTTTTCTCTAATTGCACCGTAGTTTGTCTGTGGAACGCACCTGCTTTAGCTAGGACACTCCGATACTAAATACCAGCCCTGAGCGAACAACCTGAGTCGAAGGACTCGTCTATCGCAATTCAGCATTCAGAACTCAGAATTCATAATTCAGAACTTCCTACCGCTTCTTCAGCTTACACCCCCGATAGTAAAAACGCAGTATCGCTTTGTAACCAGCCCCTTCCTCCGCCATTCCCAAAGCGCCTTCCTGACACAGACCTACCCCGTGCCCCCATCCTTTACCCTCAAAATATATATTCTTCGCGTCCTGTTCTAGCTTAAACTTGGTGCTGCGCAATTTGTCATAGCCGATAAGCGCGCGAAAATCTCCCGCTCTGATCTCCCGCTCCCCCAGGGGCGAGAGCAAACACACCTGCTTGACACGGCCACTGCTATCCTCCCCCTTCAGTTTCAGCCCATATACACCGGGCAAGCGCTTGCTGGCGCAGATACTAGCCAACTCCTGCCGCGGCAACACCAGTTGCCAGCTAGAATGCTTATGGTCCCGGCAATAACGGCACCAGCGCGATCTAAGATAAGGCAGTTTCGCGGACCACACCCGCTCAGAATCAGCGGTACAGCCGCCGCAGTTAGCGTGAAAAAAAGAGGTGATCACTTCCCCTTTATGCCACAACACTTGTCCAGCCGTGTCCGCCGTCGCGCGGCGCGCCGGTTCCATTCCCTTTAGCAAGCCGCGATACACCTGACTGCTTACCTCCGCCGTCAGCAAGGCCGCCTCACCACCGCGCAGATAATGATATAACGCGAAAGTACGCGTCACCACCGCCTGCGCGCGCAACGCCTGCTGTGGCCATTTTGGACTCACCTCCGCCATCATCACACAGGCGGTATATTCCTCCAGGTCCACCCGGTTGATCACCCGGACTACTCCCGCCGACGCGCGCAGTTCAATACTGCCGGGATACCGCCGCATTCCATAGCCCAGAGCTTTTCCCCGCGGCGCCCGCAGCACCACTCCGCCCTGCGGCAAAGAACGCGGATCTGCCGAATACGCCCCGGAAAAAGCATACGGCGCGGCCGACGCGGCACCGGGGCGTTCCTCTACCGTCCCGCCCGGCGGCAGAGTAACGCCAAAAGACCGCGCCTCTTCCCCCAAAAGAACCTGTACAGTCACGGGTTCAGCGGCGGATGGCATGGGCCGTGGCCGCGGCGCAGTACGCCTTATCTGTTTGGGCGCGCAAGCAGGAAGCGTCAGCAGGAAAGCACAAATTATCAACC
>JAUXIB010000183.1 GCA_030621225.1 candidate division FCPU426 bacterium
GGGGCAGGCTTCTCCTCCGGCGCCTCCTCTTTCCCCTCGACCTTGCTCGGGGCAGGCTTCTCCTCCGCCTTAGGCGCTCCGCCCTTAGCGGCTAGATCCTTGAGCGCGAATAACAGCGAGGTGACAATTCCATTCAGGGCCCGAGCCAGGCCGCTAAGCGGCGCTAGCAACGTCCCCGCCAGTATTCCCAGCATTACCTGCCGCGGCGGCAATTGCGCCAGTTCCAGCAGACCCTGCCGTTCCACAAGCTTGCCCTCCAACAGACCGACCTTAAGAAAGGCCCCTCCCCGCTCGCGTTTCGCCTTTGCCACCAAATCGTTTTCCTTGAGGAAAACCGACATTTCTTTCAGCGCCAGCGCGGCATCCCCGCCGGCGATAGTCACCGCGTTAGGACCACTAAGGTGTTCTTCAATTTCATCGCCCACTCCCACGTCCTTGAACGCGCGCCGCAGGATGTTATTTTTCACCACCCGGTATCCTGCCTCACACTCGCGCAAGCGGGAACGCAACGCGCGCATCGACTTAACATCGAAAGAACTAAAATCAGTCAACACGACCAGGTTAGCCGCTTTCATCTCACTGGCTAAATCCTTTACGCTCTGTGCCTTATCTTCTTTAGACAATGTAACACCTCCTCAATCGCTGATTACGCTGATTAGTTATTTACTCGCTGATTACGCTGATTGCCCCGCTGATTACACTGATTAGTTATTTACTCGCTGATTAGCCTATCCGCGCGTTAAAAAAACACCGGCCTTAAACAGACCGGCGCTAACGGGTCTCAGCAGGCAGGTCGATGACCTATTAAGCCTTAAGCGCCGGCCGTCTATGACCTTAAAAGACGACTCACGAGCGTTATCAACCCGCCCGTTTAATACTGTTTAACTGCCAAAAAGACTCCCCTCTATTTTCAGCCCCGGGCCCATCGTAGTAGAAAGATGTCCCGCCCTGATAAACTGACCCTTGGCCGCGGTAGGCTTGGCCTTCTTCACCGCTTCGATAAAAGCCTGCGCGTTATCCACCAACTGATTCTGCTCAAACGAAGCCTTGCCCAACATAGCGTGGACAACCCCACCAGCGTCGTTACGAAAATCCACCTTACCGGCCTTTGCCTGTTGTACCGCTTGAGCGATCTCAAAAGTAACCGTGCCCAACTTAGGATTAGGCATCAAGCCTTTGGGGCCAAGCACCTTGCCCAACTTGCTCACTTCTTTGACATAATCCGGAGTGGTAATCAGGGTATCAAACTCAAACCAACCACCCTTGATCTTCTCCAGGTAGTCGTCGTTACCAACATAGTCCGCGCCAGCCTCTTGGGCTTCCTTTTCCTTTTCGCCCTTGGTAAGCACCAGCACCTTCTTTTCTACGCCGACGCCATGCGGCAAGACAACGCTCCCCCGCACGGTCTGGTCGCTCTTTTTCACCACGATACCAAGCCGCAGACTTATTTCTAAGGTCTCGTCAAAACGCGCGCCAGTCTTTTCTTTGAGGGTAGAAATAGCTTCTCCCAAAGAATAACTCTTATCCCGATCCAGCCCCTCTATGTTTTTTCTATATCTCTTACTATGTTTCATAATTTATGTCACCCTCGCCGTTTATCCCTTTTCGGCCGTCCCGGCCGCCGCTTTGTCTCCCACGGCATCGGCTGCCTTTTTCTTCTCCTCACCCGTTTCGCCTTCCGCCGTTTCCCCCTCCGCCGTTTCGGACTCCGCTGGCTTAACTTCTGTGAGCTCGCCTCCCTCACCAACCAGAATACCCATGCTGCGGGCGGTTCCTTCGATCATCCGGCAACCGGCCTCGACGTCGTTGACGCCCAGGTCCTGCATTTTTAATTCAGCGATCTCACGCACCTGTTTTTCAGACACACGTCCGATCTTTTCGGTATTAGGCCGGCCCGAAGCTTTGGCCAATCCGGCTGCCTTCTTTAACAAGACAGCGGCCGGCGGCGTCTTCGTCACAAAGGTGAAACTGCGATCGGCATGCACACTGATCACTACCGGGATCAACATTCCATCCTGGTTTTTGGTGCGATCGTTAAAATCGTTGATGAACTCAACTACGTTCAATCCCGCCTGACCCAAGATCGGACCTACCGGGGGACCCTTGGAAGCCTTGCCCGCCGAAACCTGCATTTTAATCACAGAGGTAACCTTCTTCGCCATCTTATGTCTCCTTCTCCACCTGACTGAAATCTAATTCCACGGGGGTAGACCTGCCAAAAATAGAGACCACGGCCTTTAACCTACCGCGTTCTTCGTCCACCTCCTCAACCTGTCCGTCAAAATCAGAAAACGGGCCATCTAGTATCTTTATGTTATCCCCCGGCGCGTAGAGAACGCGTGGCCGAGGTTTACCCTTTTTGCCTTCAAACTGGTCGATTATATCCGCCACCTGCTTCTCACTCAACGGTATCGGCTGGCTACCCTTCCCTTCGCTGATAAAGCTAGTCACCTTCGGCGTATTCCGCACCACGTACCATGAATCCTCATCCAGGATCATATAAATCAGCACATAGCCAGGGAAGAATTTACGCGCCCGAACCGCACGCCGCCCTCTCCGACCATCCAGCACTTCCTCTTCCGGGATCAAGATACGGAAGATCTTGTTCTCCATATGCATACTAACGATTCGCTGCTCTATGTTCCGCTTGACCCGCTCTTCATAACCGGAATATGTACTGATCACATACCATTCAGCCTTGGCAATCAACTCAAGCGGTATCTTGGCCAGGGCACCCTTCAGATCTTCCTCCTCAACAACCTGATCCTGGTTTTCTTCTTCGACCGCTTTTTTCTTTGTTACTTTTTTCTTCGTCGCTTTTTCTTTAATCATTCCTATTTCCTCAACAAGAGATCCATCAAACGTCCGACGATCTCATCAAAGATGGCAAACATTGCCACCAAAACTAAAACCGAGATCACTACGCCGATCGTAGAATCAATCACATCCTGCCGCGTCGGCCAGGAGACCTTCTTGAACTCATTACGCGAGTCCTTGAGAAACTGTATTAGGCGCCGTAATGTCTCCATGAGACCCTCGGAACATCTATTTTAGCTGTCGCGGATTACTCTGCGAAGCTGTTATCTGCGTAATCTGCGTACTCGTTATCCGCGTAATCTGCGAATAAATATTATTTCCCCGTAAATAAAAAAACCTCCGCAAATCAGGAATCCAGTAATCTACCACTTGGGATAGATGATGTCAAGGAGTATTTTAGCAAATAGAGCCGCGCGGTAGCGCGGCTCTATTTGCGGAGCAATCGAAAGTCGAGATTCGAAATTAGATAAAAACCAAGACTTGAAAATGGCCCTGCAGGCACTCCAACTTCATAATGTGAGCGTCAAAACGCTCTCCCGCCGTTCGATTGCGATCCAATATCGAATTTCGAATCTCGAAACGTTACACATGCTGTGCTCTTTCAGGCGCGGCTCTATTTGCGAAGCAATCTAACCCTGGGCACAATCCTACTGCTCTGCCCCCCCCGTAATCTAAGGAGACTCTCTGGTTAGTGGATGGGCTGCCTTTTGTGCTCAAAGACACATTAGAAGTATTTCTTCAATCCCAGTTTTCTGGCTAGGGCGTTTATAACCGCTGACGAATGAGGCTTCTTCGCTTTAGATTTATGCATAGTATAGGGCACTCTATATCCTGGCCTCTTTATAAAGAGCTTATTTCCCCGTATCAATATGCTAATTCCAAGATTAGTTTTCTTATTGATTTCGCGTATCTTCTTCTTCAAATCAACTGTAGTAAGAGGCGATACCATCAGCCATGAGCACAGCTTAGCGACTTCTTAATGTCCTTCTTGGACAGTCGCGCGCTTTCCATCTGCTGCTCTAGAGCCTTTCTCTTCAGCCCATTGTATCTTTTCCAGTATTCTTTCGGAGCGCCCTTTTTCAACAGCTCGTTAGCTCCCACGTGATTGCGTGCCGCATAATCGAGATGCGCCTTCACCAAATCCACCAAGTTGTCTCTGGCCTCTGTCAGATTTTTTCCCTCTGCAACCAAATCAAAATCCAGACAGTGAGCAATACAGATATCCCCCTCCGTGTAGCCCAGTACCGTCAATTCCCATTGTTTACCCATCGCTCACCTCATTATGATTAAATATTGCCCCGCCCAGCACGGACATACCAACCCCTATTTGATAATATCGGCACAAAAACGTTTTGCTTTAGGTCAGATGCCGCGCACGAAGAAGCCCACCTACACCACCATCCACTCCACACCGCGAGGCTATCACAAATCGCCCGCGTGTCAATCCCACAAAATAAAAAAACAGCCATTATAACATCAAACGGCCGTCCCGCCAACCAAATGAGCATCTATATTCCACATGCGCCAAGTATATCAATTTCTCTGAAATTATGTCAAGAGAATAATAATGGCGAGATTAGAGCGAGTTAACTCATAATAAACGTTCGAAAAGCATAAAATAGAGGGTGTCAGCGCGGGCATAGTGCTGTCCTCTCCGCCAGAGATAGGTCTCACCAGAATACCTACTTCTTGTATGGCTCTTTCCCGGGAACGGGAAGCCCACCATCGTTGTCTGGCGGAAGACCTTTAATTGTAGTCAGGTCAGGCCCCAAGGGAGCTTCGCCAACAGCGGCATCTCGCTCCTTTACGTGCGTTACCTTGTAGATGTCTTTGCACTTCCCGCATTCAGCCTCATAGAGACCAAGTGACCCCTGCAACTCAATTGCTTCACCACAATGGCAGGTAATCTTGAGCATACTTCCCCCTTTCGATTTGAGAGATACTACCAAACCTAGAAGAAAATTGAAACTACTTCTTATCTTTTTATCGTGTGGGGATAGTCACCAGTATTTTAGTCCCGCTTCGATTTCTTTGATCTTGAAACGGGACAGAACAGTCGACCCTACGTACCCCCTCTTATCAGTTATC
>JAUXIB010000169.1 GCA_030621225.1 candidate division FCPU426 bacterium
TCTTTCAAACACCAGCATCGTACCGTAGCAGTCAAAATCTTTTCCACCACGACGACACGACGTTTTTTCTTTCCTAACACCAACGTCGCCTGTCATTCCCGCGGACCAGCGGGAATCCAATTGACCTGGACACCCGCTTCCGCCTTCGTTTCACTTCCGCCTACGCCCCCATGTCTTCCTGTCGGAAGACAGGAATGGGGGCTACGACGGACAAGTCCGCCTTCGTTATGTAGGGGTTCGATTTATCGAACCCTGGGCGCAATTCATTGCGCCCCTACAATGGCGAGACAAGCAACGCTATTGCCTGTCATTCCTACGAACTACGAGCTACGAAGCATAACTCAGAATTCATAATTCATACTTCAGAATTCTTCAGCCGCTTCAAACCATACTTCTTTATCTTTTTATGCAAATTGGTGCGGTCGATACCCAACATCTCAGCGGTTTTTGATACGTTCCATTTTGTGTCGGCAAGCACCTGCATGATGTAATCGGCTTCCACCTTTCCTTTTACGGTGGAAAGACTCGCGCCGGAACGCTCCCCCTCCTGCTTAACCAGGAACTCCACCGGCAGGTCACTGCGGCCTATCAGGCCACCGGCCTTGAAGATGACCAGCCGCTCTACCAGGTTTTTCAGTTCGCGCACATTCCCCGGCCAATGATATTGGCACAACGCTTTACGCGCGCTTTCCGCAAAACGAACTTCCGGCAGTTGATTGCGCCGACAATAATCGCGCGAAAAATGCTCCAACAGTCCCTCAACATCTTCAACGCGTTTACGCAGCGGCGGACATTCTATAGGAACCACCCGCAGACGGTAATAAAGGTCCTCGCGAAAGCCCCCTTTAGCAATTTCGTCCTCCAGCCGTTTGTTAGTCGCCGCGATCACGCGCACATCTATCTTCGTAGAACGAACTGCCCCCACAGGCTCTATTTCCCCCTCCTGTAATACACGCAATAACTTGGCCTGAGCGTCAAGATGCAGATCACCTATTTCATCTAAAAACAACGTACCACCATCTGCCAGCTCAAAACGCCCCGGCTTGCGGCGTTCGGCCCCGGTAAACGCCCCCTTTTCGTAACCAAAGAGCTCACTCTCGATCAACTCCGAAGGAATGGCAGCACAATTAACCTTAATAAAAACACGCTCACTTCTTGGTGAATTGGTATAAATAATCTTCGCCACCAATTCCTTGCCAGTTCCACTCTCGCCAAAGATCAGCACGCGCGATTCCGTGCGCGCTACGACAGCTATTGCCTGTCGCAGTTCCCGCATCATCTTGCTATCGCCCACGAACTCCTCATCGCCCCCCAGTTCCTCACGCAAACGAAGGTTTTCAACCTTCATCGCCGCGTTTTTAAGAGCATTCTCCACTGTTATCAGCAGCTTGTCCTTGCTAAGCGGCTTTTCCAAAAAATCGTAGGCCCCTGCTTTCACTACCTTGACGGCAATGCTGACCGACCCCACCGCGGAGATAACTACCACCACCGGGCCAAGCCCTTTTTTCGTGATCTCATCCAGCACGGCCGGCCCGCTCTTACGCGGCATCTTAACGTCAAGCAACAATAGATCAGGATGGTAGCGGCGCACCAATTGCAGCGCCTCACTGCCGTCCGCCGCCTCTAAAACGTCATACCCTTCGCCACGCAGGATCATCGCCACGCTGTCGCGGATCCCCTTTTCATCATCGGCGATGATCACTAATTTATGTTTGCTCTTTATTCTGGGCATCTACTTTTCTCAGTAATGGGGTACCCTTGTTCGCGCGGAACCCGCGGAAACCTCGCGGAGGCCGCAGAGAGCTTGAAAATACAGCTTCCGCGCACTCCGCGTCACTTCAGCGTACTCCGCAAAATAGGTTTTTTAAATTCATAGTGGAAACATCAAATAAAACGCGCTGCCTTTGCCCACCTTGCTCCGCCAAACGACAGCGCCACCATGCTCGTGCATTATCCTCTCGATCACCACCAGGCCCAGGCCGCTCCCCCCCTGCGAACGCGTGAAGTATTTCTGAAACAACTTGCCGCGGTCTTGCCGTTGGATCCCCCGGCCGCGATCGCGTACCCTGACCACAAGGTAATCATTTTCCTCCAACGGCGGCAACGGACCCTTCTCCAAACGTCCGAGCTCCAGATCATACTTCTCCATTCCCTTTGCCCCCCGGCTCGTTGCCAGAGAGAGCCCCAAACGAGCCGCGCCCTTTTGGGCGCGAAGTCCGTTCTGTATCAGATTGAGTACGGCCCGACGAAAATGCGCGCCATCGGCTTTAAGTGTCATAACTTCCGTTCCCGGGGATAATTCTAACTTCACCTTGGCCTGCCGCGAAACGGCCGTCGTTAATTCCTGCAACGCTTGCGCCGGCTGAAATATCTTTTTCCTGGCCCGAGGCAGCGTGGCGAATTCCGAGAAAGCGGTAGCCATCAACCGCATAGATTCCGTCTGTTCTAATACGTTGGCGACGCAAATCTCCAATACATCACGATACTCGCGTTTCCCCGTGGCATGCTTGTCCTTCAAATATTGAACAGAAAGCTGAATGGAAGTAAGCGGGTTTTTTATCTCGTGCGCTACCGCCCGCGCCACGTCCCGCCAGGCGTTGAGCCTCTGCGCCTCCCCCAGACGAGCGCGGTAATCACGCAAAGAAACCGTCATCTTGTTAAAAGCTGAGGTTAAGCGTCCCAACTCATCGCCCGAAGCCCCGCCCAGATGGGCATCCAGGTTTCCGGCGGCGATCTTTTCAGTACCGGTTATCAAGCGCCGTACCGGCTCCATTATCCAACGGGTGATGAAATACGAGATCAACATGGCCGCCAATAATAAACTCATGGCCGCCATCCACATTTGGAGATAATACCGCCGGCGCAAGGACTCCTTGTTGCGCAGTAATTCCTGATAGCGGCCCAAAGTAGCTATCATCCCCTCGATCTTCTCCGCGTAGATACCGCTTAACAGATGCTCGCCAACAATTATCCCGAGCAATTTCTCATTGTAAAATAGCGGAGCCGCGCCGATCACCCGTCTTTCATAAAAGGAGAAATCTATGATATAAGGGATGCCTTTGTCGATCGCTTGCCGCGCGGCGGACCTTGCCAAGAGAACATCTCGCTCCCTTGGGTATCCCGCTAAATATCGCCCCTGAGGATCGTAGATCTGGATACTGCCCAAGAGATAACGGCGTTGAATGCCTTCCAACCGTTCTGTCATCGTCTGCTTATGACCACTGCTTACCGAGCTAACCAGCGCGGCATTTCCGGATATCAGGGAAAGGTAATTTACCAGGTGCTCCTGTTCCTTGGTGCTTAACTTGTTTAGTAATTCCCGGCCATCGTTAAGTGACCGTTCCACCTCTTTATTAAGACCAAGATCGATCGTCTCTTCTACAAGCCGGGCGGTGTAAATCATCAAGAAAACAATAGGTACCAGGGCGATCACCAAGAAGAAAAACAGCAATTTCCAACGCAGAGAAATGTTTCTCATTATGTAGCGATTTTAACACACTCTTGGCACAGCGTCAATGCGTTAATTCGTAGCTGTTAATTCGTAGCTCGTAGTTCGTAGCTGGTAGCTCGATACTCATCGTTCGCTCGCCGTGGCCGCCTCACGGCCACCTATCGTATGTCGCATTGCGTATTGTGTTATTCCGCAAGCAATAACACATAAACTCCATCGGGACAAGAAAACACGGGCGTCAGCCCGGGGATTCTTATTTTCGTCCAACGTCACACGCCTGCCCTACGTGGCATTGGCGAAGTATGGTCTAACGTCGCCTATAACGTCTTGCCGTTTGACGTTCGATGCATTTTCCCCAGTATCCCGTATCCTGTGTACCGTGTACCTTCTTCATAATTCATAACTCATAACTCAATATCTCCTTGCCGTCTACCCGCTGATGATGCTATCATTCCTGATAATAATGAAGAAAATCACGAAAATATCGACCATCCTCGTAATCATCGCGCTTCTGGCGGGCATCTTTGTATTTTGTAAAAATCTTCGTCGCCCCAAGGGACTATTAATCTCAAGCGCAAGCAAAACGCTTGACCCAGCCGCCCCTTTCGCCGCTTTGGCGCTAGAAAAACACTTGGCTGATTATTTCCGCTCGCCCAATAAGGCCAACCGACAACAGCTACACACCTGGATCATTATCTTGCAGCAATCATTTTCTATCGCTAACGATGAAAACCGTTACCTCCTCGCCGCACGTTATCTACCTTCACTTTGCGCCATTTCCCGTATGCTTGGTGATAAAACCGCGCGAGAACTCATGAGACAACTCACTAAATCACTTTCGCTGCGCGTGCTTAAATGTAAAAAATGGGACGCGCCGCATCTGGAATACGCGGCAGCGTTAATCTCAGAGCCATCCCCGCTGCTGCCCGGCAAAGGCAGACAGCTTATTCTGAACAAATTAGAAAAAGCCGTGCCCTCCCTGGCGATCACCGCCACGCAAGACGACCTGCTGCCGCTCGCTTCCCGGGCGATGTGTTTGCTCGCGGCGGCCGCGCCGGCCAGTCTAAATTGTGTTTTTCTTGATCAGGCCGAGACCCTGGCCGTCACCATCAAAGAAGGTATTGATTTTCTCTTGGCTCCGGAAGCGACAACAAACCAATTGAGCGACCTTGGCTTGCTGATCCGCGCGCTGGACAGGCTGCATTTCTTCACCGAGGAAGAGAGCTATCACCGTCTGTCTGCCCGCATCATTAGTCAGACAAAATTCTACAAACTTGCCGCCACTCATCCCCTGCTGGACCCGGTTATTGCCGAGCACCAACGCCCCCCCACTACGCTGACCCTACTGCCCGAAAGTATTGAAACAGATTCTTTTGTCCGCGCCTGTCTGTTGGCCTACCGCCCGCACAGCATAACTATCCTGTTGCCACCGGTACCCAGCGACGCCTGTTTTTTGCCACCCACCACCAAGAGCATCCTCGCCGCCGCACCGGTAAAGAACTCGCTGCTCTTTATTTGCTGCGGCGACGTCTGCGCCCCGCCAACTAATGACCGGGACAAGGCGTTGAGATTGATCAGGGAGTTTGGCCTGCCTAAATCAGCGAGCAGGCCGAGGATAAGGCAGTAGGTAGTAGGTAGTAGGTAGTAGGTAGTAGGTAGTAGGTAGTAGGTAGTAGCTAATCGCTGGTATCAAGTACAAGCGGGATACCGGATACAGGATACCGGAAACGGCAAACATAGCAGCCGTCAGTTCAACAAGTCCAGTGTATCGATCGTTGAACGACTGATCAACAAGATCATGCAGAAAAAGGCGAACACAGGCAAAAAGCAGCGCGCTTACAGCATCGTCGTATCCGCATTTGATATCATCCACGAGAAGACCGGGCAGAACCCGGTCCAGGCTCTCGTCGATGCCGTCGCCAATGCGGGACCCCGGGAGGAGGTTGTCCGTCTCAAATACGGTGGGATCGCTGTGCCGAAGGCTGTCG
>JAUXIB010000212.1 GCA_030621225.1 candidate division FCPU426 bacterium
AGGTATGGCCGATAGGCAAGCCGTAAGAAACACGCAATATCAACAACCACAGCGGCAATACTCTTGTCTTATGTGTGGAGGTACGGGACAAAAAGGGTGTACGATGTGTCAGGGAACAGGCAATGGTAGCCTTTGTTATGCTTGCAATGGTAGCGGCGTGGTGATGCGCTCATTCGCTAACCGTAAGAGTAAGTGTTACAGTTGCGGAGGTCGGGGCTTTAGCAAGTGTATTACTTGCAGAGGGACGGGGCAAAAGAAATGTTACTCTTGCGGGGGGACAGGAAGGAAATAATTATAAAAGAAATATATATAGATAAGCTTTTAAAATATCAACTGTACCATAAGTCAACAAATCGTCAGCTCCCTATTCCCCCTCATAAACGATCACGCTCTTTACTTCCTGGCCCGCCAAACGTTCCCGGCCCTTTAGAAAGGCCAACTCTATCAAAAAATGACAGCCCACCACTTGTCCACCCATCTTGTTCACCAGCTTTACCAGTGCCTCTACCGTACCCCCGGTAGCCAATAGGTCGTCAACTATCAGGACCTTTTCCCCGGCTTCGATGGCGTCCTTGTGCACTGCCAGTTTATCGGTGCCGTATTCCAGATCGTACTCTTCCTCTACTACCTCGGCGGGTAGTTTGCCGGATTTACGTGCCGGCACGAAACCAGCGTGTAACTTCTCGGCCAGAGACGTACCAAAAATAAAGCCCCGTGCTTCGGCGGCCACAACCTTGTCAACTTTCAACCCGGCGGCTAACCCGGCCATCTCCGCTAACGCCACGCCAAGCAGTCTCGGGTCCTTCAGGACCGTCGTGATGTCCTTGAAGATAATTCCTTGTTTTGGAAAATCCGGCACATCCCTTATCGCTTTTTTTAATTCTTCTTTTGACATCGTATATCCCTCGTTTCGTGTTATTCCGCGCTTTCCGCCCCCTGCGTTTGCCTGTCGGCAGACAGGCGCTGGGGCGCGTTCTCCGCGTTTTTTGCGAAGATTAAATGCTCTTTTCCCGCAGAAAATTCAAATAATCCTGGTCTTTGCCATCCAATAGTTTTTTCAGTTTCTGTAATGCGCGACTCTCTATTTGCCTCGCTCTTTCTCTGGTTACTCCCAAATGCCGGCCGGTTTCCTCTAAGGTGTTAAACGTGCTCTTGCCCAAACCAAAACGCATTTCTAAAACCAAGCGTTCGCGAGAACTTAGCTGACGCAGCATTCTTTCCAAACGGCTATAGCGCAAATCACGAAAGGCCTCTTCCGCGGGATTTTCAGCCTTGATGTCCACTATAAAATCTACGATCCCCTTGCCGTCCTCATTGTCACCAAAAATAGTTGTGTCCATGGAAATCGTGCGGTGGGTTAACCGTAACATGTCCCTGACTTTCTTCACAGAAACATCCAGCTTTTGGGCGATCTCGTCTACGGTCGGTTCACGGCCAAGAGTTTGGTAAAGTTTCCGTTGCGCATCCAGCATACGACTTACGTTCTCAAACATATGAACAGGCAGCCTGATAGTTCGGGCGGTATTGGCAATAGCCCTGCTGATGCCCTGACGGATCCACCAGATAGCGTATGTTGAAAAGCGGAATCCCCTATCAGGATCAAATTTTTCCACCGCACGCATCAAACCTATATTTCCTTCTTCGATTAAGTCAAGCAGGGCAAGCCCGCGGTTAACGTAACGTTTGGCTACATTCACTACTAAGCGCAGGTTTGACTGAACCAGCCTTTTCTTTGCCGTTTTCGAGCCGGCTCTAATACGCAAGGCCAAATATATTTCCTCTTGCATATTCAAAAGCGGAGCCCGGCTTATCTCGCGCAAATATATATGCAACAGGTTGGTCGTAACGACAGCGGTTTCTTTGGTCGTAGCTCGAGACCATATCTTTTTCAAAGAACGTTTCTGTTTTGCCCCCTGTTCATCCAACTGTTTGGCGGTCTTTGGCTTGCCCAGAGGCGGAGCCGCAATACCCAAAGACCGTTTTTTTACCGGAGACACGGCCTTTTTTTTGCCACGCTTGACAGCAATCTTCTTCTTTGGTCCAGCGACAACCTTCTTGCGCGACCGTGATTTCCTGCCGTTGTTTTTCACGCTCGGCTCGCGAACGGTTGCTTTTTTTACTTTTCGTTTTTTATCAGCCATCTAAAACCTCACATTAAATCCATCATATTTTTCTTCAGCAGCCCATTCGCAAATAACATCATCCACCCTAGCGCCCCAAGGCCCTCGGCGCAACTGTTTTAGGAATAAAAGTTGATTGGGGCGCGGCCCTACTGATACCACTTCTACGCTACCGTCCCCCAAATTTCTCGCATATCCAACAAGACCGTAGTTCCTCGCCACTCGGCAGGCAAACATACGATATCCTACTCCCTGCACCGCGCCGTGGATCAAGGCTTTTAATTTGACTTTTTCTTCCTCTTCCACGGTCGCTTGACTTTCATATCAATAGAGAGTCCAAAACTTACGTTTTCGTCAAATACGCTTCGGACGTTCGTTTGCTGGCGCAATCTTCGTAATCCCAAACACAAAGCATCGATCTTTATCTGTGGTGAGAGCAATAGCCGAAAACCCAGATTCACATCATCGCCATCGTACTCCCCTAAAAGCTGCATTCCGTGATATATATTAGCGGCAATACCACAGAATACTCCGTTCATACGCTCCGTTATATCTTGCCAACCATAACCGACCATCAGACGACCGAATATACTCGGCAACCTCCTGTCTGCCACAACGAAGAAACCGTTTTTTCTCAGCTCAGAACGCTCTAAACCACAGGCCAGATTAAGCTGACGCCGTGATTCCTCCAGCAAGCGAAATTTAAGATTTACAGACATCTCCTTAAATACATCGGGTAGGTCTTCATTCTCGCGAATTGTAGTGACCACACCCAATTCACCCGGTAGATAGGGCCAAGCAAACACTATCTCCGGCGAGAAATTATGAATGCCCACGGCAAATCTCTTCTCAGGCAGGACATCGGCATGCGGCACAACCGCCAAACCTGTGGAACCATAGGTGTTAAGCGCGCATACAAACGGATCTCTCAGCGCACAGGCATTATGGACCAACCACCCGGAAATTGTAAGAAGGAGAATAGCTTGTTTACCAGCTTTCAAAGTTTGCTCCTTGCCATCAGAAGAATACCGTAGGCTATGTTAAGAAATACCACGCCAAACAACCACAGCAGAGCATATTATCAATACCCTCGCAAAGTGTCAAGGATTTTGGCGACGGTGTTGGAAATGGGAAGGGACATCGTGACCCCCCGCAGGATCAAGGAAGCACCAAAAACGGCTTTGAATCCACAGATTACACAGATTCCACAGATTGGTTTTTGGAAAAGTCTAACGACGGACGTACAAACAAGCATTAATCTTTTGATAACGGCGAGGGGATTCTTCGCTAGCAGGGGAGCATTCTTGAGTTTTAACGGTTTGAAGTTGAGGTTAAACGTAAAAATTGCACAGAGTATTCTTTCGATAACGAAAAAATCGGTGTAATTGGACTTTTCAGTAAGCGGGTTTACGTGTTTTGTGAGCGAGTTTTTTGATAATTTTGAATTACTAAGAAAAAAATCTGTGGTACGAACACCAAAAGTGTTCTCGCGAGTTTCTACCTTGTTAAACATAACAGAAACTTGCCAATCTGTGGATAGGTCGTTAAAGAGGTCCAATTTAGAAGCTCCAAAGAAGGGAATCTGTGGATCATCTTTGGTGGTGGGTTACTTTGTGATTATCCGCGTAATCTGCGTTTCATCCGCGTAATCAGTGTTTCATCTGCGTAATCTGCGATACCAAAAATACAGCTTGAACTCAGCTCCCTCACCTGTTATTATTATTGCTTCCTTTGCCGGGCTGTAGCGCAGTTTGGTTAGCGCGCTTGCTTCGGGAGCAAGAGGTCGTCGGTTCGAATCCGACCAGCCCGACCATCCTACTTCTATCGGATTAGAACCGACCCCTATATCATGTTTCGGTCGTCGCTCCAGAAGGAGAGTTCCCCTGTAATTTACGACGGATGGAACTCTCGGGGCCACCATC
>JAUXIB010000177.1 GCA_030621225.1 candidate division FCPU426 bacterium
TTTTTGATAATTTTGAATTACTAAGAAAAAAATCTGTGGTACGAACACCAAAAGTGTTCTCGCGAGTTTCTGCCTTGCTAAACATAACAGAAACTTGCAAATCTGTGGATAGGTCGTTAGAGAGGCCCGATTCAGGAGCTCCAAGAGAAAGAAATTTGTGGATCATCTTTGGTGGTAAAAAAACGTAGTCTCACCTCTGGGGTGGGGGTCCCCGAGCTACGAGCTACGAGTCACGAGCAACAAGCCCCATTTAGTGTTATAATCATACACTATGGTAATCAACGACTTCCACCTGCACAGCACTCTCTCGCATGATTCAGACACAGCGCCGGCGGCCTTTGCACGGCACGCATCTGAGTTAGGGCTTTCCGCCATCGGCTTCAGCGAACACAAAGACTTCGACCCCGCCGATCCCCAGCGGGACTATTTTGATTACGACAAGACCAAGACAACCATCGACAAACTGCGCCGGGATCACCCCGATCTGCAGATACTTTTCGGCCTGGAGGTAGACTACCGCTCATGGCTGGAAGAAGAGATCGCCGCCTTCCTCAAAGCACATCCCTTTGACTACGTCATCGGTTCGGTACACTATATCTTTGAGTATAAACCGCTGACCGTACAATTAGCGGACCAACCCCAAGATAAACTTTATCAGAACTACTTTCGGGAAGTGGCCGCCTGCACCAAGAGCGGTCTCTTTGACGTCTTGGGCCATGCCGACTACGTCAAACGCGTAGCCGAGGAGCGCTATGGCCCCTATTCGTTAGCCGAATACCACAGCATACTGGAAGAAATAGTGGACGCGGCAATTTCACATGGCATGGCCCTGGAAAGCAACACCAAGGCTTTGCGCTTAGGCCTGCTGGAGCCTTTTCCCAGCTATGATCTTTTAAAACTTTACGTGGAACACGGCGGCAAAAAGATCTCACTAGCTTCTGACGCGCATAAACCGGAAGAGATGTGTTACAAGTTTGAGGAAGTATGGCAGCGGCTGGAGCCGTTGGGATTGGAACTGTGGCAACCAATGGCCGGGAACTCGTAGCTCGTAGCTCGGGACTCGTCGTTCGCTCGCCGCGGACGCCTTGCGGCCACCTATCGTATGTCGTATTGCGTACAGCGTGCACTACCAGGTCAAACCCATTTTTACTTTTTACTTTTTAATTCTTTCCTAAGCCCCCCCGTGTCCCGTATCCCGTGTACCTTTTCATAATTCATAACTCAGAATTCAGAATTCCTTCCTAAGCCCCCGTATCCCGCCTGCCCTACGTAGCGCGTGGCGCGTAGTAGGGTGTAACCGTGTACCTTTTCACAATTCAGAATTCCTTCCCCAACCGCTTTTTTATTTCTACGTCCTCGGGATTCAACCGGAGTGCCCTTTCATAGGCCTGGCGCGCTTGTTTGGGTGCGCCGTAAGCGTAGTAACAGTCACCCGCCAAACGGAAGGTGATGGATCTTGAGGGGTCAAGGCCCGCGGCCTTGGTCAAGCGGGTCAGTGCGGCAAGAAAATGCTCTTTTGCCGCCGTCGTTTCACCCCGTTCCTTAAAGGCCATTCCCGTTTCCAGGAAAACTTTTCCCTGTTCTAGATGGTCATTGACTATGTTACCGCTTTTGCTGTAGAGCAACAGCTCTATACGGCGGTTCTTCTGTCGCCCCAGGCTTGTTGTATTATCAACGATGGCCATTGCCTCACCGTAGCCCATTGCGGTAACCCGGCTTGAGTTTATTCCCCTTGCTACGAAAAACTGTTGCAGTGCTTTCGCCTGCGCCGAGGAAAGACTGTAGTTACTCCTGAAGAATGTTCCCGTAAGTTGCTGCGGGATCCAGGCGATGTTATCGGTATGCGCGATAATGATGATGTGGCTGTTGGGATGAGCTCCGTCCATGGCGACAAGAACTTCGGCCAGGGACCTGGCGGTCTCCGGTCTGAGCGCTGCGCGTCCTCTTTCAAATAACAAACCGGCAGGGATCCTGAAGGCGGTATCGCAGTTCCTGCCGTATTTCGGTGGCGTCTTTAACTCTAGTTTTTTTAGTTCCGGTATCGCTTGCGACGTTGCCCTCGGCAAGGCGGGCGCTTGTGCCGATTCGGCCCAAGCGAGCAGGACGTGTCCGCGAGCTCCCGTCTTTGTTTTTGTTTCGTCTTCAACGGTGAAGTCCAGGGAATAGTCTCCGCCTCCTACCATCCTGCCGTTTTTCCCGCTTGTATTCCAAGAGAACTCGCCCGGCGGATGGCCCGTGCCCTCAAAGCGGTTTACCTCCTCGCCGTTATTATTTCGCACCACAACATTCCACTTTTTTATTTCATGCTTATTGCGGATGGACAGCTTGAACTTCACCGCTTCTCCCTTCTGAATCATATCCTTTTCGATTTTCAAGGAGGCCCGCGGATGCGGCGGCGCGCCCTTAATGCTGATGTGGAAAGAAACGCGGTGCGAGTTGCCGAGGACGCCATAGGGTGAGAAGGCGTAATCTATCGCCGTGTCCACCAAGCCCCAGCCGAAGAAATACCCCGCACCCATGCTCCAGTTGGCAAGATTGCCCAGATCGCTGCCCGAGCGAAATCCGGTGCGGAGAGCGACACCCTGCTGCTGGGTGAAAACGCCGTATTCGAGACCGATCTTGGCTTTCAATCCGGTATCCATAACGTAGCCGTCTGTTTCCGCAGAGATGAGCAAGTGGTCGGCCGCCGCGAACACCCGCTTTTTCTTGTAGGAAGCGCCCAGCTTAAGGGCGAGGGGTTGGTCGGCCTCCTTGATCTTGGTGCCGACGTTCTGCACTACGCCGCCGACATATAGCTCGTCCCGTTTAACCTCGTACAAGCATCCCAGGTCGGACGAGACGGCGCTGACCGAAACATCACCTACGTTCTGAACTATATAAGTGGTCTTCAGCCCAAGCAGAAAACGGCGCAGGAAGTTACTATTCCACCAGACGCCGAGACGCTGGGCATAGGCAACGCTAAAAGCGAAATCCATATTGCTAAGGTCCCGCCCCTCACCCGCGTAGCCACCACTGGGAGTCTCCAGTGTCTCTTTGAAGGTGCCACTGTTCAGGTAGACTATGCTGCCGCCGATGGTGCCGAAGTTCCGCGAGCCCTGGCTACAGGCGAAGGAATCGTGGGTCACGTCATCCATCCACTCATTATGAGCGGATGCGAAATACAGGCCGCGCAGAAGAGCCAGGCCGGCCGGGTTCCAGAATATAGCGTTGGCGTCATCGGCTACGGCGATGAAGGCCTCACCCATCGCCGCCGGGCGTGCGCCCACCCCTATTTTGAGGAAATTAGCGCCGGTGGTTCCCGCCTCGCCGGACCAAAGCGGCGGGCTGATGAGTACAAACAAGATAGCGGCTATTAATATGTTCTTCATTAAACTGCTTGCTTCCCCTACTCCGCCCGCTCTAATACACATCTCGCCTCATGGGCTACGTAGGGCCTTCGGCTTTTTAATTTTTAATTACTTTCTCCCGTTACCGACTATACGCCGTTCTCGAGCTACTAGCTACGAACTACGAGCTACCGCTTCACCTAACCACCGCAATCCTGCCACGCTCCTCCACCCTCCTGCCCGCTTCTATTACGTAATAATAAGTGCCCATTGAAACCAGTTTACCACCCTCGGTACGTCCATCCCAATAGGCTTTTGTCCCCTCCGCGGTCAACTTCCTCACCAGCTCACCGGACAGCGTGTAGATAGACAGCTTCGCTTCCTCAGGTAATCCCCAGAACTTGAGCAAACCACCCTGCGCCTTGCCGGGATTGAATGGGTTGGGGAACACCAGTATCTCCGGCACCGGCGTCAATGTCTCGGTGATGGTAGGGCTGACCGTGGGAGTGGGACTGATAGTAGAGGTAGGGCTTATCGTGCTAGTCACAGTGATCGTAGGAGTAACGGTGCAAGTGGGGCTAATCGTCGGCGTAGGAGATATGGTCGCCGTCGGGGTAACGCTCGCCGAAACCGTTGCGGTAAGGGTTATCGTGGGTGAGTAATAAATAATCGACTTGCTCTTGAAAAATATATCCCGATCCGTGCCTGAGCCCCCGTAATCGGTCCAATCACACCAAGCGACGTATTCATTCGTTGAATCCAGGGCAATGGCTGGAGCACGAGAAGCACCCGTACTTTCCGTAGAGACGACCTCGGTCGTTGCCGGCCAACTCCCACCGATCGGCTTGCTCTTGAAGAATATGTCCCAATCCGTGCCCGCGCCACCATAATCGGTATCATCATCCCAAGTAATATATACATTCGCTGAATCCACGGCGATAGTTGGATATCTAGACTCAGCCGTGCTTTCCGTGGAGACAATCTCGGTCGTCGCCGGCCAAATCCCGCCGATGGGCTTGCTCTTGAAGAATATATCCCAATCCGTGCCCGAGCCGCCGTAATCGGTCCAATCATACCAAGTAATATATACATTCGCTGAATCCACGGCGATGGTTGTATGTTCAGAAGCACCCGTACTTTCCGTAGAGACGACCTCGGTCGTTGCCGGCCAACTCCCACCGATCGGCTTGCTCTTGAAAAAGATGTCAAAATCCGTGCCCGCGCCACCGTAATCGGTCCAATCAAACCAAGCGACATATACATTCGTTGAATCCACGGCGATGGTCGGGGTCCAAGAATACTCCGTACTTTCCGTGGAGACCACCTCGGTCGTCGCCGGCCAAACCCCGCCGATCGGCTTGCTTTTGAAGAATATATCTGCATCCGTGCCCGAACCGTTGTAATCGGTATGATCATACCAAGTAATATACACATTCGTGAAATCTACAGCGATGGCTGGATCGTAAGAATCATCAGTGCTTTCCGTGGAGACGACCTCAGTCACCGCGGGCCAACTGCCGCCAATCGGCTTGCTCTTAAAAAATATGTCCTTATCCGTGCCCGAACCCCCGTAGTCGGTCACATCATTCCAAGCAATATATACATTCGTAGAATCCACGACTATGGTTGACGCTCCAGAACCAGCCGTGCTTTCCGTGGAGACAACCTCGGTCGCCTGGTTGAATGCCGCATCCTTTTCTTTGCCAAACGTGAATCCAACCTTGTGCTTACCCATCTTTATGGGTCGGAAGATCGCCTTGCCCATGCCGTGATGCCAGTCAACTTTTACCTTAGCCCCTTCCTGCTTATAATCATCCACCTTTTCATTTACTATTATCCCCCTGCCCCCCACTACTACCACACTTTCGCACTCCAGGCCCACGAACTCAACTTCGTCCGGGTTATGATTCTCGATCACCAGTTCTCCACTGCCGTTAGTGATAAACTGCACCGTCCATTCTTCCCC
>JAUXIB010000148.1 GCA_030621225.1 candidate division FCPU426 bacterium
CAGAGATCGCCCGTCGGGTCGCTAAACTTACTGACGCGCCGTTCATCAAAGTGGAGGCGTCCAAGTATACCGAGGTGGGCTACGTGGGCCGGGATGTCGAGTCGATGATCCGCGACCTGGTCAAACAGTCGGTAAACCAGGTGAGGACCAAGCGCATGAAAACGGTCGAGGAGAAGGCGGCCGAGGTTGTTGAAGAAAAACTTCTCGACCTGTTAGTTCCGCCGCTGCGCCGTCCGCCGGGAGTGCCGGCGGGGCCTGCCCCCGCGGCCGGGGATTTGAGCGCTGCGCGTGAAAAAATGCGGGCGAAGTTACGGTCCGAGGAGATGGAAGAGACCTTTGTGGAAATAGATCAGCAGGTCCAGGCGGGGCCGGTGCTTGAGATATTCCAGGGGCCTGGCATGGAAGACCTGGATAATAATATACAGGACATGATCGGCAATATGATGCCGCGCCGTAAGAAACGACGCAAGGTGAAGATCAAGGACGCGCGTAGTATGTTGACGGGGGAAGAGATCAACCGGATGGTGGACATGGCCGATGTGACCAAAGAGGCGGTTCGCCGGGTCGAAGAATCGGGCATCGTCTTTATCGATGAGTTGGACAAGGTTGCCGGCCGGGAGCGGCAGCAGGGCCCTGAAGTGTCGCGCGAAGGCGTCCAGCGGGATCTTTTGCCGATCGTTGAGGGCACCACTGTGAATACCCGGCAGGGCCCGGTAAAAACGGACCATATCCTTTTTATGGCTGCCGGCGCGTTTAACGTTGCTAAACCTTCTGATCTTATTCCTGAATTACAGGGCCGCTTTCCGCTGCGGGTTAATCTGGACAGCCTGCGGGAGCAGGATTTTGTGCGGATCTTGACCGAGCCGCATAACGCGCTAACGAAACAGTATCGGGCGCTTTTAGAGGTGGATAATGTGCAGGTGCAGTTTAAGGCCAAGGCGGTGAGACGGCTTGCTCGCCTGGCTTTTGATCTGAATGAACAAGGGGAGCAGATCGGCGCCAGGCGTTTGCATACGGTAATGGAAAAGTTGTTGGAGGATATATCCTTTAATGCTCCCGAAAATCTGAGCGGCAAGGTTGTTATCGACGAGCTTTACGTGGAGGAAAGATTGAAGGAGCTGGTGGAGGATAGAGATTTGAGTAAGTACATTTTGTAGGAACACGGAACACGGAACACGGTACACGGTACACGGGGATTTTGGTGGAGTTCCCTGTGTCCAGTGTCCAGTGTGCTGTGTGCCCAAGGAGGTTGACTTGAAGGAAATCATTGCAAAAGCATCAGTACTGGTAGAGGCTCTGCCGTTTTTTCAGGCGTTCCACGGCAAGGTATTTGTTATCAAGCTGGGCGGGCGGCCGCTGGCCAACAAAAAACTGAAGGAGAATGTCCTGCGTGACATTGTTGCCCTGAAATACGTCGGCATCAAGCCGGTGGTGGTGCACGGCGGCGGCGAGGAAGTGAGCGAGCTTTCCAAAAAGCTCGGTTACCAGGCGCGTTTTGTCGATGGCTTGCGGGTTACTGATCGTGAGACTATGGATGTTGTGAGTATGGTGCTGGAGGGCAAGGTCAACGGAAGTATAGTGGACACCTTGAGCGCTTTCGGCGTCAAAGCGGTGGGTCTTAGCGGCCGCGACAGCGGTATGATTCGGGTGCGCCAGGCTTCGCGCAAGCTGGGTTTCGTGGGGAAGGTGGAAAGTGTCAAACGGGAGATCATTGATGTTTTGCTGGATAAAGATATTATTCCGGTGATCGCGCCTTTGGGATCTGATGGCGGTGGGCAGAGCTATAATGTCAACGCTGATATTATTGCCGGAGAGGTAGCCTCGGCGCTAAAGGCCAGCAAGCTGATACTGATGACTGACGTACCGGGCCTGTTGCGGCGGAAAGAAAAAGCGGAGACGCTTATTTCCACGGTGCGCCTGGGGCAGATGGCTGGTTTGAAGAAACGAGGAATAATAGCCGGCGGTATGATCCCCAAGGTGGACGCTTGCGCGCTGGCGCTGCGGCGCGGCGTGAGCAAGGCGCATATTCTGGACGCCCGGGTGCAGCACGCGATGCTGCTGGAGATATTTACGCCACGGGGGATAGGAACGGAGATCGTTAAGTAGGCACACGGTACACGGGTCCGGGCGCGATAGCGCCCCCGTCGGTTCTATCCACTAATAGGTTATGAGGAACCGACAACTCGGGACACGGGGAACGCCTGTGTTCCGTGTCCTGTGTCCAGTGTTCCCAATCAATTTAGGGAGAAATGAAGATGGAGACCTTCAACATAATAGACCAGTCTGATAAATACATTCTCCACACCTACGGCCGCGACAAGATCGCCATTATGCGCGGGGCAGGAGTGCACTGCTGGGACTCGGAGGGGAATCAGTATCTCGATTTCCTTTGCGGGATAGGGGTGAATGTGCTTGGCCATTGCCATCCCAAGGTGGTGGAGGCTATCAAACAGCAGGCCGGGAAATTACTACATACTTCGAACCTTTATTACTCTCAGCAACAGGCGGAGCTGGCCAAGTTGATCAGCGAAATTGCTTTTGAAGGCCAGGTCTTTTTCGCTAACTCGGGCGCCGAGGCCAACGAGGCCGCGCTTAAATTGGCACTCAAGCATAAGCCGGGTAAGCAGAAGTTCCTGGCGCTGGAGGGGTGTTTCCACGGGCGCACGATCGGCGCTCTGTCGCTTACCTCGAATGAGAACTATCGCAAACCGTTTTCGCCGCTTTTTGGCGAGGTAGAATTTTTGCCGCGTAATGATATTAAAACGGCCCGCGCGGCGATCAAAGAGGACGTCAATGCGTTCTTTGTCGAGGTGGTCCAGGGAGAGGGCGGGGTCAACGTTCTGGAGCGGGCTTATCTGCACGAGTTGCGCAAGCTTACTGAGGACAACGGTGTGCTGCTGGTGGTGGACGAGGTGCAGACCGGCTTTGGTAAGACCGGTAAGATGTTCGCCTATCAGCACGCGGATATTCTGCCTGACGTGATGACTATGGCCAAGGCGATTGGTGGCGGGTTGCCAATGAGCGCGGTATTGGTCAGTGAGCGGCTTATGGGGTCGTTGGCGCCGGGAGATCATGCCACAACCTATGGCGGTAACAACCTGATCGCCGCGGTGGGCAAGGTAGTGATTGAGACGATTATTGTCGATAACCTCGTGGACAACGCGGCGAAGATGGGCCGCGCCTTTCTTAAGGGCCTGAAGAAACTGGCCGCGGACCATGACGAACTCATCCGCGAGGCGCGCGGCCTGGGACTGATGACGGCGATTGAGCTGACAGCAAAAGGGCCTGAGTTAGCGAAGGCCTGCCGTGTCAACGGTTTGCTGGCTAATTGTAATCCGGGCAATGTGCTGCGGTTTCTGCCCCCTTTGACCGTGAAGAGTAAGGATATTGACGAGGCGCTGGCTATCATCGAGAAATCTATAAAGGAGTTGTGAAGAGTGAATGGTGATTGGTGAATGGTCCGCTTGAGTGCCATTCACTATTCACCGACGACCATTCACCGTCGAACTATGACTAAGAAACTGAAGCACAAAGACCTGTTGTCTCTGACGCAGCTAATGCCAAGTGAGCTCGAGGCGATCATGCGGAAAACGGTGGAGTTAAAGAAGAGAGGCCCCGCCTATCAACCGCTCAAGGGCAAAACGGTCGGGTTGCTTTTTCGTAAGACCTCAACGCGTACGCGGGTTTCTTTTCAGGCGGGGATAAATCAATTGGGCGGGCTGGCCCTGGATATGCAGTCTGAGCGGTTGCAGTTTAAGCAGGGCGAGACGGTTGCCGATACGGCGCGGGTACTGGCGCGCTATCTGGACGCCTTGGTGGTGCGCACCTATGACCAGGAGGAGGTGGAGGAGTTTGCCCGTTGCGCGGATATACCGGTTATCAACGGCCTCACTGACTACTGTCATCCCTGCCAGATCCTGGCGGATCTTTTTACGCTGCGTGAGGCGGGGAAAAAGTTGAAGGGATTACGTTGTGTTTATCTGGGCGACGGGAATAACGTAGCGGTATCACTGGTTTTCGGCGCGGCCTTGACGGGAATGGACCTCGTGTTAGCTTCCCCCAAGGGGTGTGAAGTGCCGGAGGCGGTGTTGAAGACGGCCCGTGGGATAAATCCTAAAGTTATGGTGCGCAAAGAGAGTAACCCCGGGAAGGCTGCGCTTAATGCTGACCTGTTGTATACGGATACCTGGGTAAGTATGGGGCAAAAGAAGGCCTCGGCCAAGCTAAAGGCATTCAAACCTTACCAGCTGAACTCGAAACTGCTTGCGTCCGCAAAGAAGAACGCGCTCGTGATGCACTGTCTGCCCGCGCACCGCGGCCAGGAGATAACGGATGAGGTGATGGACGGTCCGCAGTCGATCGTGCTGCGGCAGGCGGAAAACCGGATGCATGTGCAGAAGGCGTTGCTGGTGATGCTGGTGAAATAGAGGGATCTGTGGATTTCACAGATTGGTTTTTGGAAAAGTCTAACGATGTATGAACAGGTAAGTTGAAAAAACTTTTATTGTCCACAGATTACACAGATTGGTTTTTGGAAAAGTCTAACAACGTACGTACAAACAAGCATTAATCTCTTGATAACCCTTCGACTCGCTTTGCTCCCTCAGGGCAGGCGGCGGGGGGGATTCTTCGCTAGCAGGGAAGCATTCTTGGTTTTAACGGTTTGAAGTCGAAGTTAGACACAAAAATTACACAGATTGTTCTTTTGATGTAGAGAAATCTATGTAATTGGACTTTTTAGTAAACGGGGTTGCGTATTCCGCGGGCGCATTACCTCAAGGTTTAGCTTGGAGATGAAGCGCCAAATAATATCGCCCGCTTTGGCGGGCGCAATAGAAGCTTTTCTTTTTCATATTCGAAGGAGGAAAAGTTTGTGGTCGCCTGCCGGCGACCGTTCGGGACAAGAATACCGCGGGCGTTAGCCCGAGGATTCTTATTTTGCGAGAGAGTTTTTTAGTAATTTTGAATTACTAAGAAAAAATCTGTGAAATCTGTGGATTAGGTTGTTAAGGCGGCCCGATTTAGAGGCTCCAAAGAGGGGAATCTGTGGATTAAATTGTTGTTACGTCGTGTCGTCGTGGTGAGTGTCGTTA
This sequence comes from candidate division FCPU426 bacterium, assembly GCA_030621225.1. Classification (GTDB taxonomy): domain Bacteria; phylum Oederibacteriota; class JAUXIB01; order JAUXIB01; family JAUXIB01; genus JAUXIB01. The sequence continues at coordinate 5,094 of JAUXIB010000148.1, forward strand.
TCCAAAAGAATCTGTGGATAGAAATAAGGAGAGATAGATGGCAAAGAAGAAAATAGTACTAGCCTACAGCGGCGGGCTTGACACTTCGGTCATGCTTGAATGGCTGAAGGAGGAATATGATTGTGAAGTGATCACTTTTACCGGCGACCTTGGCCAAGGGGAGGATTTGGTTGCGGCCAAGGAGAAGGCGCTGCGTCACGGGGTGAAAAAAGCGTATATCGTTGACCAGCGCGCTGAGTACGCGCGGGATTTTATCGTGCCCGCTCTTCAAGCCGGTGCTGTATATGAGGGGAAATATTTATTGGGCACTTCACTTGCCCGTCCGATATTGGCCAAAGGGCAGGTGGAGATAGCGCGCCGGGTAGGCGCGCACGCTGTGGCCCATGGCGCAACCGGCAAAGGGAATGATCAGGTGCGTTTTGAGTTGGCTTTTAAAGCGCTGGCTCCGGATCTGGAGATCATCGCTCCCTGGCGTAAGTGGGAGATCACTGGTCGGGTGGATGCCTTGGCATACTGCAAGAAGCGTGGTATTGAGGTTGAGGTGAGCGCGGAGAAACCCTATAGTATTGACCGTAACATGTGGCACACCAGTTATGAGGGGGGGGTGCTGGAGGACCCTGCCTTTGCGCCGGAGGAAGAGATGTTTCAGCTAACGGTGTCTTCGGATAAAGCCCCGGCCAAGGAACGGCGGCTGACTATTGGTTTCAAGCAGGGAGTACCCGTGTCTCTGGATGGTAAGTCGATGGCGCCGGACAAGTTGATTATGGCGCTGAATAAGATCGCCGGAGCTAACGGGGTGGGGCGGACCGATGTTGTGGAAAATCGCCTGGTGGGTATTAAATCCAGAGGGGTCTATGAGGCGCCGGCGGCAACGGTACTGTATTTCGCGCAGCGTGAGCTGGAGATGCTGGTTATGGAGCGCGAGCTCTATCATTATAAACAGCAGGTCTCTCTGCGCTACGCCGAGATGATCTATAATGGACAGTGGTTCCATCCACTGCGCGAGTCGTTGGCGGCGTTTGTTTTGCATAGCCAGCAGACAGTGACGGGCGAGGTGATCGTCGGGCTGCGGCGGGGTGTGATGCGGGTTATCTCACGCCGTTCACCGTATTCGCTATATTCTAAAGACCTGGTTACCTTTGAGGCGGGGAAAGGGTACGACCAGAAAGACGCCGAAGGTTTTATTAATCTTTTTGGCCTGCCAACCAAGCTGGCTGGGGAAGTGAACCGGAAGAGGACACGTAAAAAGCGTAACGGCTAAAGGCTATTTAGCCACAGAGGTCACAGAGGAAAGGCAAAAGAGTTTTTTTTGTAAAAAAGACGGAGTGTTTTGTCGGTGTTACCCAGGGGAATTTGTGGGTGGAATTCACCCCCCTCTTCGTCGCTCCGCTTCTGGTCTTCGATGCCTTCCTTTTCCACATTCGGTGGAGGGAAGACATGGGGTCGCCTCCGGCGACCGGAGC